>NZ_JBIDCW010000007.1:0-289706 GCF_043204795.1 Streptomyces sp. NPDC047706 | reverse complement strand
CGAGTTCCTCGTCGGCCTCGACGGCACCATCTCCTTCCTGGAGGTCAACACCCGCCTCCAGGTCGAACACCCCGTCACCGAAGAGGTCGCGGGCATCGACCTGGTCCGCGAGATGTTCCGCATCGCCGACGGCGAGGCCCTCGGCTACGACGACCCGCCGCTGCGCGGCCACTCCTTCGAGTTCCGCATCAACGGCGAGGACCCCGGCCGGGGTTTCCTGCCCGCCCCCGGCACCGTCACCACGTTCGCCGCGCCGTCCGGCCCCGGCGTCCGCCTGGACGCCGGTGTCGAGTCCGGCAGCGTGATCGGCCCCGCCTGGGACTCCCTGCTCGCCAAGCTGATCGTCACCGGCCGCACCCGCGCCGAGGCCCTCCAGCGGGCCGCCCGCGCCCTGGAGGAGTTCCAGGTCGACGGCATGGCCACCGCCATCCCCTTCCACCGAGCGGTCGTCAAGGACCCGGCGTTCGCCCCCGAACTGACCGGCTCCACCAGCCCCTTCACGGTCCACACCCGCTGGATCGAGACCGAGTTCGTCAACGACATCAAACCCTTCACCGCCCCCGCGGACACGGAGGCCGAGGAGGAGCTGGACCGCGAGACCGTCGTCGTCGAGGTCGGCGGCAAGCGGCTGGAGGTCTCCCTCCCGTCCTCCCTGGGCATGTCGCTGGCCCGCACCGGCCTCGCCGCCGGCGCCAAGCCGAAGCGCCGGGCCGCCAAGAAGTCCGGCCCCGTCGCTTCCGGCGACACCCTCGCCTCGCCGATGCAGGGCACCATCGTCAAGATCGCCGTGGAGGAGGGTCAGGCCGTCAAGGAGGGCGACCTGATCGTCGTCCTGGAGGCCATGAAGATGGAGCAGCCTCTCAACGCGCACAAGTCGGGCACCATCAAGGGCCTGACCGCGGACGTCGGCGCGTCGATCACGTCGGGCGCGCTGATCTGCGAGATCAAGGACTGAGTGGTCGTACCGCATTGCGAGCGCCCGGCGGACCGTCTTTCGACGTCCGCCGGGCGCTTCGTTTCCCGTGGGGGGCGTGGGGGGAGCCGGTGCCCTGGTCCGGGGCGTACCAGGGCGAGGGCGCGGCGGGTAGGCACCGTCCCCCTGACAGCCGCTCGTGACACGCCGAGGAGAGACCTGACGGCCTGCCTCAGGACCGCCCGCCCCGGCGCGGAGCGCGGCCCGTCACCGGCGCCGCAGATCGGCCACCCTGGCCCGCTCCCCGCCCGGTGACTGCTCGCCGAGCACGGCCGCGGTGCGCAGGGGCGACCCGGCGCCCGGGACCTGGCCACGGCGGGGGCCCGGGAGAGGTACGTCCCGGCGCTGCCGGCGTGCCGGGGTGCCCTCACCGCCCGCGTCACCGGAGTTTCCCGGGGCCCCCGTGCCGGCCACGGCGATCTGGACGCCCTGGTCGGCGAGCGCCTGCAGCTCCGTGGCGGCACGGTCGTCGTGGACCGGCGGCTCGTCCGTCACGAGGCGGGTGATCACATCGGTCGGGACGGTCTGGAACATCGTGTCCGTACCGAGTTTGGTGTGGTCCGCGAGGACCACGACCTCGGCGGCGGCCTGGACGAGGGCCCGGTCCACGGACGCGGAGAGCATGTTGGACGTGGACAGACCGCGTTCGGCGGTCAGGCCGCTACCGGAGAGGAAGGCCCGGGACACCCGCAGCCCCTGGAGGGACTGTTCGGCGCCCGACCCCACGAGGGCGTAGTTGGAGCCGCGGAGCGTACCGCCGGTCATCACGACCTCCACCCGGTTGGCGTGGGCCAGGGCCTGCGCCACGAGCAGGGAGTTGGTGACGACGGTCAGGCCGGGGACCCGGGCGAGCCGGCGGGCCAGCTCCTGAGTCGTCGTACCGGCCCCGACCACGATCGCCTCGCCCTCCTGCACGAAGTTCGCGGCGAGGTCGGCGATGGCGGTCTTCTCGGCGGTCGCGAGATGCGACTTCTGCGGAAAGCCGGATTCCCGCGTGAATCCGCCCGGCAATACCGCACCGCCGTGCCGGCGGTCTAGGAGTCCTTCTGCCTCCAGTGCGCGCACGTCCCGCCGTACGGTCACTTCGGAGGTCTGGACGACGCGGGCGAGCTCACGGAGCGACACGGCCCCGTTGGCGCGCACCATTTCGAGGATCAACTGGCGACGTTCTGCAGCGAACACGAAACTGACAGTAACCCCAACGACCGTCTGCTTTCAGCAGTTTGCGCCGAATAACAGAAGTTGTTCGCACACGTCATCGGGAAGTGGTATAGGGGCCTACTCGTGCCGCCTATGCCGAACGCATGGTCGGCAACTCCCCGTGACCAGCGAGGAGTCACTTTCGGCCGCCCGGACGGTCAGCCCTCGCCGGTCGCCTTCCGGGTCTGGAGCTGGCGGGCCACCTCCGCGATCGACCCCGAAAGGGAGGGGTAAACGGTGAAAGCGTTCGCGATCTGTTCGACCGTCAGATTGTTGTCGACGGCGATCGAGATCGGATGGATGAGTTCGGACGCGCGCGGCGCCACCACCACACCGCCGACCACGATCCCCGTACCCGGACGGCAGAAGATCTTGACGAAGCCGTCCCGGATGCCCTGCATCTTGGCGCGCGGGTTGCGCAGCAGCGGCAGCTTCACCACCCGGGCGTCGATGACACCGCCGTCGACGTCGGCCTGGGTGTAGCCGACGGTGGCGATCTCGGGGTCGGTGAAGACGTTGGACGAGACCGTCTTGAGGTTCAGCGGGGCCACCGCGTCGCCGAGGAAGTGGTACATGGCGATGCGGCCCTGCATGGCGGCGACCGACGCCAGGGCGAAGATCCCCGTGACGTCACCGGCGGCGTAGACACCGGGGGCGCTCGTGCGCGAGACCTTGTCGGTCCAGATGTGCCCGGAGTCCTTGAGCCGGACCCCGGCCTCCTCCAGCCCCATGCCCTCGGTGTTCGGGATGGCGCCGACGGCCATCAGGCAGTGCGACCCGGTGATGACCCGGCCGTCGGAGAGGGTGACCTCGACCCGGTCGCCGACCCGCTTGGCGGAGGCGGCCCGGGAGCGCGCCATCACGTTCATGCCGCGCCGCCGGAAGACGTCCTCCAGCACGGCGGCCGCGTCCGGGTCCTCGCCCGGCAGCACCCGGTCCCGGGAGGAGACCAGCGTGACCTTGGACCCGAGCGCCTGGTAGGCGCCCGCGAACTCGGCACCGGTCACACCCGACCCGACCACGATCAGCTCCTCGGGGAGCTCGTCGAGGTCGTAGACCTGGGTCCAGTTCAGGATCCGCTCGCCGTCGGGCCTGGCGTCGGGCAGCTCACGCGGGTGCCCGCCGGTGGCGATGAGCACGGCGTCCGCGGCGAGCGTCTCCTCACTGCCGTCCGCGGCCCGGACGACCACCTTGCGCGACCCGTCGAGCGCCTGCATGCCCTCCAGCCGCCCACGCCCGCGCATCACCCGCGCGCCGGCCCGTGTCACCGCGGCGGTGATGTCGTGCGACTGGGCGAGCGCGAGCCGCTTCACCCGCCGGTTGACCTTGCCGAGGTCGACGCCGACCACGCGGGCGGCCTGCTCGATGTGCGGCGTGTCGTCGGCGACGATGATGCCCAGCTCCTCGTACGAGGAGTCGAAGGTGGTCATCACCTCGGCCGTGGCGATCAGGGTCTTCGACGGCACGCAGTCGGTCAGCACCGACGCTCCGCCCAGACCGTCGCAGTCGACGACGGTCACCTCCGCCCCGAGCTGGGCGGCGACCAGCGCCGCCTCGTATCCGCCGGGTCCGCCACCGATGATCACGATCCGAGTCACGTACTCCATTGTCCCGCACCCTTCAATGTGCGACTGCCCCGGGGGGCTGCCCGAGCTACCACAGGTACCCCTGGCACGGAAGTGACGCGCCGGTCGTCTGCCGTACCCTCGACCCATGTCGCTCTACGCCGCCTACGCCGGCAACCTCGACGCGCGGCTGATGTCCCGCCGCGCCCCCCACTCGCCGATGCGGGCCACGGGGTGGATGAACGGCTGGCGGCTGACGTTCGGCGGCGAGCACATGGGCTGGGAGGGGGCGCTCTCGACAATCGTCGAGTCCCCCGGATCCCAGGTCTTCGTCGCCCTCTACGACATCGCACCCCTGGACGAGGAGTCACTCGACCGATGGGTCGGCGTCGGCCTCGGCGTCTACCGCCGCATGCGCGTCCGCGTCCACACCCTCGAAGGTGAGGAGGGCGTCTGGGTCTACGTCCTCAACGGCTACGAGGGCGGTCTCCCCTCGGCCCGCTACCTGGGCGAGATCGCGGACGCCGCGGAATCGGCGGGCGCCCCGCACGACTACGTGATGGAGCTCCGCAAGAGACCCTGCTGACCCCGGCCCCGGCCTCCTAGACTTGGAGGACCGACGCCCACGGGAGATCACATGTCCCCCACCACGTACGACGTCTACTTCACGGTGCAGGCGGCCGAGGCCCGTGACCGGCTCGACGACCGGCAGCGCGGCGCCTTCGACAAGGGCATCGCCCTGCTGGCCCGCGACCCCTTCCTGCCGGTGTCGCGCCCCATAAGCTCGACCGGCGACGACCGTACGATCCGGCTCACACAGAACATCATCGTGGAGTACACGGTCAGCCGTGGCCGGCTGCTGATCTTCATCGTCGAGGTCTTCAACGACAAGGACGTCCTCGTCACCGACGAATGACCGGGCCGACCCCTGTCGTCGGAAACGACAAGACAACGATCGCAATCCCGTGACCTCTGTCATCTACGCGCGTAGGACCAGACCGGCTACCCTCTTCCGCGTGAACGCATCTCTTCTTCCGGACGACATCCAGGGCGACCCGTACGCCGCCGCCGACGCCGCCGCCGCCCGCCTGCGCGAGCTCACCGGCGCCGAGTCCCACGACGTCGCCCTCGTGATGGGCTCCGGCTGGGCACCGGCCGTGGACGCGCTGGGCGCCCCCGAGGCCGAGTTCCAGGTCACCGACCTGCCCGGGTTCCCGCCGCCGGCGGTCGCCGGGCACGGCGGCAAGATCCGCTCGTACCGGATCGGCGACAAGCGCGCCCTGGTCTTCCTCGGCCGCACGCACTACTACGAGGGCCGCGGCGTCGCCGCCGTCGCGCACGGCGTCCGCACCGCCGTCGCCGCCGGCTGCAAGACCGTCGTCCTCACCAACGGCTGCGGCGGCCTGCGGGAGGGCATGCGCCCCGGCCAGCCGGTGCTGATCAGCGACCACATCAACCTCACCGCCACCTCCCCCATCGTCGGCGCCAACTTCGTCGACCTCACCGACCTGTACTCCCCGCGCCTGCGGGCCCTGTGCAAGGAGGTCGACCCCACCCTGGAGGAGGGCGTCTACGCCCAGTTCCCCGGCCCGCACTACGAGACGCCGGCCGAGATCCGGATGGCCCGCGTGATCGGCGCGGACCTGGTGGGCATGTCGACGGTCCTGGAAGCCATCGCGGCACGCGAGGCGGGCGCGGAGGTCCTCGGCATCTCCCTGGTCACGAACCTCGCCGCCGGGATGACCGGAGAGCCCCTCAACCACGAGGAGGTCCTCCAGGCGGGCCGCGACTCCGCCACCCGCATGGGCTCCCTCCTGACCCAGGTCCTGGACCGCCTGTAGTCCGCCCGCCCACGGACAGCCGCCCACGGCGGGACGGCTTTCCGCCGGGGCGCACGAGGGGAAGGCCGCCCACGGCGGGAAGGGGCCGCGTCGGGGGTGTGTCCGCCCGCGGCGGTCGGCGCGTCGACACGGGCGAGTTGGTCAAAGACCGATTCCGCGCCGTACAGAGGATGGACACGCCCGGCGCGGGCGCGACACGACACGGCACGCACCGCAGGCGCTACAACAGGCCCCACGACCCCGCACAGGCCGCCGCAGGCGCACCCGCACCACCGCCACGGGCACCACACCCGCACCACCCACACAGGCCGCCGCGGCCACCCCCGCCGCAGACCGCCGCACACACCACACCGCCACCTGAACAGACCGCCACAGACAGCGCACCGGCACGACCCCCTGCACAGGCCGCCGCAGGCACCCCGCACCACACACGACGAGAGGCTGACCGACCGTGCAAGACGACCTCCTCGCACAGGCTCAGGCATGGCTCACCGAGGACCCCGACCCGGAGACCCGCGCCGAACTCGCCCGCCTGATCGACACCAAGGACGTCACCGAGCTCGCCGCCCGCTTCGGCGGCACCCTGCAGTTCGGCACCGCCGGCCTCCGCGGCGAACTCGGCGCCGGCCCCCTGCGCATGAACCGCACGGTCGTCATCCGTGCCGCCGCCGGCCTCGCCGCGTACCTCAAGAAGCAGGGCCACGAGGGCGGCCTGGTCGTCATCGGCTACGACGCCCGCCACAAGTCCGCCGACTTCGCCCGCGACACCGCCTCCGTCATGACCGGCGCCGGGCTCCGCGCGGCCGTCCTCCCCCGCCCCCTGCCCACGCCCGTCCTCGCCTTCGCCATCAGGCACCTCGGCGCGGTCGCCGGCGTGGAGGTCACCGCCAGCCACAACCCGCCCCGCGACAACGGCTACAAGGTCTACCTCGGCGACGGCTCCCAGATCGTCCCGCCCGCCGACACGGAAATCGCCGCGGAGATCGCCGCGATCCCCTCCCTCACCACGGTCTTCCGCCCCACCGAAGGCTGGGAGACGCTCGACGACTCCGTCCTGCACGCCTACCTGGCCCGCACGGACGCCGTCCTCGCCGCCGGTTCCCCCCGCACCGCCCGCACCGTCTACACGGCCATGCACGGCGTCGGCAAGGAGACCCTCCTCGCGGCTTTCGACCGCGCCGGCTTTCCGGCCCCCGCCCTCGTCGCCGAGCAGGCCGAGCCCGACCCGGACTTCCCCACGGTCGCCTTCCCCAACCCGGAGGAGCCCGGCGCGATGGACCTGGCGTTCGCCAGGGCCCGGGAGACCGACCCCGACCTGATCATCGCCAACGACCCGGACGCGGACCGCTGCGCGGTGGCCGTCAAGGAGAACGACGACTGGCGGATGCTGCGCGGCGACGAGGTCGGCGCCCTCCTCGCCGCCCACCTGGTGAACCGCGGAGCACAGGGCACGTTCGCCGAGTCGATCGTCTCCTCCTCCCTCCTCGGCCGCATCGCCGCGCGGGCGGGCCTGGCCCACGAGGAGACCCTCACCGGCTTCAAGTGGATCGCCCGCGCCGAGAACCTGCGCTACGGCTACGAGGAGGCCCTCGGCTACTGCGTGGACCCGGACGGCGTACGCGACAAGGACGGCATCACTGCGGCCCTGCTGATCACGGAGCTGGCCTCCGTCCTCAAGGCGGACGGCCGCACCCTCCCCGACCTCCTCGACGACCTCGCCGTGGAGCACGGCCTGCACGCCACCGACCAGCTCTCGGTCCGCGTGCAGGACCTGTCGGTGATCGCCGACGCCATGCGCCGCCTGCGCGAGCAGCCGCCCACGCACCTCGGGGGCCTGGCGATCACGAAGGCGGAGGACCTCACCCGTGGCACGGACAAGCTCCCGCCCACGGACGGCCTGCGCTACACCCTCGACGGCGCGCGCGTCATCGTCCGCCCCAGCGGCACGGAACCGAAGCTGAAGTGCTACCTGGAGGTCGTGGTGCCCGTCACGGCCCATGCCGGCCTCCCGGCGGCCCGCGCCGAGGCGGCGGACCTGCTGGCGGCGATCAAGCGGGACCTGTCCGAGGCGGCGGGCATCTGAGGCACCGGGACCAGGGCGCCGAAGCGCCCAGGACCCCCGGTTCACCGGGAGTTGGGCTGTAGCACTCCCCCCGGCTGTCCGCTCCGCCCCGGCACGTCCCACGCTGAGGGGAGTGCGGTTGCGCTCCTCGCCCCCCTTGGACGTATCCGCCCGCAGGTGTCCCGCACCGACGCCACCCCCCGCGGGACGCCGAGCGCAGGCCCGGCACGGACTTCGGCGGCGGTTCAGCCGGCCGAACCCGTGCCGGGCCCCGTGTGCCCCCGTCCGCCCCGTCGGCCCCGTGTCCGCCCGGTGCCGGTCCGTGCGCGGTCCGCTCAGCCGGGTACCGGGGCGGTGGTGTCCGACGAGGTGGGCTCAGGGCTCCCGGTGGTCCCGCCGGGTGAGGGGGACGCCGGGGTCTCGGTGGACGGCTCGGGGTCCGGGCCGTCTCCGACGGGACGGACGGCCCGGTGGCGGGGTCCGACGGGGTCTGCGACGGGCTCTCGCCGGGAGTCGGCGCGACGGTGTCGCTCGGCGTCCCGGTGGGCGTCGGCTCGTCACTCGGGCCGCCGCCCGGTTCAGGCTGGGAAATGAGGAGGGCGGCGTGGGCCCCGAGCCCTGGCCCGCCGGCGGGGGCGACGCGGCGCCGTCCGCCGGCGTCTGGGCCGGACGGGGCGCGGCGGGAGCCTCGGCGACCACGGGCTCCCCGGGCTCCCCGCCCCCGGCGCGCACGGCCTGCCCGGCCGCCGGGGCGGACGCGGGCGGGTTCGCGAGCGGCTCGTCCTCAAGGCCCGGGTCGGCACAGCCGGCGAGGGCCACAGCGGCGGTGACGGTCAGGAGTGCCGCCGTGACGGGCACCGCGCGGCCCGCTCGTCCCGGGGGCATTGCGCGGAGGGTGCCATCCATCGCCTGGATCCGTTCGGTGGTCAGCCGAAGCGCCCGTTCACGTAGTCCGTGGTCCGGGGGTCCTGCGGGCTGTTGAACATCGCGTCCGTGGTGCCGTGTTCGACGATCACGCCCGGGGTGCCCTGCTCCGCGAGGAAGAAGGCGCACTGGTCGGAGACGCGGGCCGCCTGCTGCATGTTGTGGGTGACGATCACGATCGTCACCTCTTCCTTGAGTTCGTGGATGGTTTCCTCGATGCGACGCGTCGACGTCGGGTCCAGGGCCGAGCAGGGCTCGTCCATCAGCAGTACGCGCGGGCGTACCGCGAGCGAGCGCGCGATGCACAGGCGCTGCTGCTGGCCGCCCGACAGGGCGCCGCCGGGCTGGCGGAGGCGGTCGCGGACCTCCTTCCACAGGCCCGCCTTGGTCAGGCACTCCTCGACCAGCCAGTCCTTGTCGTCGCGGCCGGCCTTGATGCCGCCGAGCTTGAGGCCCGCGGTGACGTTGTCGTAGATCGACATCGCCGGGAAGGGGTTCGGCTTCTGGAAGACCATGCCGATGTGGCGGCGGGCGTGCGTGATGCGGCGGCCGCGGTCGTAGATGTCGTCGCCGTCGAGGAGCACCCGGCCGGACAGGGAGGCGGAGCCGACCAGTTCGTGCATGCGGTTGAGGATCCGCAGGAACGTCGACTTGCCGCATCCGGACGGGCCGATGAGCGCCGTCACCCTGCGCGCCGGCATCGTCAGCGAGACGCGCTCCAGGACCTTGTGGTTGCCGAACCACGCCGAGATGGCGTCGGCCTCCAGGGTGGCGGGGTCGCTCTCCGCCGTCGCCGCGCCCGGCTTGCGCGGCTTCACCGCGGTCAGCTTCTGCGTCGGGGCGAGGGTCTCGTCGACGAGGGTGGAGGTGGTGTCGGTCATGTCGGTCATGGGGCTGAACTCCTCGTCGGTCAGAGCAGGTTGGGCAGCAGACGCGCGGCGGCGCCGGAGACTGCGAGGCCGAAGGCGGCCAGGACGGGCACGCCGACGATCCACGTCTGCCAGCGGCCCCAGGCGCGGTAGGCGGCCATGGTGAGCAGCGCGGCCATCAGCAGGCCCTGCGACCACAGGAAGACCGACAGCCAGGCCGCGCCTTCCGTGCCCATGGCCTGCTCGGACTCGTCGGTCCAGCCGGGCGCCGGCGGGCGCGGCGGGGCGGGCATCACGTCGCTGGTCAGCTCCGCGTCGACGCGGAGTGTGCCGGACGGGGTGTAGGGCCCGCCCTCGGCGGTGATGAGGGTGAGCCTGCCCTCGCCCTCCTCGAGGGCGGGCGGCAGCGGATCGCCCTCACGGCGGACGGCCGAGACCTCGTAGGTGGCCGTGCCCTGCCCCGTGGTCACCCGGATCTCCGTGCCGGGCGGCAGCTGGTGCAGGTCGTTGAACGGGCTGCCGTACGCCCACTGGCGGCCCATGATCACGCTGGTGCCGGCCTGTCCCGGCAGCGGGGTGTCCCGGCGGTGGCCGGGGCCCGACATCAGCACGCCGGAGGTGGTTCCCTCGGCGACGACCTCCTTCAGGCCCAGCGTGGGGATACGCAGGAGCGCCACCGGTGCGCCGGGCTCCAGCAGCTCGCCCTCGTAGGTCTGCTGGCCCACCGGGGCGACGCCGAGCGCGAGTTGGCGGCGGAGCTCGTCGTACGCCGTCTGCTGGTCGCGGGCGTGCTGGAGGTGGCCGACGATCGTCAGGTTGGCGGCGAAGCCGAGCAGCAGCGCGGCGAGCAGGCACAGCGCGACCCCGGCGAACGCGAAGCCGGCGCGTTCGGCCCGCGGCGGCCCGGCGGCGGGCTCGGGCTCGGGTGAGGACGCCGCTGCCGGCGGCGCCACGGCCGGCGGGGGCGGGGACAGCACGGTCACTGGGTGCGCTCCTGTGAAGAGGTGTCGGGGGTGGGGACGGAGGCGCGGGCGGCGGGGTGTTGTCCCGCCGCCCGTGCTCCGGGTGCCGTCAGGCCCTGGGCTCGCCGAAGCTCAGCAGCCCGTTGCGGCGGCCGAGGCGCACCGCGAGGACGCCGGCCGCGACGAGGACCACCGCGCCGATGCCGGAGAACAGCGCGATCTGGCTGCCGGTGGAGGCGAGGCCGCCCTGCGGGGAGTTGCCGCCGGTGGAACCGCCGCCGGTACCGCCGCTGTCACCGCCGGTCGTGCCGGACGTGGTCCCGGACGTGGTCCCGGAGGTGTCGCCCGACGGGTCGTCGGTCGGGTCGTCGGTCGGATCGTCGGCCGGGTCGTCCGTGGGGTCGTCGGTCGGGTCGTCCGAGGGCTCGCCGCTGGGGTCGCCGGAGGGCTCGGAGAGGGTGAAGGACGCCTGGGCGTTCGCTCCCCCGTCGCACGCCGGGGTCCACTTCCAGGCGTTGTCACCGGCGACCGCGTCCTCCGGCACGGTGAGGGATGCCCAGGTCACCGTGCCGCTCGGGTCGGCTGTCGCGCTGGGGAAGTCGGCCTCGTGCTTGTCGAGGGACAGCGTGTACTCCTCGTTGGCCGTGCAGCGCCGGACGATGAGCTCGACCTGCTGACCGCGCTCCAGCTCCGGGACATCCGGCAGCCGCTCGCCCTGGGCGTTGTGGAGCTCCACCCGGGGCAGCTGGACGACCAGCCTGACCGGCTCGGACTCGGAGGCGCCCCACTCGGCGGTGTCCGCCGGGACGAAGCGGGCGGTGAAGTCGTGCTGCCCCTCGTCCAGAGCGGGAGTGGTGAGTTCGGCCTTGCCGTTCGCGATCGCGGCCTCACCGAGCGGGGTGCCGCCGTCCAGGAAGGTCACGTTCCCGGCCGCCTCGGACGGGGTGACGGTCGCGGTGAGTTCCACCGTCTGACCGGGCTCGACCTCGGAGGGGCTGTACGTCAGCTCGGTGCTGGTCGCCTCCGCGCCCTCGCCCAGCGCCCACGTGTCACCGGCGACGGTGATCTTCTGGGTCCAGTACGGGTTGCCGGGGACGATCTCCTCGGAGGGCTTGGCGAAGTCGTAGTTGTCGACGCAGAAGGCACGCAACTCGTAGGTGCCGTCACTGGTGACGATGTCGGCGAGGCTGTTCACCTCCATGCCGGGGTTGTCCGCCGGGGTCAGCGAGATCGACGGGGTCGCCTGGGTGTACGGCCCGCCGTTGCTGATGCCCTTCAGCACCGTGACCTCGGTGCCGTCCGCCTTGACGAGGTAGAGGTTGAGGTGGCTGTTCCAGTTGATGTCCTCGATCGTGATGTCGGGACACGCGGCGGGAATCCCCAGGGTCGGGCCGAGCGGCTCGGGATCGCTCAGGTCGCCGCCGGACGCCATGGTGAAGTCCCCGACGGACGCCGCCCGGGCAGGCTGGGACTGGGACGCGACCAGGGCCACGACGCCCGAGACGAGCACGGCGCAGGCGGCCAGGATCGCGGCCGCCCTTCGGAAGGGTTGGAGCACTGTCATTGCGGAGGCCCCCCGGGGGACTGTTGGCTGCACGGACTCGTGGACAGCGCGTGGGGCCGGGCACCTGGTCGGTGCCCGGCCGTCACGCGGTGGTTCGGTTGACGATCAGCGGTTACCGGTTGCCGGTGGTGCTGGTGTCACCGCAGTTGGACGGCGCGGAGTCGGCGCTCAGGTCACCGAAGCCGTAGTTCTTGATGGTGTTGATGTTCTGGCAGACCTGGGAGTTGGCACCGACGAAGGCGCGCGCGATGTTCGCGTCACCGAGCTTGGCGGTCGGGACGACGTTGTAGACGTCGCGGGCGAAGGTGAAGTTCGGGTTCAGGGCCAGCGCGCTGCCCGAACCAGTGGTCGGAGCCACACCGGCGATGCTGCGCAGACGCGACTCACCGCGGCGGTTCGGGACGTCGGCGAAGCCCTTGCCCTGGGCGATCCACTGGGCGACCGAGTACGGCATGATCTGGGTGCCGTTGGCGAGGGCCGTGCCGTCGTGCTCCTGGATCGTGTCGTCGACGCAGCCGGCGTTCTTGGCCGTGGTGATCTCCGCCTCGGTGACACCGATGGACGACAGCCAGTAGGCGCGGGTACCGGAACCGGCCTGCGGCAGCAGCGCCTTCGACACGGTCTTGGTGACGCCCCCGTCCACGAAGGTGCAGTTGCGGTAGATGGACTGCAGCTGCGCGACGGACAGGTTGGTCGGCAGGGTGCTGCCCAGGTCGGTCGCGTAGGTGACCGCGTCCTTGCCGAACGGGATGAAGGTCAGGGTCGAGCCCACGGTCGACGGGCCCCGCGACGAACGGGCGAAGTCGGCGCAGTCGGACTGGGACGTGTTGTTGATGTCGGCGAGCAGTCTGTCGATACCGGCCGAAGAGCCGTTCGGGCGGGCGATGTTCGCGCAGTGCGCGTCGGCCTTCGGGGTGATCGTGGCGGAACCGGTGGCGTTCCAGGAACCGACGAGCTTGGTGGTGCCGTCGGTGCCCACCACGACCTCGCCAAGGCCGTTCATCACGTACTGCGTCGTGTCGGAACCGACACCCGCCAGCGGGCGGAACGGCGGAGTGGTGTAGTCCGCCGACGCCGGGGTGGACATGATGCCGACACCGATGACCGCGGCACCGAGAACCGCGGCGCCGGCCTTGGCGCGAGACTTGACGTTCACTTCTGATCTCCTTGTTTCGGATTTCGAAGGCTGGACGTTCAAGCTGAATCCGGATTGTCGTGCTGCCGACCCGTCGATCGGCCACCGCATACAATTCCAACTTTTCCAGGCAATGGCCACCAATTCCCAGCGAGGGAAAGGTTACGAGCAGGCTTCCTAGGTGTCTCCTAGGGAGTCCGCCGATGGGCGAGTCGCAGCATTACCGGGCCCGAAAGCCCGGCCGCTCCACCGAGGACGAGAACGCCGACAAGAACCCATCGAATGACTCCCATAATCTCCCCGGGAGTGAATCCACCCCTGGTTTCCGCGACGTTTTGCTGAGGCCCCGGGGAAGGCGCCGCCGAAGCGTTCACGGCGGCCGGCCCAGACGCCGACGGCTCCGCGCTGCCGCCGGCTTCGCCACCCGCTCCCGATGCCGTTCCTCCAGTACCGGCACCGGAGGAGTCCCCTGCGGCACCGTCGGCGAGACCTGTCCCGCCACCGTCCGGATCGTCCGGGTCCGGTTCGCCGGAAGGGGTGTCGGAGACGGCTCCGCGCTCCAGGTCGTCGGCGGCGGCTTCGGCGCGCGTGCGCAGCTCGGCGGGCAGCGGAGCGTAGCCGTGGGGCAGTTCTCCGGCCGACAGGCCCGGCGTCTGGCCCGGACCGGCGGCATACCTGATGAACTCCGCGTAGGCCTCGCGGGCCCCGGCGTCCTGGTCGACGGACGCGGCGGCGTAGGTCACCGCGGTCAGCGGATAGGCCTCGCCCTTGGCACGTGCCGGATCGGGCTCGAGCACACCGGCGTCGAGGGACGACGGCTGCATGGTGTCGACGCCGGCCAGGAGAGTGTCCGTCGACGGCTTGACGAACTCCCCGTCCGCGTTGCGCAGACCGGCCACGGGCAGTCCGTAGCGTTCCGCCGAGGGGACGTCGACGATCGCCATGACCGCGCGGCTACCGGGCAACGGGGGGTCGTTGACGAGTTTGTCGGGTGTGCCGTTCCCTCCCGCCTGCCACTGGATCGTCCTGTTGTTGTTCCCGCGGCGAGCCCGCACCGCCCCGTCGTGCAGGTCGGCCGTGTAGGGGGCGATGTCCAGGAGGGTGTAGGGCAGGCTGGCGCCTCCGAAGCCCGTCGCGATTCCCTCGCTCGGGTCCACCTTCGGGTACTCGTTGAAAGTGGAGTTCTCGTCGAGTTCCAGTTCACCGAAATAGGGGTTCACTTTCATCCCGTTCGGGTCCGCCTTTCCCGCCAGAAAGTCACGGGCCTCCGGGTCCGACTGAAGCCAGTTCCATATCAGCCGCGCCGTGTCGGAGTTCCCGATGGGCGCCATCAAACTCATGGGGGACCCGGGAACCGGGGGAAAATCAGGATTCAGCTCTGTGAACTCCGGATCCTCGGTGTAGTCAAGTGGATTGTCCTTGATGTGCTCCGGACTGGGAGCCAGGGAAACATCGTTCCGATAGGAATGGGTGAGCATCTTGGCCACAAGCCGCGGTGTGAGCCGCATGTCGCGGACCACACCGTCCGGCCCCTCGACGAAGAACGCGAAGGCCAGCCCGGAGACGGCGACCGGCGCGTGGACGATCGCCGGCCCGCCCTCCGCCTGCTCCACGGGATCGACGGTGAAGCCCAGCGTGGGCGTCTCGGCCGACGTGCTCAGCACCTGGCTCCTGGTCTGCTCCTCGGCGGCCGAGGTGAAGCCGAACGTGCTGTCCGTCGAGGTGCACAGCCGCGGCTGCCAGGACGTGACCGCGTCGGTCATCAGCTCGGAGCCGACCGTCGGCTGTTCCGGCTGACCCTCGGGGCAGAACTGGTCGACCTGGAGGAAGTCCAGGGGGAAGACGATCCTGTGAGCCCAGTTCGTGGCGGAGAGCGGGGAGGTGAGGAGTCTGCTGTTCGTGGGCTGGGTGATTTCCTGGCCGTTCGCCTCGTGGGAACCACGCGGCACGACCACCAGCCAGCAAGGGCGCGGAGCAGCCGGCCTCCCCTCGGGTGCCGTGTTCACACCGCATCCGAGGTAGTCGGCCTGGATGCCGTCCTGCATCTCGAACACCGTCTCGCCGGTTCCGTTCGCGAACGTCAGGTTGGCCTGCTGCTCGTTGGTGTCCAGCGGCCCGAAGTAGGTGTAGTCGAAGGCCTCCGTCGTGGCGGGTCCACCGTTGGCCGGCCGGAACGGCACGAAGCTCCTGGACTCCTCGGCCGGATCCAGTGCCGGGTTGAGCACCCGGCCCTGTCCGTCCGCCACCACGGCCCCGGACCCGCCGTACACACACTGCTCGGGCTCCGGGCCGGCAGGATCGTCGCCCCAGCACTGCATGATCTGCACATAGTTGATGTTGAACTGACCGCCGCCCGGCAGGGTCTGCCCGCCGCCCTCCCAGCTGACCCTCACTCCCTGAGACCGGAGCCCCTCGGTCTGGTCGACCGTCACCTTCAGGTCGGAGAAGTCGTCGTACTTCCCCTTCGCCCCCGACTTGGTCACCGCCGAGGAGTCCCTTTCCGCCGCGACCGCCGGCTGGGTGCCCGGAGGCACCGGCAGCAAGGCCACCACCAGCGCGGCCAGCAGACACCCCGCCGCGATCAGAATCCGCGGCCGACGCCGCGTCAGTACGGCGGTCATGCCGAACCCCCCTTCCGGCGAGCCCTGCCGCCCATGGCCCGCGCGAGCACCGGAGGCCCGACCACCACACCGATCAGCAGCGCCGCGGACAGTGCCATCAGAGCCGTCCGCAGGCCCAGCAAGTCCCCGGTGCCCAGGGACACCGGGCTGGCCGCCACGGAGCTGTCTCCGGCCGTCTGGTCGGCGCCGAGGACCTCACCGGTGTCCGGGTCGACGACCGTGCCGCCGGTCGACCCGGTCGTCCCGGCCGTGCCGCCGGTGCCGCCGCCGTCGGAGCCGCCCGTGGCACCGCCCGAGCCCGTCGAGCCGGACCCGCCCGTCGCGCCGGACCCGCCCGTCGCGCCGGACCCGCCGGTCGCGCCGCTGCCGCCGGTCGGGCCTCCGCTGCCGCCCGTGCTGGAGCCACCGCTGGAGGTGCCGCCGGTCTGCGTGGTGGGCTGCGGGGCGCCGCCGGTACCGGTGGCGCACTGGTCCGAGCCCTTCTTGTCACAGTCCTTCGGATAGGGCGCGTTCTCGATCAGCGTGTTGCGTCCGCCGGAGAACGTCGGGTTGTTGCACCTGTTGATGTCGATGTTGCCGGTCTCGGCGCCGGGGATCTTCCGCGTCTGCTCCATGCCGGCCTCGACCAGGTTCTTCGGCAGCGGCGAGTAGCCGAGCCGGTCGGCCTGCTGCTGGCCCTCGCAGAGGAAGTAGTTGTTGAAGGCGCTCAGCGTCCGGCCCTTGGCCTTGGTGAAGCCCGCCTCCTCCCTGGTGGGGATGATCATGTAGCTGTAGCTGGAGAGGGGGTACGTGCGGCGGTCGCCGAACGTGTACACGCTGTCCAGGTTCTGGGTCAGATAGGTCGCCGAGCGCGGGTCGTTGTTGATCCTCGCCTTGGTCAGCGCCACCGCCACGCTGGAGGCGGTCGGCTCGACGTAGTAGCCCGACCTGTTCAGGACCTTGACCACGGGGAAGCCGGCGTTGCGCGCGTAGGAGTACTCGACGTACGTGATCGCGCCCTCGGCCTGCGGCTGGCGGGTGTAGCCCGCGACGCCGAGCGAGGTGGACTGGGAGACGAAACCGGAGCCCGGGATGTTCGGGAAGTACGACGTCAGGCCGCAGGGCGTCTGCTTGCCGGCGCGGCGGCAGTAGTCGTTCCACAGCGAGCCGTACTGCTTCGACATCCACAGCGTGAACTGCGCGGTCGTACCCGAGCCGTCGGAGCGGACCACGGGGACGATGCGGCGGGCCGGCAGGTTCAGCTCGGGGTTGTCGGTCCTGATCTCCGGCGCGTTCCACATCGTGATCCTGCCGGTGAAGATCTTGGTGATGACGTCGCCCGACAGCCGGAGGTTGGTGACCCGCCGGCCGCCGATCTTCAGGTTGTACATGAACGAGGTGCCACCGGCGACGATCGGCATGTACGCGTACTTGCGCGACGGCGGCGAGTCGACGTTGCCGAGGTCGTTCAGGCCGTAGGGGATCTCGGAGACACCGAAGTCGGAGGTGCCGTCGCGGAACTGGTTGCGGCCGATCGTCGAGCCGACCGACGCGTAGTTCACCGTCATGCCCTGCTGGCGGACGTTGCGGCGCCACTGCTCGATGGCGTTGGCGCTCCACGTCGAGCCGGAGCCGCTGATCTTGGTGTAGGTGGCGGCCTCCGCCTTCGGCGGGTCGAGGGCCGGCAGCGCGCAGACCAAGGCGACGAACAGCGCCAGCGCCTGGTACACGCGCAGGGCGCGTGGACGTCGGACAGGTGCGGATTTCACGGGGTGCTCCTCGTCGGTGCGTTACCGGCTGACGGCGGGACGGAGGTGGTGTGGGCGTACGAGGCGAAGCGCCTGGCGTCGCGGCGGGAGGCCCGGACGCGGCGGTGTTCCTGGCGGCGGGTCAGACGGCCCGGCCCGCGGCCGCCGAAGAAGCGGGCGAGGACGAACAGGATCAGCACCAGCACCAGCAGGACCGCCGCGGTGCCGAAGCCGCGGGCGATGTAGCTCGCTTCGGGGGACTTGACGAGTTCGAAGGCCGCGAGCGGCAGCGAGACCATCGGGTCCTGGAGCGGGTTGGTGTTCAGCTCGGCGGTGTAACCGGCCGTCAGCAGCACCGGCGAGGTCTCGCCCACACCGCGCGCCGTGCCGAGGATGACCGCCGTCGTCAGACCGGAGCGGGAGGTCGGCAGCACCACGTGCCAGACCGTGCGCCAGCGCGAGGTGCCGAGCGCGTACGACGCCTCCCGCAGCGTGCCGGGGACCAGCCGGATCACCACGTCCGCGGCGCGGATGATGATCGGCAGCATCATCACGGAGATGGCGAGCGCGGCGGCGAGGCCGGAGCGGTCGAAGCCGAGGGCCAGGATGAAGGTCGCGTAGATGAACAGGCCGGCCACGATGGACGGCAGCGCGGTCATCGCCTCGACGATGGTGCGCACGAACCAGCTGAAGCGGCCCGGGATCTCGTTCAGGAAGACCGCGCAGACGAGCCCGGCCGGGATGCAGATCACCAGCGCGATGCCGATCTGCCACAGTGTGCCGACGATGGCGTGCAGGATGCCGCCCACGCCGAGCGGCTCCAGCGGTCCCGCGGCCGCCATCGACTCCGTGTAGAAGTTCAGGTGCGGCAGCGCCTCGCGGCCCTCCCAGAGGGTGTAGACGACCACGAAGGCCAGTGCCGCCAGCATCACCACGCCGAGGCTCTGGATGACGGCCGCGGCCACCCGGTCCCGTACGGCCGGGCCGTCCTCGTCGAAGGAGACCACCAGCGCGTAGAGGCCGGTGAACAGCGCGTAGGCGATGACGACGAAGCCGAGCGCGCCGTTGAAGGGCAGCAGCCGGTCGAACATCAGCCAGGTGAGCGCGAGCGACGCGGCGCCGGCGCCCAGCATCGCGTAGACGTCCGTGGCGCGCAGCGTGGACAGGTTCCTGCGGGACTCGGACAGGGGCGTACGGCCGCCGGTACGGCGTCCGGGCAGGATCGTGCCCGGGCCGGGGGGCTGCCCCGGCGCCGACGGGCTCGGCCCGCCCTGCGGCTCCTGGTCGCTCGGCGGGCTCTGTGGCGTGGTGACGGTCATCAGGCTCGGTCTCCTCAGGAGTCGCTCGTCGCGCCGGAACGGCTGCGGGCGACGATCGAGGACGCGGCGAAGTTCACGACGAGGGTCATCAGGAAGAGCGCGAGGCCGGCGGCCATCAGCGCGGACATGCCGAACTCGGTCGCCTCGCCGTAGCGCAGGGCGATGAGCGAGGAGACGGAGTTGGTGCCGTTCTGCAGGATGTGCGGCTGGATCTCGAAGACCGGCGAGATGATCAGGTAGACGGCGATGGTCTCGCCGAGCGCGCGGCCGAGGCCCAGCATGGTGCCGCCGATCATGCCCCCCTTGCCGAAGGGCAGCACGACGGAGCGGATCATGCCCCAGCGGTTGGCGCCGAGCGCGTAGGCGCCCTCCCGCTCGCCGACGGGGGCCTGCGAGAACACCTCGCGCATCACCGAGCAGATGATCGGCGCGACCATCAGGGACACCACCATGCCCGCGATGAACGTGGACGACGTGAAGACCGTCGCGGTGGCGAGCGGGTCCGTGGGGTCGGCGCCGTCGACCTTGAAGACCGGGATCCAGCCGAAGTACGTGGAGATCCAGCGGGACACCGTGACGACGTGTCCCTGGAAGAAGAACAGGCCCCACAGGCCGTAGACCACGGACGGCACGGCGGCCATCAGGTCGACGACGCTGATGAGCGTCTGTCTGACGCGGGCGGGGGCGTACTCGGAGATGTACAGCGCCGTGCCGAGCGCCAGCGGGACCGCGAAGACGATGGCGACGAGGGCGATCAGGATCGTGCCGACCAGCACCGCGGCGATACCGAAGTTGCGGCCTTCCGGCTCCCACGCCTCGGTGGTGACGAAGTCCCACTGCGCGACCTCCAGCGCCTGCCAGGCCCGGTAAGTGAGAAAGCCGCCGACGAGCAGCATGATCGCGAGCACCAGGGAGCCGCCGCCGCGCAGCACGCCGCGGAAGATCCGGTCGGGCACGCCGGGGTCGACGTGGAGGCGTCTCGGGGGGTCGTCCGCCGGGACCACTGGCCGCTCATCTCTTCGCGTCGTCACATGTGTTGACGCTCCAGAGAAACGGTGGACGCACGCGCACACGAATGTGAACTAGGCACCCCCGAGGGGCAACTTCGAGGGTTGACGTGAACGCGGCGATGACAGAGGCCGTACGGGGTACGGGCCCGGAGAACGCGTCGGGGCCCGGACCCGCCGGGGCGGCGGGTCCGGGCCCCGTTGCCTCACATGCCGAGCCGCCGGCCCGGCGCCGAAGTCAGCCGCTCAGCCGGCGCTCACTCCGTGTCGTCCCACGGGATCGCTCCGCCCGCGCCGAGTTCGGTCAACAGCGCCCGGAAGCGCTCATAGGCGGCCTGGCACGTGGAGTGCCGCTCGTAGGCGCGCGACGACACGGCCACGGCGCCCCCGGCGCGGTCCCGCAGCCGCCAGACCCAGCCGCTCCCCTCGGACGTGTGGTGCACGGCACCCGGTAAATACCTGACCTCGGCACACAGCCGCTCGAACGCCGCACGGCATTCGTCGTACCCCTGGTACGTCACCGCGGCCATGGCGATCACCCGGCCGTTCGTGGCGGTCAGGCGCCACGCGTGGGTTCCGTCCGCCCCTATGTCTATGTGACAGCGCGTGCCCGGCACTGCAGCGCCGCCCTTTCTTCTCGCCATCCATCCCCACCCCTGTGTTTCCCCTGTTCCCGGTATCAGGAAGCCACACGAGCCGACGCTGGTTCGCCGACGGCGCGGCAGAGGCAGATTAGTGAGGCGGGAGTGATACGCGATCGTCGGCGGTAACTGCATTCGGCATGCTTCATGCGAACGTTGCCCCTCGTTCATGAGTGCGCCCGATGGCCCCGTCAGCCGGGATCGGGGTCCAGCCGGGTGGCCGGAACCCGGTGCGCGCGCCGCCGGCCCGGGCCCCGGTACGCGTAGGTGGGCGCCAGGTCCGCTGAAATTCGGACCGAATTTCCCCGCCGGCTTTCCACGGAATCATCGAAGCGGATATTCCGCGCGCATTCTTCGCCGGGAAATCCGCAGCACGGTGGATGAGCTCCATGAAAACGTTCCGAAATCTCCACGGAATGAGTACGCTGCACACGTCAATTCGGGCCCGCCAAGGGATTAGGGACGGGCCGCGGCATTTACATTGGGGAATTCGCATGCGCATGAGCTCAGCTGTCGCCGCTGCGTGCGGCGCCGTCGCCCTGTCCGCCCTCGCCGTTCCGGCCGCGCACGCGGACGAGCAGTTCGGCGACACCGAGGTCACCGGCGTCGTCGTCAACGACGGCAACCCCGTCGTCGTCGGTACGACCGCGAGAACCGTGACCGTCGAGGTCACCGCCACCGACCCGTCCGGTCTGGAGCAGATCAACGCCACCCTGTACCACGGCTCGATCGAGGCCCCGGACGCCACGGTGCCCTCGACCGCGGCCTGCGGTCCGACCGCCGACACGACCAGCACCTGCACCCTGACCTTCGAACTCACCCCGGGCACGGCCCCGGCGGACGACGCGCAGGCCGGCACCTGGAAGGTCAGCGCCTTCGCGATCGCCCCGGACAGCGACGCCCACTTCCTCGACACCGCCGCCACCTTCACGATGCTGCGCCAGACCCACGTCACCGCCGACGCCACCCCCGAGCCCGTGAAGTGGGGCAAGAACCTCACCGTCAAGGGCGGTGTGCAGCACGCCGGCTGGGCGACCGGCACGAACGTGGCCGCCGAGGCCGGCCAGGCGGTGAAGCTGCAGTTCCGCCCGGAGGGCTGCAAGGAGTTCAAGACCGTGAAGACGGTCCTGACGGGCGCCGACGGCTCGCTGTCCACCACCGTCCGCGCGTACCACGACGGCACCTACCGCTGGTCCTACGCCGGTTCGTCCGGCACGGCGGCCGCGGTGTCCGCGGGCGACTTCGTCGACGTGCGCTGACCCTGCGCAACGGCACCCTGGAACAACGGCGCCGGGCTGCCCGCGGGGGCGGTCCGGCGCCGTCAGGCTCATTCGCCGCGCAGGCTCAGTACGACGACCCCGACGCCCCGAGCGAACCCGTCGGGTGCCACACCGTCTTGGTCTCCAGGAAGGCCGTCATCCGGTCCGTCCCCGCAGTCGCGGACCAGTCGTCCACAGGCTGTGGACGCAGCACCCGCTTGAGGTTGTCCGCCGCGGCGATCTCGAGCTCCTTCGCCAGCGCCTCGTCCGCGCCCGCCAGGTCGATCGCGTTGACGTCCTGGTGCGCGGCCAGCGGCGCGGCGATCTCCGCCGTACGGCCGGACAGGACGTTCACCACGCCGCCGGGGACGTCGGAGGTCGCCAGCACCTCGCCCAGGGACAGGGCGGGCAGCGGGGCCTTCTCGGAGGCCACCACGACCGCCGTGTTGCCCGTCGCGATCACCGGGGCGAGCACCGAGACCAGGCCCAGGAAGGACGACTCCTGGGGCGCGACCACTGCCACCACGCCCGTCGGCTCGGGTGAGGACAGGTTGAAGTACGGGCCCGCGACCGGGTTCCCGCCGCCCACCACCTGAGCGATCTTGTCGGTCCAGCCCGCGTACCAGACCCAGCGGTCGATCGTCGCGTCGACCTGCTCGCCGGCCTTGGACTTCGACAGCCCCTCGGCGTCCGCGACCTCGTGGACGAACTGGCTCCTGCGGCCCTCCAGCATCTCCGCCACGCGGTAGAGGACCTGGCCCCGGTTGTACGCCGTCGCCCCGGACCAGCCGCCGAACGCCTTGCGGGCGGCGACGACCGCGTCACGGGCGTCCTTGCGGGAGGACTGCGGCGCGTTGGCCAGCCACTTGCCCTTGGAGTCCGACACCTCGTACACCCGGCCGCTCTCCGAACGCGGGAACTTCCCGCCGACGTACAGCTTGTAGGTCTTGAACACACTGAGTCGGTCAGACATCGAGGTACGCCTCCAGGCCGTGGCGACCGCCCTCGCGGCCGAAGCCCGACTCCTTGTAGCCGCCGAACGGCGAGGTGGGGTCGAACTTGTTGAACGTGTTGGACCAGACGACGCCCGCGCGCAGCTTGTTCGCGACCGCCAGGATCCGCGAGCCCTTCTCCGTCCAGATGCCCGCCGAGAGGCCGTACGGGGTGTTGTTCGCCTTGGCGACGGCCTCGTCCGGCGTACGGAAGGTGAGGACCGACAGGACCGGGCCGAAGATCTCGTCGCGGGCCACCGTGTGCGCCTGGGTGACGTTCGTGAAGAGCGTCGGGGCGAACCAGTAGCCGGACGACGGCAGCTCGCAGGCCGGAGACCAGCGCTCGGCGCCCTCCGCCTCGCCCTGTTCGGCGAGCGCGGTGATCCGGGCCAGCTGCTCGGCGGAGTTGATCGCGCCGATGTCCGTGTTCTTGTCGAGCGGGTCGCCCAGGCGCAGCGTCGACAGCCGGCGTTTCAGCGACTCCAGCAGCTCGTCCTGGATCGACTCCTGCACCAGCAGCCGGCTGCCCGCGCAGCAGACCTGGCCCTGGTTGAAGAAGATGCCGGTGACGATGCCCTCGACGGCCTGGTCGATCGGGGCGTCGTCGAAGACGATGTTGGCGCCCTTGCCGCCCAGTTCGAGGGTGAGCTTCTTGCTCGTCCCCGCGACGGTGCGCGCGATCTCCTTGCCGACGGCGGTGGAGCCGGTGAAGGCGACCTTGTCCACGTCCGGGTGGGCGACGAGCGCGGCGCCCGCGTCGCCGTACCCGGGAAGGATGTTGACGACGCCCCTGGGCAGGCCCGCCTGGCGGCAGATGTCCGCGAAGAACAGGGCCGACAGCGGGGTCGTCTCGGCGGGCTTGAGCACGACCGTGTTGCCGGTCGCCAGCGCCGGGGCGATCTTCCACGCCAGCATCAGCAGCGGGAAGTTCCACGGGATGACCTGGCCGGCCACGCCCAGCGGCTTCGGCGAAGGCCCGAAGCCGGCGTGGCCGAGCTTGTCGGCCCAGCCCGCGTAGTAGAAGAAGTGCGCCGCCACCAGGGGCAGGTCGGCGTCCCGCGTCTCCTTGATGGGCTTGCCGTTGTCCAGCGTCTCGAGGACCGCGAGCTCGCGGGAGCGCTCCTGGATGATGCGGGCGATGCGGAACAGGTACTTGGCCCGCTCGGCGCCGGGCAGCGCCGACCACTTCTCGAAGGCCTTGCGCGCGGCCTTCACGGCACGGTCGACGTCCGCCTCGCCCGCCTGGGCGACCTCGGAGAGGACCTCCTCGGTGGCCGGGGAGACCGTCTTGAACACCCTGCCGTCGGCCGCCTCGGCGAACTCGCCGTCGACGAACAGGCCGTAGGACGGGGCGATGTCGACGACCGAGCGGGACTCGGGCGCCGGTGCGTACTCGAATACGGAAGCCATGATGATCAGTCCACCGTCACGTAGTCGGGGCCGGAGTAGCGGCCGGTGGCCAGCTTCTGGCGCTGCATCAGCAGATCGTTCAGCAGCGAGGAGGCGCCGAAGCGGAACCAGTGGTTGTCCAGCCAGTCCGCACCGGCCGTCTCGTTGACCAGGACGAGGAACTTGACGGCGTCCTTGGTGGTGCGGATGCCGCCGGCCGGCTTCACACCGACCTGGACCCCGGTCTGGGCGCGGAAGTCCCGCACCGCCTCCAGCATCAGAAGGGTGTTCGCGGGCGTCGCGTTCACCGCCACCTTGCCGGTCGAGGTCTTGATGAAGTCGGCCCCGGCCAGCATGCCGAGCCAGCTGGCGCGGCGGATGTTGTCGTACGTCGACAGCTCACCGGTCTCGAAGATGACCTTGAGGCGGGCCGCCCCGCAGGCCTCCTTCACGGCGACGATCTCCTCGTACACCTGCATGTACCGGCCGGCCAGGAAGGCCCCGCGGTCGATGACCATGTCGATCTCGTCCGCACCGGCGGCGACCGCCTCGCGCACGTCCGCCAGCTTCACGGAGAGCGGGGCGCGGCCGGCCGGGAAGGCGGTGGCGACGGAGGCGACCTTGACGGCGGAACCGGCGACGGCCTCCTTGGCGGTGGCCACCATGTCGGGGTAGACGCAGACCGCGGCGGTCGCCGGAGTCGCACGGTCCGTCGGGTCCGGGTGGACCGCCTTGGCGCCGAGCGCCCGGACCTTGCCCGGGGTGTCCGCGCCTTCGAGCGTCGTCAGGTCGACCATCGAGATCGCGAGGTCGATGGCGTACGCCTTCGCCGTGGTCTTGATGGAACGGGTGCCGAGGGAGGCGGCGCGTGCCTCCAGGCCGACCGCGTCGACGCCGGGCAGCCCGTGCAGGAAGCGGCGCAGCGTCGCGTCGGAGGCCGCCACGTCCGTGAGCGTGTGTGCAGTGGTGGGCATGGTCACCAGACGAGCATATCTACGCGCGTAGCGGCTGTACACCCCCCGTCGTTCTTCGCGGAGACGTCCTGCCGGCGGTCGGCGCGGTGCCGGTCCGCCGGGCGGCGGTGACCCACCGCGCATGGGCGCCCTCGGCGGCGTCGGGCAGAATCGAGGCATGACGACCCCGGACCAGCAGTCATCAGCGCCGCAGCCTTCGCGCCCCACGACCCGGGACCGGATCTACCGGTCACCCATGGGTCTCGTCGGCGGCATCCTGCTGCTCGCCCTCGCCGGCTGGCTCGGCATCGACGCGATCGTCGCGGGCGAGGGCGGCAGACCGTGGCTTGCACTCGCCTCGCTCCTCCTCGTGGTGCCGCTGGTCGTCGCCTTCACCGTGCGCCCCGCCGTGTACGCCGGGGAGGACCGCCTGCGCGTGCGCAACCCGTTCCGCGTGATCGTGCTGCCCTGGGGCGAGGTCGCCTCCCTGCGCTCCGGGTACACCAACGAGGTCGTCAGCAAGGCCGGCGACAAGTACCAGCTGTGGGCCGTACCCGTCTCCCTGCGCGCCCGTAAGCGGGCCGCGCGCAAGGAGGCGCGGCGCACGTCGCAGTCCGCCGGCGGCGGCAGGTCCCGTCCCCGCGGCCTCGGCGGGCTCATGGACGCCGGCGTCCACGACGGCCCCGTCCGCGCCGAGAGCGACCAGATCATCCACGACCTGCGCCAGACGCTGGAGGCCAGGGAGAAGGCGAAGACCGCGCAGGGCGAGGTGACCGTGCGCTGGGCGTACGAGATCGCGGCACCGGCGGTGGCCGGAGCGGTGCTGCTGGCGATCCTGCTCGCACTGGGATAGCGAGCCACGGGCCGCACCCGGCTGCGCGTCCCTCCTCGCCGGTTCGGCCCGACCCCGCACCCGGCGACCGGGAGGTCATGCCTGCGGTCCCTGCCCCCGGACTTCGGGAGGGCCACTTGCCCCACCTATCGACTATCGATAGATTCTTATCGTGGGTCGATCGAGGGAGAGGATATGGGACAGATGACGACGCTCGCTCTGCGGGCCGTGCTGGTGGCGTTGCTGGCCGGGTCGGTGTTCGTGCAGGCCGTCATGGTGCCGTTGATCGGGGCCGACCTGGAGGAAGGGGCCTCCGAACTGGCGTATCCGCGGGCCGCGTTCCTCGTCGTGCTGGTGCTCGGCGTGGTCACCGTCCAGGTCGTACTCGTCTGCGTGTGGCGGCTGGTGACCATGGTGCGAAGGGGCACGGTGTTCTCGCACGCCGCCTTCCGGTACGTCGACGTCGTTCTCTGGGCGATCGCCGCGGCCGCCGTTCTCCTGAGCGCTTTCGGGTACATGATCGCGCCGGGGGAGGCCGTCGCCCCGGGTGTCGTCCTGCTGATCGGCGGGGTGGTCGTCGCGGCGCTGGGCGTCGCGCTCATCGTGCTCGTACTGCGGATGCTGCTCGCGCAGGCCGTCGCGCGTGACGTGGAGGCGGCACGGCTGGAGGCCGAGCTGCAGGGGGTGATCTGATGCCGATCGCCGTCGACATCGACGTCATGCTGGCCAGACGGAAGCTGTCCGTGGGCGAACTCGCCGAACGCGTCGGGATCACACCCGCCAACCTGGCGGTGCTCAAGAACGGCCGCGCGAAGGCCGTACGGTTCTCGACGCTCGCCGCTCTGTGCGAGGTGCTGGAGTGCCAGCCGGGAGACCTGCTGCGATGGGAGGCCGGGGAGGAGCATGCGACGACGGGGGCGGAGAAGGAGGGCACCCCCGCAACCTGAGGTGCGCTGCCGTCCCGCCATCCGTGAGCGTTGTCCGTTTCCGTGGAGTTCCCCGCCCCCGCATCCGTTTCCGGTGCCCGACCCGCATCAACGCGCGCGGTCCGCACGGCATCCGTTCCGCATCCGTACGACAGCCGCACCCCGTGCGCACCAGCTGCGCACCCACTGCCCGTGTGAAACACCAGGGCCGCGCCTCCCCCTCGGGAAGCGCGGCCTCCGTGGTCCGGAGCCTCGCCCGCCAGGCGGCCGGGGACCCGTGGGGACGGCTCAGATCAGCAAGCCCGTCACCGTCCCCACCCCGGGCACGCTGCCGATCGACTCCGCCTGCGCCACGGGGCGCGTGACCGCCTGGGACGTCAGAGGCTTGAAGTCGGCGAGCTTGGTGCCGACGCCGTTGTCGAGGGGGTCGACGCCCGTGCCCGCAAGGGGGTTGGGCTTGAGACCGGCGGCGGGGCCCGCGACGTAGCGGACGGAACCGGTGAGGGCCGCCGTCCCCGCCTCCGGGTCGATGTTGCCGAGGGAGGTGGGCCGGGTGTGGACCATGCCCAGGAACGACTCGGTGTCCGCGGCGGCCGGCGCCACGGACGCGCTCAGGGCCGCTCCCGCCGTCGCGAGCACGGCGAGGGCACGCCGGGTGGGCTGGGGGGAGGAGTCATTTCGGGCCATCGCTGATGCCACCTTGTGAACGCGCTGAGTAATCGGGTCAGCACGTAGGGTAGTTGACGGAGGGTGTGGGCTTCAATCAGCGACCCGGTCCCGGCGTCCCGCCGCCCGTCTCCCCCGGCAGTACCGCCCCGGGATTGAGCAACCCGCCCGGATCCAGCGCCGCCTTCACCGACCGCATCACCGCGATCTCCGCCTCCGACCGGCTCAGGTGCAGATGGCGGGCCTTGGCACGGCCCACGCCGTGTTCCGCACTGATGCTCCCGCCCACGGCCGCGACCCGCTCCAGCACCGCGCCGGTGACCGCGTCCTCGTCCTCCGCCGCCACCTCCAGCAGATTGACGTGCAGATTGCCCTCGGCCAGATGCCCGAAGAGATACGGCCGCCCGCGCCCCGCCAGCACGCCGGGCAGGTCCGCGACGAAGCCCGCCAGTCCTCCGAGCGGGACCGTCACGTCGAGCTTCAGCGGAACGCCCACCGCGTTGATCGACTCGGTGTGCCGTTCCCGGTAGGCGGCCAGCCGCCGCCGGTCCGGGTCCGCCGACGCCACCGCCGTCTCCCCCATGTCCACCGCCTGCTCCGCCGCCTGCAGCACCTCGGCCAGTTCCCCGGCCGGATCACGCCTGGCCGCGCACTCCACCAGCAGATACACCGGGTACGACGTCCGGAACGGAGCGGGCAGCCCGCTCGTCCGCAGCACCAGCGCCAGCCCCTCGGCCATGAAGAACTCGGCCAGCTCCAGCGAGTCCAGCACCCGCAGCCGAGCCACCACGTCGAGCGCCGCCTCCAGGGAGCCGAGCCCCACCAGCGCGGTCACCCGCTCCGGCGGCAGCGGAACGAGGCGCAACCGGGCCCGCGTCACGACCGCCAGCGTCCCCTCGCTGCCGATCAGCAGGCCGGTCAGGTCGTACCCGGTGTTGTCCTTGGGCAGCCCGGCCAGCCGGTCCAGTACGGACCCGTCGGCCAGCACGGCCTCCAGCCCGGTCACGTTGGCTCGCGTGGTGCCGTACCGCACGACCCGCTCACCGCCCGCGTTGGTCGCGATCATGCCGCCGAGGGTCGCGGAGTCCCGGGCGGCCAGGTCGACGCCGAACTGGAGCCCCGACGAGGCGACATGGCGGTGCAGGCCGGACAGCACCACACCGGCGCCCACGGTCACCTGCCCCACGGCCGGGTCGACCTCCCCGATGCCGTCCAGCCGCCGCAGCGACAGCACGACCTCGCCGCCGTCCGGCGTGGGCACCGACGCGCCGACCAGGCCCGTGTTGCCGCCCTGCGGCACGACCGGCGCCCCGGCCGCACGGCACAGCCGCAGTACCTCGGCCACCTGGGCGGTGTCCCCGGGCCGCACCACCAGCCGCGCCCGGCCCCGGTAGCGGCCGGTGAAGTCGGTCTCGTACGAGGCGCACAGCGCGGGGTCGGTCAGCACATGGGCCGGGCCGGCCACGGCGGACAGTTGCCGGGCGAGACGGTCGGTATCCACGGTGGCCGGCCACTCCTCGTCGTACGTCGGAAACCCTGGCCGGGGAACGCGGGCGCGCACGCCGACCGCCCGAATCCTACGGAGCCCCGAGCAGGGACTCGGCGAACGACGTCCGCGCGTACGGCGCGAACCGCCCGTGCCCGGCGTCCCGCGACGCCTTGAGCTGCCGGCACACCCCGGCCGGGGAAACGCCGGCCCGCCGGACCGGTTCCGCGGCCGAGGCGGGGCCCGCAACTCGCCCGGCAGCAGGGTGCGCGAGCGCCCGAGCACGAGGGCCAGGGCGCCGCCCCGGGTACCGGCCGCGGCTCCCGCAGGGCGCGCTCCCCTGGCCTGGCCGGCGATCTGTGGCGGCTCGGGCCGCTGCCCGGTGCGCAGGGCGCACCCCGCGAAGGCCGACGGGCAGCACGAACCCGGAGCCCGCCGCCGTCCGGTTGAGCCGGCACGGACGCATCAGCCGCAGCCCGTTGTCGTTCCAGCCCGTCGCGTCGTGCAGTTGCCAGGGCACCTTCAACGGCCTTGGGGCATCGCCCGGTTCTCCGCGCTGACCGATCGGCACCGCCGTCCACACGCACGCCGGACCCGCCGCCGCCGGCGTACGGCCGCCGCCCGGGAGCCCGCGGCCGCATCGGACAGCGCACCGGACACCGGTCCGGTCGCGTCCTGACGGCGGGCTCCGGGGCCGGACGGCGGCAGGGATAATGACGGGATGCGCGCGGACGGAAGCCTCGTCCGCGCGGCCCCGAGACCGCCGGAGGACAACACCTTGGGTTCCCATCCGCCCATACCCACCCGGGTCGTGCTGCTGTGCGGCCCGTCCGGCTCCGGCAAGTCCCTGCTCTCCGCCCGCTCCGGCCTGCCGGTCCTGCGGCTCGACGACTTCTACAAGGAAGGCACCGACCCGACGCTGCCGCTGGTCGACGGCAGCTCCGACATCGACTGGGACCACCCGGCCTCGTGGGACGCGGACGCGGCCGTCGCCGCGATCGAGGACCTGTGCCGCGCGGGCCGTACGGACCTCCCCGTCTACGACATCTCGCTCAGCGCCCGCACCGGCGCCGAGACGCTCGACATCGGGCGGACCCCGCTGTTCATCGCGGAGGGCATCTTCGCCGCCGAGATCGTCACCCGCTGCCGTGAGCTGGGGCTGTTGGCCGACGCGCTGTGCCTGAGCCGCGGCCCGGTGCGCACCTTCCGCCGTCGCTTCGTGCGCGATCTGAAGGAAGGCCGCAAGTCGGTGCCGTTCCTGCTGCGCCGCGGCTGGCGTCTGATGCGCGCCGAGCGTTCCATCGTCGCCCGCCAGACCGCGCTCGGCGCGTACGCCTGCGACCGGGACGAGGCGATGGGCCGCCTGGCCGCCGCGGCGGCGGGACGCTGCACGACGGCACGTACGGCCGTGTAGCACCACCCCCGGCACCCGGGCCCCGACCACGCGGAACGGCGCACACACGGAGGCGGGACTGGACGGACCCCCCGGCCCTCCAGCCCCGCTCCCCGTGCTCCCCCGTGCTCCCCCGTGCTCCCCCGTTTCCCCCCCGGCCCCGTACTCCCCGTACTCCCCTCCTGGGGCCGGACCTTCAGGCGACAAGCTCCCCGAAGGCGTGCTGCTCGTCACGGCCGAAGCTCAGGACCTCGTCCTCGCGCAGCCGGCGCAAGGAACGCCAGATGCTGGACTTCACCGTGCCGACACTGATGTCGAGTATCTCCGCGATCTCCGGGTCGGTGCGGCCCTCGTAGTAGCGCAGGACCAGCATGGTGCGCTGGAGTTCGGGCAGCCGGGCCAGCGCCTGCCACAGGACCGCGCGCAGTTCGGTGCCACGCATCGCGTCCGTGTCGCCGGCCGTCTCCGGCAGCTCCTCTGTCGGGTACTCGTTGAGTTTGCGGCGCCGCCAGGCGCTGATGTGCAGGTTGGTCATGGTCCGGCGCAGATAGCCGCCGACCGCCGCCTTGTCACTGATCCGGTCCCACGCCCGGTACGTCGAGAACAGCGCGCTCTGCAGCAGGTCCTCGGCCTCGAAACGGTCACCGGTGAGGTGGTAGGCGGTCGCGTACAGGGAGGCGCGGCGTTCCTGGACGTAGGCGGTGAACTCCGCCTCCGTCAGTGAGCGACGCTCCCCCGGTTCCTCCCCGTACGCGGCTCCCCCGTGCGTTTCCCCCGTGAAACCGTCAACCACCGTCATGTAGGCGGTGTGCTGACGCCCGGCGCCGCGAGCGCACCCCCGCCCGCTCACCGCGCCGGACCTCTCGGAACCCCGGCCCGCGTGCACGTCGTGCAGACGCGTGACCACTGCGCTGGTGCTGGTGCCGTGCAGCGTGTTCATCTCGCGCCCCCCGTCGTGGACTTGCCGGTGTCCGGCCCTGCTCGTCCTGCTTCCTTGCCTGTGCCGAGAAGCTTGCCGAGCCGACTTCATCGGTGTGTCCGCCGACTGTCACAGACGTGTCACAGGGGCGGGCCCGAACGTCCTTCGCGGAGCACCGCGGCCATGGTCACGGAGAAGAGCGGTACGGCTACGCAGCCGCCCGAGTGTCGAAACGCCGGCCCACCATGGGTCAGAATGAGCCCGTGCCTTCCCTGTTGCTGATCGAGGACGACGACGCCATCCGCACGGCCCTGGAGCTCTCGCTGACGCGCCAGGGACACCGCGTGGCGACCGCTGCCAGCGGTGAGGACGGTCTGAAGCTGCTGCGCGAGCAGCGGCCGGATCTGATCGTGCTGGATGTGATGCTGCCCGGTATCGACGGGTTCGAGGTGTGCCGGCGCATCCGGCGCACCGACCAGCTGCCGATCATCCTGCTGACCGCCCGCAACGACGACATCGACGTGGTCGTCGGGCTGGAGTCCGGTGCCGACGACTATGTCGTCAAACCGGTGCAGGGCCGCGTGCTGGACGCACGCATCCGGGCCGTGCTGCGGCGCGGCGAGCGGGAGGCGAACGACGCGGCGGCCTTCGGCAGCCTCGTCATCGACCGCGCGGCGATGACCGTGACGAAGAACGGCGAGGACCTCCAGCTCACCCCGACCGAGCTGCGGCTGCTGCTCGAGCTGAGCCGGCGGCCCGGTCAGGCGCTGTCCCGGCAGCAGTTGCTGCGGCTGGTGTGGGAGCACGACTACCTCGGTGACTCCCGGCTGGTGGACGCGTGTGTCCAGCGGCTGCGCGCGAAGGTCGAGGACGTGCCGTCGTCGCCGACCCTGATCCGTACCGTGCGAGGTGTCGGTTACCGGCTGGATCCGCCTCAGTGACCGACGCGCAAGAGGGTCTCCGCGGCTGGGCCGCGGCACGCAAGGGAGCTCTGTCGACGCTGCGTTTCACCAGTCTGCGGCTGCGGCTCGTCGTCGTGTTCGGGCTGGTGGCGCTGACCGCCGCGGTGTCCGCGTCCGGGATCGCGTACTGGCTCAACCGCGAGGCCGTGCTGACCCGCGCCCAGGACGCGGTGCTGCGCGACTTCGAGCAGGAGATGCAGAACCGGGCCGGCGCCCTGCCCGCCCACCCCACCCAGGACGAACTCCAGCGCACCGCCGCTCAGATGGCCGGCAGCAGCCAGCGTTTCAGTGTGCTCCTGGTCGCCGAGGACGCGTCGGGCAAGGCGGTCCACGGCAGTTCCGGCGGCCTGAACGACGGCTTCGCGCTGACCGACGTACCGGAGTCGCTGCGCGCGGCCGTGAACAAGGAGCAGCCGCTCACCTCGAACAACAGATCGCCGTACCACCTGTACTGGCAGCGGATCGTGGACGGCGGCACGCCGTATCTGGTGGCCGGCACGCGGGTGATCGGCGGTGGGCCGACCGGCTACATGGTCAAGTCGCTGGAGCCGGAGGCCAAGGACCTCAACTCGCTGGCCTGGTCGCTCGGTATCGCCACCGGCCTCGCGCTGATCGGCTCGGCGCTGCTCGCGCAGGCCGCCGCCACGACGGTGCTGAAACCCGTGCACCGGCTCGGTGTCGCCGCGCGGCGGCTCGGGGAGGGCAAGCTGGACACCCGGCTCAGGGAGTCCGGCACCGACGAACTGGCCGATTTGTCACGGACGTTCAACAGGACCGCGGAGGCGCTGGAGAAGCGGGTCGCGGACATGGCCGCGCGGGACGAGGCGTCCCGGCGGTTCGTGGCGGACATGAGCCACGAGCTGCGGACACCGCTCACCGCGATCACGGCCGTGACCGAGGTGCTGGAGGAGGAGCTGGACTCCGAGAGCGGCGGCCTCGACCCGATGATCGAGCCGGCGGTACGGCTGGTGGTGAGCGAGACCCGGCGGCTGAACGACCTGGTCGAGAACCTGATGGAGGTCACCCGCTTCGACGCGGGCACCGCCCGCCTGGTCCTCGACGACGTCGACGTCGCCGACCAGATCACCGCCTGCATCGACGCCCGCGCCTGGCTGGACGCGGTCGAGCTGGACGCGGCACGCGGCATCCACGCCCGCCTCGACCCCCGCCGCCTGGACGTCATACTCGCCAACCTCATCGGAAACGCGCTCAAGCACGGCGGTTCGCCGGTGCGGGTGGCCGTGCGCGAGGAGGACAGCGAAGTCGTCATCCAGGTGCGGGACCACGGCCCCGGCATTCCCGAGGACGTCCTGCCGCACGTCTTCGACCGCTTCTACAAGGCCAGCGCCTCCCGCCCGCGCTCCGAGGGCAGCGGCCTCGGCCTGTCCATCGCCCTGGAGAACGCCCACATCCACGGCGGCGACATCACCGCCGCCAACTCCCCCGATGGCGGCGCGGTGTTCACGCTGCGGCTGCCGCGGGACGCGTCGGACGTGGTCCGGGCGGCGCAGGAGCAGGGCTCGGAGAAGGAAGACACGTGAGGAAGGGCGGACGCGTGCGCAACGCTCGTCTCCTGGTGGTGCCGGTGTTCACCGCGCTGCTCGCGGGCTGCGGCATCCGGGCCACCGAGGTGCCGACGGACTTCGGCCCGGCGCCCTCGCGGGCGCACTGTTCACTTGCCGGGTCCCCGGTCACGACGCAGTCCACGGCGGGGATGCCGGTGCAGGTTTTCCTGCTCTGCGGTTCGTCGCTGGTCACCGTCGACCGGGCCGTGCGGGTGCCCGAGGGCGCGGAGGACGCCAAGCGCCGGGTGCTGGTGGCGCAGGGCCTGCTGGACGAACTCGCCGAAACGCCCTCGGCGGCCGAGAGGCAGGCCGGGTACTCCACGGATGTACGCACGGGTACGACGGTGAGCGGCCCCGGGCCGCGGGACCCGGAGGACACCCTGCGGCTGACGGCCGCCCCCGCATCGCTGACCTCCTACGCCCTCGCGCAGATCGTGTGCACGTTCTCCGACTCGGCGGCGGCCGAGGGTGACGGCTCGGTGATCCTCGGCGGCCCCGGAACCGCGCCGCCCCGCCGCTACGAGTGCACGGACGACGTCCGTGCCCGTCCGGGCGCGGTGGAACCGCCGTCGGCCGAGGTCAAGGTCGGCTGACGGCCGGTCCGGCGCGGCGGCCGGCGGCCGGTTCACGGGCGGCCGGCGGGACGGGTGTGGCGCAGACCTCACCGGGGTGGGGGGTCCCGCACCGGAACCGATCGTGCCGGAGCCCGCGTCTTGGGGGGCGTGCAGCGTCAAGGCTCCAGGGGCGGCAGCGCCGCGATCCACATGCGCGTGACGGGGGGTGTCCTCCTCGCCGCGTACCTCGCCCTCGTCGCCTGGTACACGCTGCGTCCGCTGGACGTGCCCTGGGTGTTGCCCGCCAACCTGCGTCCGCTCGCCGGTATCCGCGCCGACCTCGCGCTGGGCTGGCCGGAGGCGGCGCGCGGTATCGGGGGCGGACTCGGGCTGCTCGCGCCGCTGGGCGCGCTGCTGCCGCTGGCCGGCGGCAGACTGCGGGCCTCGCCGCTCGGCTCCCTGGTCCGCACGGTCACCGCCGGGGCACTGATCTCGCTCGGCATAGAGCTGCTCCAGACCGGCGTGCCCGGGCAGCAGGTGGACGTCGACTCGCTGCTGCTGAACACCACGGGGGTCGCCCTCACTCATGTCGCCCTCGTCCCGGCCGGCCGCCACTGGCTGCGCCGCAGGGCCCGGGTCCGGCGCCGGACGTCGCCGGCGCCACCGAGGGAGGACGTCTCTCAGGGTCGGACCCCGACGATTCCCAGGGTCGGGATCGCCCCATGGAGCGACGCTTTGCCCCCTTCGTCGCCGTAGCGTGGTTCTTGTCGGACGGGGCAGGCGGAAGAAGCCCCGGAAAGACGCACCTCGACGAGTTCGAAGAGACGAAGGAGCCCCGATGAGCCGCCTTGCCCGCCCCACCAGTGGTCGGATGATCGGCGGAGTGTGCGCAGCGCTGGCACGGCGCTTCGGCACCTCCGCGACCACGATGCGAGTGATCTTCCTTGTGTCCTGCTTGCTGCCCGGCCCCCAGTTCCTGCTGTACATCGCGCTGTGGATCCTGCTGCCGGCGGAAGACAAGGCCACCCGCACGGCCTGGTGACAGCCACCTGACCCGCCCTCCCTCAGGGGCACACGCCGATGGGGCGCAACCCTTCGAAGGGTGCGCCCCATCGGCACGTCCACAGGCCGTGGCTCAGCCCAGCGGGATGCCGTTCACCGGGGTGCCGTGCGTGGGCAGGCCCTGCACCGGCAGTCCGCCGAGCAGGCCGGCGGCCGGACCGCTGGGGCCCTTGGCGAGCACCGACTCGGCGGCCGGCTGGGCCGCCCGCAGGCCGGCGCCGAGCGCCGTCTGCCCCTGGGCCAGTGCCTCGGCGGAACCGGGCACCGTCTGGTTGAGGTTCTCCGCCGGCAGCGTCATCGCGACCGTGTCCAGCGTCTGGGCGGCGTCGGGGAGGGCGGCCGGAGCGGCCTCGGCGGCACCCGCACCGGCGGCGAAGGCGGCACCGAGGGCGGCGACACCGAGGGTCTTGGCAGCAGACTGCTTCATGGTGAATTGCGTCCTTGAGTGGCTTGAAAAGGGATGACGGGGAAAGACGGCTCAGGAGAGGAGCGGTTCAAGAACGTAGACACGCCCGAGCGCCCTCCGCAAACATCGAGATGCGGACGGATTGTGAACGCCCGCCCCCTTCCCCCGGTCACGTTCAGCCCTGAGAACCCGCGGAGTCCCTGGTGGAAGCGGTCTGCTGGAACAGCCATTCGGACTTCAGCTCGGCATAGCCGGGCTTGATCACGTCATTGATCATGGCCAGTCGTTCATCGAAAGGAATGAATGCTGACTTCATAGCATTGACTGAGAACCACTGCATGTCGTCGAGCGTGTAACCGAATGCCTCGACAAGGTGCTCGAATTCCCGGCTCATGCTGGTGTGCGACATCAGACGGTTGTCGGTGTTCACCGTGGCCCGGAAGTGCAGCCTCCGCAGCAGGCCGATGGGGTGGTCGGCGTACGAGGAGGCCGCGCCGGTCTGGAGGTTGGAGCTGGGGCACAGCTCCAGCGGGATGCGCTTGTCCCGGACGTAGGAGGCGAGCCGGCCGAGCTTCACACCGCCGTCCTCGGCGACCTCGATGTCGTCGATGATCCGCACCCCGTGCCCGAGCCGGTCGGCGCCGCACCACTGCAGGGCCTGCCAGATGGACGGCAGACCGAAGGCCTCACCGGCGTGGATGGTGAAGTGGTTGTTCTCGCGCTTGAGGTACTCGAACGCGTCGAGGTGCCGGGTGGGCGGGTAGCCGGCCTCGGCACCCGCGATGTCGAAGCCGACGACACCCATGTCCCGGTAGCGGTTGGCCAGTTCGGCGATCTCCAGGGCGCGGGCCGCGTGCCGCATGGCGGTGAGCAGGGCACCCACGCGGATGCGGTGGCCGCCCTCGCGAGCGATCCGTTCCCCTTCACGGAAGCCCTCGTTGACGGCCTCGACCACCTCTTCGAGGGTGAGGCCGCCCTCCAGGTGCTGTTCGGGGGCGTAGCGCACCTCGGCGTAGACGACGCCGTCCTCGGCGAGGTCCTCGGCGCACTCGGCGGCGACCCGGACCAGGGCCTCACGGGTCTGCATGACGCCGACGGTGTGCGAGAAGGTCTCCAGATACCGCTCCAGGGATCCGGAGTCGGCGGCCTCGCGGAACCACAGGCCGAGCTTGCCGGGGTCCGTGTCGGGGAGCTGATCGTAGCCGCTGCCGCGGGCGAGGTCGACGACGGTGCCGGGACGCAGCCCGCCGTCGAGGTGGTCGTGCAGCAGAACCTTGGGTGCCCGGCGGATCTGGTCCGGGCTCGGGGTGTGCCCCATCCGGTCAGTCTGGCTCGTCATTTTCGCACTCTAACTCCTACGCGCGTAGATCGCCGGGTGTACGTTTTCGCCGATACGTAACGGTGACCGTGCGGACGGGTGGCGTACACCGGTGCTTCTGACACTGTTCTGTCATGGCACAGCAAGCGACGCCGGTTCGCACGGCACGGCTGGGACGGGTGTTCGGTCCGGAACCGACGGCGGTGAGCGCGGTGGTGCTGCTGCTCCCCGGCGGCGAGGCGAGCTCCGCCCGCAGGCCCTCTCCTCTGCTCGCGGCCGCGTCCGTACGGGGGTTGGGACGGCGGCTGGTGCGCGCCGGGCGGGCGGAAGGGCTGGCCGCGCACGTCGTGCACTACCGCTTCCGGGGGTGGAACGGCAGCGAGGCACATCTCGCCCGGGACGCGTCCTGGGCCGCCGACGAGGCGGTACGGCGCTACGGCGACGTCCCCGTCTGCCTGGCCGGGATCGACATGGGCGGGCGCGCGGCGCTGCACGCGGGCGGGCACGAGGCGGTCAACTCCGTGCTGGCGCTCGCCCCTTGGCTGCCCGAGGACGACGTGGCGGCCTCACCCGAACCGGTGAAGCAGCTGGTGGGGCGGCGGGTGCTGATCGTGCACGGCACCAACGACGAGCGGACGGATCCCGAGCTGTCGTTCCGGTACGCGGCGCGGGCGAAGAAGGTCAACCGGGACGTGTGCCGGTTCGAAGTGCATTCGGATCGGCACGGGTTGCATCAGCACCGGGACGAAGTACTCGCTCTGGCCGAGGACTTCGTGATGGGCGTGCTCTTCGGGCGGGGGTTCTCACGGCCGGTGGAGGACGCGCTGGCGGCTCCGCCGCCGCTGGGGTTGCGGATGCCGTTGGCCGCGGGGTTCGGGCGGTCGTTGCGGCGGTGAGGCGGTTGCGGAGGCGGGCGGCTGGAGCGGTGGCCGGGGCCCGTCGCGTAGTTCCCTGCGGGACCTTGGGGGCTCCTGGGTCAGGCCGGGAGCAGGTTGCCTCTCCTGGAGAGCAGGAACTTCTTGAAGGCCGCCACCGGGGGTGTGTCCGGGTGACCCTCCAGCCAGGCCACGCCGATCTCGCGGGCCGCGCGCGGTGCCGTCACCGTCAGTTCCACCACGCCGGGGCGGGCCACCGCCGGGGGTGGGAGCAGCGCCACGCCCAGGCCCGCTGCCACCAGGCCGCGCAGGGTCTCCGCCTCCTCGCCCTCGAACGCGACACGTGGTTTGAAGCCGGCCTCGCGGCAGAGGTCGTCGGTGATGCGGCGGAGCCCGTAGCCGGGTTCCAAGGTCACGAAGGTCTCCTCGGCCGCCTCGGCGAGGCGGATGCGCCTGCGGGTGGCCAGGCGGTGGTCGGCCGGGACGACGAGGCGGAGCTTCTGCTCGTCGAGGCGGCGGGCCACCAGGTCGGGGGCGTCCGGTACCGGCGAGGTCAGGCAGAGGTCCAGTTCACCGGCGCGGAGGCGTTCGATCATGGCTTCGCCGTAGTTCTGGACCAGGCTGAACCGGACCCGCGGGTGATCCGCGCGGAAGGCGTGCAGGAGGCCAGGGACGGTCTCCGCCCCCATGGTGTGCAGAAAGCCGAACGCCACCTTGCCGGTGGTGGGGTCGGCGTCGGCGCGCACCTCGTCGGCGGCCCGCTCGATCTCGGCGAGGGCGCGGTCCACGGAAGCGAGGAAGGTGCGGCCGGCGGTGGTGAGGGAGAGGGTCCGGCCGCGGCGGGCGAACAGGTCGACGCCCAGGTCCTGTTCGAGGCGGACCATGGCACGGGAGAGGGTGGACTGAGGGACGTTCATCTCCTGCGCCGCCCGGGTGACGTGCTCGGTGCGCGCGACGCCGGCGAAGTACGCCAGGCGTGGGGCGAGCAGCGTGACGATGTCTTCTGTGTCACTGGTCGGTGACAGCCGGGGCTGTGAGCTTGGTTGATGCACCATGGGAACGATTATGACGATTCCATGCATTGGACGGATGAGCGGCGGCGTACGTAGCTTCGAAGCATGACTCCCGCCAGTACCGGGGCGTCCACCGTCGTGGGCGCCGTTCCTGCCGCTCCTGTCGACTCCCGAATGGCCCCGGGCGGCCCCGGCTACCGCCGGATGAGCTTCGCCCTCTTCCTCGCGGGTGTGGCCACCTTCGCGCTGCTGTACTCCACGCAGGCTCTGCTCCCCCTGATCTCGGGGGACCTCGGGGTGACGGCGAGCGCGGCCAGCTGGACCGTGGCGGCGGCGACAGGTGGTCTGGCGCTGTTCGTGATCCCGATGAGCGCGCTGTCCGAGCGGTTCGGACGCCGTACGGTCATGACGGTGTCGCTGGCGGTGGCGGTGGCCGTGGCGCTGCTGGTGCCGTTCGCCGGCTCGCTGACCACGCTGGTCGCGCTGCGGGCGGTGCAGGGCGCTGCGCTGGCCGGGCTCCCGGCCTCGGCGACGGCGTATCTGGCGGAGGAGGTCCGGCCCAGGGCGCTGGTGACGGCGATCGGGCTGTTCGTCGCGGGCAACAGCGTCGGCGGGATGAGCGGCCGGGTCATCACCGGGTGGGTCGCGCAGGAGTGGGGCTGGCGGGTGGCGGTCGGCGCGCTCGGTCTGCTCGCCGTGGGGTGCGCGGTCGCGTTCCGGCTGCTGCTGCCGGAGCCCCGGCACTTCGTCGCGGGGTCGCTGCGGCCGCGGGTGCTGCTCGGGACGGTGCGTGAGCATCTGGGCAATCCGCTGCTGCGTCGTCTGTACGCGATCGGCGCGCTGTTCATGACGGTGTTCGGCGGCGTGTACACGGTGATCGGGTACCGGCTGACGGAGGAGCCGTTCGGGCTGCCGCAGGGCGTGGTGGGCTCGATCTTCCTCGTCTATCTGGTGGGCACGGTGGCGGCGTCCACCGCCGGCCGGCTGGTGGGGCGGCTGGGGCGCAGGGGTGCGCTGTATCTGGGCGGTGGTACCACGGCGGTGGGGCTGCTGCTGTCGTCGGCCGACTCGCTGGCCCTGGTGCTGCTGGGGCTTGTGCTGATCACGGCGGGCTTCTTCGCGGGGCACGCGGTGGCCTCGTCGGCGGTCAGCAAGACGGCGACGCATGGGCGGGCGCAGGCGTCCGCCCTGTACCAGTCGGCGTACTACGTGGGGTCCAGCGCCGGAAGCACGGTGGGGGCCATGGCCTTCCACGCGGGGGGCTGGGGCGGGACCGTGGGGGTCGGGCTGCTGGCGGTGCTGGGGGTCGTGGGGATCACACTGGTCGGGTCGAGGGCGGCCCGGGTGGCTGCGGCGCGGGCGGCGGTGTAGGCGGATGCCTGCCTCCGGCCTGCGGCGGCCGGTCCCTGTCCGGTGCGGGGTGCTGTAGCGCCTGCGGTGCGTGTCCCGTCGGGACCACGTCCGGGGCGTGGTCGTCTTCTCGCCGTGCGGGGGTGCGGGTCCCGGGGGGCCTGTGCCGGTTTCCGTGGCCCCCTTCTGAACAGCCCCTTTTCCCACTCGGGGGGCCATTGTCAGTGGGCTGCGGTAGCTTCCGAAGTGCTGTGCGCAATGGTGCGCGGGCACAGGGAACGGCCACAGGGGTGGGTGGACGATGAGCAACGGCACGGCGACGACGACAGATCTCGACGCCACACTGGAGAAACACCGGGTCGAGCTGACGGGCTACTGCTATCGCATGCTCGGTTCCTCCTTCGAGGCCGAGGACGCGGTCCAGGACACGCTCGTGCGCGCCTGGCGCAGCTTCGACAAGTTCGAGGGCCGCTCCAGCATCCGGTCCTGGCTCTACCGCATCGCGACCAACGTCTGCCTGGACATGCTGAACGCGGGCAACAAGCGCGCCAGGCCGATGGACCTGTCGGAGTCCACCCCGCTCGCCCAGGCCGCGCTGTCGCCGCGCCCCGACCACACCTGGCTGGAGCCGATGCCGGACGCGCGTGTGCTGCCCTCGACCGCGGACCCGGCGGAGGCCGCGGTCGCCAAGGAGTCCGTGCGGCTGGCGTTCATGGCCGCCCTTCAGCAGCTGCCGCCCAAGCAGCGCGCCGTGCTGATCCTGCGTGAGGTGCTGGCCTGGAAGGCGAGCGAGGTCGCGGAGTTGCTCGGCACCTCGGTGGCATCGGTGAACAGCGCGTTGCAGCGCGCCCGCGCGACACTGGCTGAGCGGGACGACAAGGGAGCCGGCGCTTCGGTGTCGGATCCCCTGGACGAGGAGCAGCAAAAGCTCCTGGAGCGGTATGTCGCGGCCTTCGAGGGCTACGACATGACGGCGCTGACCGCCCTGCTCCACGAGGACGCCGTGATGACGATGCCGCCGTTCGACCTGTGGCTGCGCGGCCCGGCCGACATCACGGGCTTCATGACCACCCTCGGTTCCGCCTGCGCCGGCTCCCGGTTGCGGCACGTCGAGGTCAACGGCCTGCCGGGCTTCGCGCACTACAAGCCGGACCCGGAGTCGGGCGGCTTCACCCCGTGGGCGGTGCAGGTGCTGGAGATCTCAGAGGGCCGGATCACCGGGTTCCACTGCTTCCTCGACACCAAGCGGTGGTTCCCGCTGTTCGGGCTGCCCCTCCACCTCGAAGCGGAGGCCGACCAGGTCGAGGAGGGCGTGTAGCGCGGGGTGGGGGTCGCGGAGCCGGAGCCCGCTCCCGGCCCGCCTGGCCGTCAGCGCCAGCCGGGCCAGCAGGTCGACGGTCCCGAGACCTGGTGGCCCGAGGCCTGCGACGTCACATACGACCACCGGCGCCCCGGTGTCCTCCAGCAACGCCCGCACGTCATCGCAGAGCCCTGTCACCTCGTCCCGGGTGACGGGGCCGGCCAGCACGATTTCGGCAGGGGTCATGGCATCCACGAACCGGTAGACCCGCGGGGCCGCCGTAACTCATCGCCGGTGGGCTCCTCGTCGCGCCGCGAGGATCACATCGACCTGGGCGGGGCCGCCCCGGAGGGTTGGGTGCATGCTCCATGCATCTGCCTTCGGGGGTGTTCGTGGCGGTGGGTGGTGCCGGTCCACCGATCCCGTTCACCCGTGTGAGAAAGCCCCAGGTCAGGCGATACGTTCCAGCACCACCGGGGACGGCGTGAAGTCCGTGCCGGGGGCCGCGACGTCGTAGGAGCCGTCGAGGGCCTCCAGGGCGTAGTCGAAGCGCTCGGGGGTGTCGGTGTGCAGGGTCAGCAGGGGCTGGCCCTCGGTCACGTCGTCCCCGGGCTTGGCGTGGAGTTCGACGCCCGCGCCGGCCTGCACCGGGTCCTCCTTGCGGGCGCGGCCGGCACCCAGGCGCCAGGCGGCGATGCCGACGCCGTAGGCGTCGAGACGGGTGAGGACACCGGAGGACGGGGCCTTGACGACGTGCTGTTCGAGGGACGTGGGCAGCGCGGCGTCGGGGTCGCCGCCCTGGGCCGCGATCATCCGGCGCCAGACGTCCATCGCCGAGCCGTCGGCCAGCGCCTTCGCGGGGTCGGCGTCGCGGATGCCCGCCGCCTGGAGCATTTCGCGGGCCAGCGCGACGGTCAGCTCGACCACGTCGGCGGGGCCGCCGCCGGCCAGGACCTCCACCGACTCGCGGACCTCCAGCGCGTTGCCGGCCGTCAGGCCCAGCGGCGTCGACATGTCCGTCAGTAGGGCGACGGTCCGCACGCCGTGGTCCGTGCCCAGGCCCACCATGGTGGAGGCCAGTTCGCGGGCGTCGTCGAGGCTCTTCATGAAGGCGCCGGTGCCGGCCTTCACGTCCAGGACCAGCGAGCCGGTGCCCTCGGCGATCTTCTTGGACATGATGGAGGACGCGATCAGGGGGATCGCCTCGACCGTGCCCGTGACGTCCCGCAGTGCGTAGAGCTTCTTGTCGGCGGGGGCGAGGCCGTCGCCGGCCGCGCAGATCACCGCGCCGGTCGTGTCCAGGACGTTCAGCATCTCCTCGTTGGACAGCAGCGCGCGCCAGCCGGGGATGGACTCCAGCTTGTCCAGCGTGCCGCCGGTGTGGCCGAGGCCGCGGCCCGAGAGCTGGGGGACGGCCGCGCCGCAGGCCGCGACCAGGGGGGCCAGCGGGAGGGTGATCTTGTCGCCGACGCCGCCCGTGGAGTGCTTGTCCGCCGTGGGCCGGGACAGGGACGAGAAGTCCATGCGCTCGCCGGAGGCGATCATCGCCGCCGTCCAGCGGGCGATCTCGCGGCGGTTCATGCCGTTGAGCAGGATGGCCATGGCGAGCGCCGACATCTGCTCGTCGGCCACCTCGCCGCGCGTGTACGCGTCGACGACCCAGTCGATCTGCTCGTCGCTGAGCTCACCGCGGTCCCGCTTGGTGCGGATGACGGAGATGGCGTCCATGGCCATGCTGGCTTTCCTTCCGGGATTGCGAAAAGTACGGCCCCTGCGGAACAGGTCCCAGGGGCCGTACGGGAGTTACGAGGAGAGGTGCTCCGGCCCGAAGGCGTGGGGGAGCATCTCCGACAGCGGCAGGATGCCCGCCGGGGTGTCCAGCAGCAGTCCGCCGCCGCCGAACTCGTACAGCAGCTGGCGGCAGCGGCCGCACGGGACGAGCAGCTCGCCCCGGCCGTCGACGCAGGTGAAGTGCGTCAGCCGGCCGCCGCCGGTGCGGTGCAGCTCCGAGACCAGCCCGCACTCGGCGCACAGGGAGAGGCCGTACGAGGCGTTCTCGACGTTGCAGCCCGAGATTGTGCGTCCGTCGTCGACCAGGGCGGCGACGCCGACGGCGTAGCCGGAGTAGGGGGCGTACGCGTGGCTCATGGCCTCGCGGGCCACCGCGCGCAGCGCCTCCCAGTCGGCCTCGGCGGGCGGTGTCACTTGCCCTGTCCCTTCCGGTACGGCATACCGTCGGCCTTCGGCGGCCGCAGTCGCTGCGCCGAGAGCGCGAGGACGACCAGCGTGATGACGTACGGGGTGGCGGAGACGACCTGGTTGGGGACCTCGTCGGTGGTGGCGTACCAGGCGAAGACCAGGGCGCCGGCGACGAGGGTGATCACGGCGTTCACGTACTTCTTGCGGATCACCAGCCAGACGGCACCGATGATCAGCAGCAGCGCGCCGAGCAGCAGCAGGGCGTGGACGTTCTCGGAGCCGCCGCGCAGGTTGAGGCTGTCGGTGTAGCCGAACAGGCCCGCGCCGATGGCCAGTCCGCCCGGCATCCAGTTACCGAAGATCATCGCGGCGAGGCCGATGTAACCGCGGCCGCTGACCTGGCCCTCCAGGTAGAAGGGGTTGGCGACGATGGAGAGGAAGACGCCACCGAGGCCGGCCAGGCCGCCGGAGATGATCACGGCGATGTACTTGTACTTGTAGACGTTGACGCCGAGGGACTCGGCCGCGACCGGGTTCTCGCCGCAGGAGCGCAGCCGCAGGCCGAACGCGGTGCGCCACAGGATCCACCAGGTGGCGGGGACCAGCGCGATGGCCACCAGGGTCAGCCAGGAGACGCTGGTGACCAGGCCGCCCAGCAGCCCCGCGATGTCGGAGATCAGGAACCAGCCCTGGTTGTTGATCTCCCGTAGCCCGTCGGAGAGGCCCGGCACCGTGAAGTTGCCGAGGGACTCCACCGCCGGGGACTGCTTGGCGGAGCCGCCCGCGTGGCCCTCGAAGGCGAGGGGTGCCAGGTAGCGGGTGGCGCCGAGGGCGAGGATGTTGATGGCCACACCGGAGACGATGTGGTTGACGTTGAAGGTGACGGTGACGAAGGCGTGCAGCAGGCCGCCGAGGCAGCCGCCGATGATGCCGACCAGGACACCGGTCCAGGGGCCCCACTGGAAGCCGGCCCAGGCACCGAACCAGGTGCCGAGGATCATCATGCCCTCGAGGCCGATGTTGATCACGCCCGCCCGCTCGGCCCACAGACCGCCGAGACCGGCGAGGCCGATCGGCACGGCGAGCTGGAGGGCGGTGGACATCTGGCTGACGTTGGTGATGCCGTCCGCGCCGGTGATGATGCGGACGAGCGAGGTCAGCGCCAGGGCTCCGGCGATGACCAGCAGCAGGACGGGCCACGACAGGCGGCGGCCGGTGGGCGCCGCGGGCTGCAGCGTGGGCTGGTTGACGTCGGACGCGGTGGTCATCGGCCAGCCACCTCCTTCGTGTTGTGGGCGCCGAGGACGTGACCGGCGGCGAGTTCGGCGCCGACACGGCGCTGCTGGCGGCGCAGACCCCATTCGCGGACGGCCTCGTAGGAGACGACGACCGAGAGCACGATGAGGCCCTGCATGATGACCGCGATCTCCTTGTCGTAGCCGTAGAAGTCCAGCTCCGGCGATGCCTTGTCGAGCCAGGCCCACAGCAGGGCGGCGAGCGCGATGCCCACCGGGCTGTTACGGCCGAGCAGGGCGATGCCGATGCCCAGGAAGCCGATGCCGGTGGGGAAGTTGAGGCTGTAGGTGTGGGTGTCGCCCATCAGGATGGGCAGGCCCGCGAGTCCGGCGAGGGCGCCGGAGATCAGCATGGCGGTGAGCACCATGCGCTTGGGGTCGACACCGCTGGCCGCGGCGGCGGTCTCGGAGGCACCGGAGGCGCGCAGGTCGAAGCCGAAGCGGGTGCGGTTGAGGACGACCCAGTAGCCGATGCCGAGGAGCGCCGCGAGGACGACCAGGCCGTAGATCTCGCCGGCCGCGCCCATGTCGATGCCGGGCACCCAGCCGGAGGAGTGCATCTCGCCGGTGGTGTTGTTGTTGCCGACCTTGACGCCGAAGACGCTCGGGAGCCACAGGTAGCCGATGACGGAGGTGGCGATCGCGTTGAGCATGATCGTCGCGACCACCTCGCTGACGCCCCGGGTGACCTTCAGGACACCGGCGATACCGGCCCAGAAGGCGCCGGTGAACAGCGCGGTGAGGAGCAGCAGCGGAATCTGGATCGCGGCGGGCAGGTTCATGTGGGCGCCGACGACGGCGGCCATCATGGCGGCGAGCTGGTACTGGCCGTCGACACCGATGTTGAACAGGTTCATCCGGAAGCCGATGGCCACCGCGAGCGCCGCGATGTAGTACATCGAGGCCTGGTTGATGATCAGGACCTGGATGTCGGAGAAGCCGAGCTGTTCGAACATCACGGCGAACGGCTCGACCGGGTTCTTGCCCGAGGCGATCAGCACGATGGCGCTGAGCACGAAGGCCACGGCGAGCGCGATGACCGGTCCGGCCACGGCGAGGAGCACGCGCTCCTTGTCGAACTTCTTCATCAGCGGGCCTCGTCTTCCGGAGACTCGGGAGACTTGCGGATCTCGGGGGTCTCGGGGGTGTCTGCCGGGGTCTTCGGGGTCTCGTCGTGCTCCAGGTGGCCGCTCGCGGCTCCCGTCATGGCGGAGCCCAGCTCCTCCGGGGTGATGGTGGCGGGGTCGGCGTCGGCGACCAGCCGGCCGTTGTAGATCACCCGGAGCGTGTCGGACAGGCCGATCAGCTCGTCGAGGTCGGCGGAGATCAGCAGCACGGCCAGGCCCTCGCGGCGGGCCTGCCGGATGTGGTCCCAGATCGCGGCCTGGGCGCCGACGTCCACACCGCGCGTGGGGTGGGCGGCGATCAGGAAGCGCGGCTTGTGGCTCATCTCGCGGCCGACGATCAGCTTCTGCTGGTTGCCGCCGGAGAGCGAGGCGGCGGTGACGTCGATGCCGGGGGTGCGGACGTCGTACGCCTCGACGATCCGGCGCGTGTCGTCCTGCGCGGCCTTGGGGTCCAGCCAGACGCCCTTGGCGTTGGGCTTCTCGGTGACGTGGCCGAGGATGCGGTTCTCCCAGAGGGGGGCCTCCAGGAGCAGGCCGTGCCGGTGGCGGTCCTCGGGGATGTAGCCGACGCCCTGCTCGCGGCGCTTGCGGGTGGGCCAGGCGGTGATCTCCTCGTCGGCGAGGCTGATCGTGCCGGAGTCGGCGTGGCGCAGGCCGATCAGCGCGTCGACCAGCTCGGTCTGGCCGTTGCCCTCGACGCCGGCGATGCCCAGGACCTCGCCGGCGTGGATGGTGAAGGTGATGTCGTCCAGGAGGGCCTTGCCGCCGGGGGCGGTGAGGCGAAGCGTGTCGACGGTGAGGACCGGGCGGTCGGTGACCGTGGACTCGGCGGTCTCCGGGGTGGGCAGCTCGCTGCCGACCATCATCTCGGCGAGCTGGCGCGGGGTGGTCCCGGCGGGGACGGCCGTGCCGACGGTGGTACCGCGGCGGATCACGGTGATCTCGTCGGCGACGGAGAGGACCTCGCCCAGCTTGTGCGAGATGAAGATGACGGACAGGCCCTCGGACCTGAGTTCGCGCAGGTTGGCGAAGAGCGCGTCCACCTCCTGCGGCACGAGCACGGCGGTCGGCTCGTCGAGGATCAGCGTGGTGGCGCCGCGGTAGAGGACCTTGAGGATCTCCACGCGCTGGCGGGCGGCGACGCCGAGCTCCTCGACCAGGAGGTCGGGGCGGACGCCGAGGCCGTAGCGCTCGGAGATCTCCTTGATCCTGCGGCGGGCCTTGGCGCCGATGCCGTGCAGCTTCTCGCTGCCGAGGACCACGTTCTCCAGCACGGTGAGGTTGTCCGCCAGCATGAAGTGCTGGTGCACCATGCCGATGCCGCGCGAGATGGCGTCGGCCGGGCTGTGCAGGGTGACCTGCTCACCGTCGATGGTGATCGTGCCCTCGTCCGGCTTCTGCATGCCGTAGAGGATCTTCATCAGCGTCGACTTGCCGGCGCCGTTCTCACCGACGAGGGCGTGCACGGTGCCCTTGCGGACGCTGAGGTGGATGTCGTGGTTGGCCACGACACCCGGGAAACGCTTGGTGATCCCGGCGAGTTCGACGGCGGTCGCCTGACCGTGGACCGCCGCTCCGGCCGGAGGGCTGCTGGACGCGTGGATGGCGCACTCTCCTGGGGACGGGGGCCGTCTACGCGCGTAGCGCCCCTACGGCATGCGAAGCGGGGTGACGTTCCGGGACAACGGGGTACGGCGAGACCGGCTCCCCATACCCCGTTGCACGGACGTGACCCCGCGGTCACCGACTGCTCGGCAACGGCTTGTCAGCTGCTCTTGACCTTGATCTCGCCGCTGATGATCTTCTCCTTGGCCGCTTCGATGGCTTCCTGGAGCTCGGCGTCGTCCGCGAACTTCGGGTTGGAGTCCGCGAGGCCCACCTCGCCGCTCTTCAGATCGCCCCTGACGATACCGGTCTCCGGCTTGCCGTCCTCAACCGACTTCGCGAGGCTGTAGACGGCCTTGGCGACGTCCTTGGTGGCGGAGGTGAGGATCGAGTCCTTGTACTTCGCGAGGGCTTCCTGCTTGTACTGGTCGGAGTCGACGCCGATCGCCCACACCTTGTTGGCGGCGGCGGCCTCGATCACGCCCTGACCGGACAGACCGGCCGCCGCGTAGACGACGTCGGCCTTCTTCTCGATCTGGCCCTCGGCGGCCGTCTTGCCCTTGTCGGGGCTGGAGAAGCCACCCTCCTCCGCGGTCTGCGTGAGGTACTGGGAGAGGACCTTGACCTTCGGGTTCGTGTCCTTGACGCCCTGCTCGAAGCCCGCCTGGAACTTGTGGATCAGCGGGATGTCCACGCCACCGACGAAGCCGACCACGTTGTTCTTGGTGCTCTTGGCGGCGGCCACACCGGCCAGGTACGAGGCCTCCTCCTCGGAGAAGACCAGGTCGGCCACGTTCTCCGCCTGGACCTGGGAGTCGTCGACGATGCCGAAGGTGGTGTCGGGGTACTTGGCCGCGACCTCCTTCACGGCCGGAGCGTACGCGTAGCCGACGCCCACCACCGGGTTGTAGCCCTGCTTCGCCAGCGACGCGAGGCGCTGCGCCTTGTCGGCGTCCGTCTCGCCCTCGGTGGGCTCGATGTCGGCCGTCTCGTACTTGAACTCGCTCTTCGCCTGCTCCAGGCCCGCGTACGCGGCGTCGTTGAAGGACTGGTCGCCCTTGCCGCCGACGTCGTAGGCGATGGCGAGGCCCTTGTCGCCCTTCGACTCGGAGGAAGAGCTCTCGGTCGAGGTACCGCCACAGGCGGAGAGGGCGAGGGCGAGAGAGGCGGTCGCTGCGCCTGCGACCGCGATGCGGGAAACCCGGCGCATGTGTGGTGCTCCTGTCGTACTGGGGGGTCCGGAGTGTGCGGGTGCGTTCCCGCGTTGTTCAGTGCGTGCCCGCACTTCCCCGGGGCACAGCGCCGGACGGTTCAGCTTCGGCGCTGGCTTCGCCGCAGATTAACGCGCGTAGACCAGCCTGAAAACCCCTTCTGTCCACCTTGTTATCCGGCCGTGGCCAACAGCACTCGGGGCCAGGTCGGAGGCTTGCCACCCGCAAAGGGGGTGGGGGAGCCCGGGGACGGCGGAGCGGGCGGGTGCCCGTGGCACCCGCCCGCTCCGTACGGATCTGTACTTTTCGCCTGCTCAGCAGCCGGGCGCTACTCCGTCTTGACCTTGATCGAGCCGTCGATGATGCCCGCCTTGGCCTTCTCCACCGCGTCCTGGAGGCCCGCGATCTTCGCGTACTCCGGGTTGCTGTCGGACAGGCCCACGCCGTCCACCTTCAGGTCGAAGGTCTGGACGCCGGTCAGCGGCTTGCCGTCCTCGACGGACTTGGCCAGCTCGTACACCGCACCGCCGACGTCCTTGAGCGCGGAGGTGAGGATGTACTCCTTGTACGAGGCCAGCGCCTCCTGCTGGTACTGGTCGGAGTCCACGCCGATCGCCCAGACCTCGGCCTTGGCGGCGGCCTCGATCACGCCCTGCCCGGACAGGCCGGCCGCCTGGTAGACGACGTCCGCGTTCTTCTCGATCTGGCCCTCGGCGGCGGCCTTGCCCTTGTCGGGGCTGGAGAAGCCACCCTCCTCCGCGGTCTGCGTCAGATACTGCGAGACGACCTTGACCTTGCCACCGCCGGTCTCCGCGACGCCCTGCTTGAAGCCGGCCTCGAACTTGTGGATGAGCGGGATGTCCACACCGCCGATGAAGCCGACCGTGTCGGTCTTGGTGGCCTTGGCGGCCGCGACGCCGGCGAGGTAGGAGGCCTGCTCCTCGGCGAAGACGAGCGAGGCGACGTTCTTGCCCTCGACGACGGAGTCGACGATGCCGAAGGTGGTGTCCGGGTACTTCGCGGCGATCGCGGTCATCGCGGGGCCGTAGGCGAAGCCGACACCGATGACGGGGTTGTAGCCCTGCTTGGCGAGGGAGGCCAGGCGCTGTTCCTTGTCGGCGTCGGTCTCGCCCTCGGTGGGCTCGATGTCGGCGGTCTTGTAGCCGTACTCGTCCGCGGCCTTCTTCAGGCCGGCGTACGCGGCGTCGTTGAAGGACTGGTCGCCCTTGCCGCCGATGTCGTACGCGATGGCGAGGCCGAGGTCCTCCTTGGAGCCACCGTCTCCGCCGCTGTCACTGCTGGTTCCGCCGCATGCCGTGGCGGCGAGAGCGAGCGAGGCGACCCCCACCGCGACGCGGGTAAGTTTGGATATCCGACGCATCTGAAGTTCCCCATTCTCCAAAGCCCCGCAGTGGGCGCTCGGTTCGGCGCACATTAACGCGCGTAGACACTCCTGGGAACGGGGTTCTCCGTGGCCGTTATCCATTCGTGCCGGTGGCCGGTTACGTATGTGTGAACCACCGGCTCGAATGGGGTGCGCCTGGGGCGATCCCGGCGTGCTTCAGGGCAGGGCCGACCGCTACGGGCAACGCTGCCCCGGCCGCACCGGGGCCGCAACCGGAAGGTGCCGGCTCGGCTACCGGCCGGCGTCGAGCAGCGCCGCCGCCGTGAACAGCTCCACGCCTACCTTGATCGCGGACTCGTCCACGTCGAAGTCGCCCTGGTGGAGATCGCGGACCGTGCGCTCACCGGGGGTGCGGACGCCTAGGCGGGCCATGGCGCCGGGGACCTGCTCCAGGTACCAGGAGAAGTCCTCGCCGCCGAGGCTCTGGTCGGTGCCCTCGACCGAGCCGGGGCCGCGGCGGGCGGTCATGGCGTCGTCGAGCAGTTCGGTGACGCCGGGCTCGTTGACGACGGGCGGAACGCCACGGACGTAGTTGATCTCGGACTTGGCGCGGTGCAGGTTGGCCACCTCGTCGATCGCCGCGTGGACGATGTCGGGGGCGTCCCGCCACGCCACCATGTCCAGGCACCGCACGGTCCCGGAGAGCTCGGCGTGCTGCGGGATGACGTTCGGGGCGTGGCCGGACTCGATGCGCCCCCAGGTCACCGCCAGTCCGCTGCGGGTGTCCACGCGGCGGGCGACCAGCGCCGGCACGTCGGTGACCACGCGGGCGACGGCGGTGACGAGGTCGGTGGTCAGATGCGGCCGGGCGGTGTGGCCGCCGGGGCCGTCCAGGGCGATCTCCAGACGGTCGCAGGCCGAGGTGATGGGGCCCTCGCGCAGGCCGATCGTCCCGGCGTCCACCCGGGGGTCGCAGTGCACGGCGATGATCCGCTTGACCCCGTCGAGCACGCCGCAGTCGATGGCCTCGGCGGCACCGCCGGGCAGCACCTCCTCGGCGGGCTGGAAGACCAGCCGCACGGGCTGCGGCAGCAGGCCCTGCCGGTGCAGGTCGGCCAGGATCAGGCCGGCCCCCAGCACGACGGCCGTGTGCACGTCGTGGCCGCAGGCGTGCGCCCGGTCGGGGACGGTCGAGCGGTACGGGCACTCGGTCTTGGCGTCCGGGATGGGCAGGGCGTCGATGTCGGCCCGCATGGCGAGCATCCCGGTCCCGCCTTGCCACTGATCGCCTTCTACGCCGATGTCACAGACGAGCCCGGTGCCGGCGGCGAGGACGCGCGGCCGGAGGCCGGCCTTCTCCAGCCGGGCCTTGATCGCGGCGGTCGTACGGAACTCCTGGTTGCCGAGCTCCGGGTGCATGTGCAAGTCGCGTCGGAACGCGACGAGTTCGGCACGCAGCGGCTCGGGGAGCGTGCCGGGAAGGGCGGCTCCCGCCGCTCCGGCGGCTCCGAGAAGGTCGGCGTCGGACTCCAGTGACATCAGTTGCTTCACCCTCTGAAGGGTAGGACGCCCGGACGGCCAACTCACCCGAGATCAACAAAAGTTCAGCCCGTTAGGGGAAGAAAATCTGGCCGCCGAACGCATAGGTATCGGTTGGGGTGGGTAAACTCGCCCGCTTTCCTCCCGTCGGGTAGATCACGGGTACCACCTTGCCCTCCACGCATACCATGCCCGGCCCCACCCGCGCGCTTCCGTTCACCAGACGGACCACCGGGGCACGCGCCCGCGCGGTAGCGTGCGCGACCGTGACCGAACCGGATCCGGACTTCCTCGAGGCCACCCGCACCTCGTACGACGCCATCGCCGCCGACTACGCCGCCCGCTTCCCGGACGCGATGGGCGGCGTGCCCTTCGACCGTGCCCTGGTCAGCGCGTTCGCCGAGCTGGCCCGCGCCCACTCCCCCGCCCCGGTCGCCGACCTCGGCTCCGGTCCCGGGCATGTCACCGCGCTGCTGCACGACCTGGGCCTTGCGGCGTTCGGCGTGGATCTCTCGCCGCGGATGGTGGCCCTGGCCCGCCGCGCCCACCCCGGGCTGCGCTTCCACGTGGGCACGATGACCCGTCTGGACCTGCCGGACGCGACGCTGGGCGGCATCCTGGCGCTCTTCTCGCTCATCCATGTGCCCGACGACCACCTGCCGGTCGCGTTCGCCGAGTTCCACCGCGTGCTGCGGCCCGGCGCGCCCGCCCTGCTGGCCTTCCAGGCCCCGGACAGGGAGGACCGCCTGCACCTCACGGAGCGCTTCGGGCACGAGATCGCCCTGGACCATTACTGGCGTACGCCCGAAAAGGTGGCGCGGCTGCTGGGCAAGGCCGGTCTGGAACCGTACGCCCGGGTCCTGCGCGAGCCGCAGGACGCCGAGAAGTACCCGAAGGCCTTCGTCCTGGTCCGCAGGACCGTGTCGTAGGCGGTCAGACCGCCTGCACCGCCGACAGCCGGTGCACGTCCCGTGCCGTGCCCGTCACCCCGTCCAGGAAGCCCTGGGCCCGGGGTGAGGCCGTCCGGGTGAGCCAGTCGGGGTCGATGTCGCAGACGGCCACGCGGACGTCGGTGCCGGCCAGCGCGAGCGGCAGGGTGTGGACCACCGTCGAGGGGAAGCTGAGGATGGTGCGGCCCACCGGGCCGCGGCGGGCGATGAGCTCCAGCGGGAGGTCGGGACGGACCACCTCCAGGCCCGTCTCCACCGCCAGGCGGTGCAGCTTCTCGACGCTCTCGCGGCGGTGCGCGAAGTAGCGGCGGGCCCCGTGCGTCTCGGCCAGGGACCGCACGGCCTCCAGGTAGCGGTCGGCGTCCACGACGCCGGTCTCCACCAGCGACGTACCGACCATGTCGGCGCCCTTGGTGATGCGGGGCGGGCCGAAGCGGGCACGGGTCCAGGCGAAGTCGTTCACGGTGACCGTGACACCGTGAGGCGTCTCGTCTATCGGCATGGACGAGAACACCTCGACCCGGCGGTCCCGGCCAGGCGTCAGACGGCGCCGGGCGGAGGACGACACCGGGGCGAAGAGCAGATCACGCGGGCCGGGGCGGGCGCCCCGGCGGTGCCAGCGGACCAGGCGTTCGCCGCGGGCGAGCTGGGTGACGAACTCCATCGTCGCCGTCCCGTCGTCCACGACCACCAGTTCGCCCGCCCGCGTGATCGTGAGCAGCAGCTGCACATAGCGCGAGAACGGATCGCCCATCACGATCCGGTCCGCGCGGCGCAGCACCCCCATGAGCCCGCCGATCGTCCGCAAGGGTGCCGACGCGCCGCCGCGCGCCTCCTCCCAGCGGACCTCGTAGCCCTCCTCACGCGCCAGTTCCGCCATCCGCCGCAGCTGGCCGCGGGTCATCGGATCGACGGGCGAGAGGACGACGAGGGTGAGCCCCGCGCCGGGCGTGTGGACATGCGCCCACTCCAGCACGTTCAGGAGCTGTACCGGACTCTCGACGAAGGCGAGAGTGTGAGGGCCGGCATTCCCGGCGCGGGGGCTCATCGGCGTACGACCGTCCCGTGATAAGGCGTTGTGGGGTTGTAGCGGCTGACGTGGGTGTCAGACCTGGAGGGGCTCGCCGGCCGCGGCGGCGATCTCCGCCTCGGCGACGACACCCTGGACGCGGCGCAGCTTCTTCATCGGGCCGAGCTCGGACTCGTAGACCTTCTTGACGCCGTCACCGAGGGAGGCCTCGATGGTGCGGATGTCGCGCACCAGGCGCTGCAGGCCCTGCGGCTCCACGGAGGCGGCCTGGTCCGAGCCCCACATGGCGCGGTCGAGGGTGATGTGACGCTCGACGAAGGTGGCGCCGAGGGCGACGGCGGCGAGCGTGGTCTGCAGACCGGTCTCGTGGCCGGAGTAGCCGATCGGGACGTTCGGGTACTCCTTCTCCAGCGTGTTGATCACGCGGAGGTTGAGCTCCTCGGCCTTCGCCGGGTAGGTCGAGGTGGCGTGGCAGAGCAGGATGTTGTCGCTGCCCAGGACCTCGACGGCGTGGCGGATCTGCTTCGGCGTCGACATGCCGGTGGAGAGGATGACCGAACGGCCGGTGGCGCGCAGCGCCTTCAGCAGCTCGTCGTCGGTGAGGGACGCGGAGGCGACCTTGTGGGCGGGGACGCCGAACTTCTCCAGGAAGGCGACGGCCTCGGTGTCCCACGGGGAGGCGAACCAGTCGATGTTCTTCGACTTGCAGTACTCGTCGATCTGGCGGTACTCGTCCTCACCGAACTCCACGCGGTGGCGGTAGTCGATGTAGGTCATCCGGCCCCAGGGGGTGTCGCGCTCGATGTCCCACTGGTCGCGCGGGGTGCAGATCTCCGGGGTGCGCTTCTGGAACTTGACCGCGTCGCAGCCCGCCTCGGCGGCCACGTCGATGAGCTTGAAGGCGTTCTCCAGCTCACCGTTGTGGTTGATACCGATCTCGCCGCAGATGTAGACGGGCTTGCCGGGGCCGACCTCGCGGGAACCGAAGGTGCGCAGGCGGGAGTTGGTGCTCATGGCAGGAACTTTCCTTACTTGGTGGAGGGGTCGAGAGAGTCGAGAGAGGGTCCGAGGATCCAGCCGGCGATCTCTCGGATCGCGCCGGCACCACCGGGGACGGTGGTGACCGCGCGTGCGGCGCCGCGCACGACGTCGTGGGCGCTCGCGACCGCGACGGGCCAGCCGACGAGGGCGAAGCACGGCAGGTCGTTGACGTCGTTGCCGACGTAGAGCACGCGCTCCGGCGCGATGCCCTGCTCCTCGCACCACTGCTTCAGCGCGAGGTCCTTGCGGTCGACGCCGTGCAGCACCGGGATCTTCAGCTTCCGGGCCCGGGCGGCGACGACCGGGTTCTGCTCCGTGGACAGGATCAGCATCGTCAGGCCGCTGCGCCGCAGGGCCGCGATGCCGAGGCCGTCCCCGCGGTGCACGGAGACGAACTCCCGTCCATCGGCATCGATCAGCACCCTGTCGTCGGTCTGGGTGCCGTCGAAGTCGAGTACGACCGCGTCGATGTCGGCGGCGGCCGGAAGGGCGCCGGGGCGGTCCGCGTCGAACAGCGGGGCCAGGGCGCGGGCGCGGGCGAGGTCGTGCGGGTCGTCGATCTCCAGCACGCGCGCGGGGTCGGTGCGCACCAGCTCGGTGCGGCCGAAGAAGCGGTGCTTGTGCTCGCGGAAGCCGGCCGCGTCCATCGCGTAGGCGGCGCCGGTCTCCAGCAGGTCCTGGGGGCGGTCCTGGCGGCGCGGGCGGAACGACTTGTCGTGGTTGACGCCGTAGCCGCCGCCGGTGCTGCGGGAGTCGGCCGCGGTGACCACGTCGTCGGTGGCCGCCTCGGCGTCCGCGTCGCGCCAGATGAAGCCGTGGAAGGGCGCGACGGTCACGGCGGTGTCGGCGCCGTTCTCGACGACCGCGCCGGCCACCCCGTCGATGTCCTCGCGGATCACGAACGGGCTGGTGCACTGCACGAGCAGCACGGCGTCGACCGGGGAGCCGTGCAGCGCCTCGTGGGCGTCCATGGCGTGCAGGACGGCGGCCTCGGAGGTGGCGGTGTCCCCGGCGATGGCGGCGGGGCGCAGCACGACCTCGGCGCCGGCCGAGCGGGCGGCGGCGGCGATGGCCTGGTCGTCGGTGGAGACGACGACGTCGGTCACCAGCCGGGAGGCCAGGCATTCGCGGACCGCGCGGGCCACCAGCGGTACGCCGCCGACCGGGGCGAGGTTCTTCGCGGGCACGCCCTTGGAGCCGCCGCGCGCGGGGATCACCGCGAGCACGCGGCGCACCGTCGCGCCGTGGCCCGCTTCCGGGTGGGACATGGGAAGTACTCCTTGACCAGGGTTGGTGCGGCTCACAGCTCCCCCATCCGCCGGATGACGGGCGCGACCCGCTGGACGCCGTGCCGGTAGGCGCCGCGGGCGGCACGGCGCACGATCTGCCGCACCGGTCCGGGCTCCTTGTCGTGCGCGGGGGCGCCGGGCAGCGGGGTGCCGTCGGGGCCGAGGTGGTGCCGGGCGAGGATGCCGGGCAGATAGCCGGGGGCGGTCACCGGCGTGTAGTACGGCGCCAGGGCCGGCAGCCCGCCGGGCTGCCGGAGCAGCTTGGCGATCCGCTCCCGGGCCGCGTCGAAGGCGGTCTCGTACGAGCCGTCGGCGGCGACGCCCTGCCGGGCGACCCAGTCGGCGTCCGGCGTGGGCCGGTGCCCGGCGTCGAGCTGGTCCCAGGAGGCCAGGCAGCCGGAGCCGACGAAGTGGTGGTTGCCGAGCACCTCGCGCACGCCGAGGTCGGAGAGGACGACGGTGGGGATCCGGCGGTGGAGCGACTCCAGCGCGGCCGTCGAGCTGACCGTGACGAGCAGGTCCGTGCGGTCCAGGACCTCGCCCATGTTGCCGTAGACGAGCTGGAAGTTGGGGGGCAGCTCGCCGGCCCTCTGCGCCAGCTTCTGGTACGGCAGTTCCTCGATGTGGGTGGTGTGCTCACCGGGCCTGGAGCGCAGCTTGAGCAGCACCTGGCGCTCCGGGTGCAGCCGCGCGTGCTGGACCAGGCGGTTCAGCAGGTACGTACGGTCCTTGCGGTTCTCCGGGACGGACGGCTGCGCCGCGAACACCACCGTGTACGGATCGTGTTCACCCGTGTACTTGGCGCCACCCAGGAACGGGAGTGCGACCTCGGTGACCGCCGCGGAGTCGGCGCCGACCCCGTCGTACACCGCGCGGAAGCGCTCGGCGTCCTGGCGGGAGTTGGCGAGGACGAGGTCCGCGCCGTGCCGCAGCAGCAGTCCGTCGGCGAGCTTCTCGTAGACGACGCCCACGTAGCCGGTGACGACGACGGGCCGCTTCCCACGGTCCCGCCACACCTGCCGCAGCCCGTGCAGCATCGCCTGCACACCGCCGCCGACCAGGGAGAGGACCACCACGTCGTACGACTCCCGCGCCATGGCGCGCAGAAACTCGACGGCCGTCACCTCCGTGAGCGAGTCGGCGCGCACGCCCACTTCCGCGAGCTGGCGGGGCGTGGGGGTGGCCCGGCCGCGCAGCAGAAATCCGTCCAGGGCGGGGGCGACTTGCGCCTCGCCTGGCGGTCCGGCTTCCATGGACGGGCCCGGAGCGATACGGCTCGCCGTCAGCGCACCCCATTTCCAGCGGGTGTCCGAGTCGGCGAGTACTGCGATCCGCGTGGGCTTCGTTGTACTTGGTGGCACGCCCCAGACGCTAGGAAGCAATTTCTAGTTGCCGGCCAACCTCGCCTCAACGAAAAGTTAACAGCAACCCACCGAGAGCCGAACTGGCTCGCCGAAGCCCAGGAAGTACACGGGATGCACCGTTCCGACACATTGAGTTCACCCCCCGTACCCTCACCGGAAAGTTCCCCAGCCGGGCCGCCTCCTAGGCTTTTGCCCGTGCCAAAGCTCTCCGTGATCGTGCCGTTCTACAACGTGCAGCAATACGCCCCGGACAACCTGAGAAGCCTTCGCGCGAACGCCCGGCAGGACTTCGAGTTCATCCTGGTCGACGACAAGTCGAAGGACGAAACGCCGGCCATTCTCGAACGCGCGGCCGAAGAACTCTCCGCGGTCGCCCAGGTGCGCTATATCCGCAGGGAGGAAAACGGAGGGCTGGCCACCGCTCGGAACTCCGGCCTCGACGTCGCGACCGGTGAGTACATCACCTTCCTGGACGGTGACGACTGGCTCGCCCCCGGCTACTACAGCCGGCTGGTCGCGGCCATCGAGGAACTGGGCTGCGACTTCGTGCGCACCGACCACATCCAGGCCACCCACCGCGCCCGCACCGTGCACCGCGCCCCCGTCGGGCGCCGTGACGAGGTGATGAACCCCCGCGACGCCATCCTGCCCGCCGACCGCACGACCTCCGTGGACTACCCCTACGCCTGGGCCGGCGCCTTCCACCGCCGGCTCCTGGACAAGGGTGTCCTGCGCTTCACCGACGGGCTGCGCACGGCCGAGGACCGGCCGTGGATCTGGAAGCTGCACCGCGAGGCGGAGTCCTTCGCCGTGGTGAGCCTGCTCGGCGTGTTCTACCGGCGCGGTGTCGCCGGCTCCCTCACCCAGATCGGCGACGTCCGCCAGCTCGACTTCATCCGCGCCTTCGACCAGGTGGTCGAGGAGACGGCGGCGGACCCCGACGCCGACCGGCTGCTGCCCAAGGCCGTGCGCACCTACTGCGCGATCATCGCCCACCACCTGTCGGAGATCGACAAGTTCGAACCGTCCGTGGCCAAGCAGCTGCGGATCATGAGCGCCGCGGCCATAAAGCGCATGCCGCAGGACGCCCTCGGCGACGTACTCGACACCATGGACCTGCGGCGCGCCTCCAAGCTGCGGCGGCTGCGGCGCCGGATCACCACAGCGAAGGCGGCTGCCTGATGTCCCGCACCACCCAGATCTTCTGCGTCTCCACGCTGTACGGCGCGGCGACGCTGGCCGCCGCGATCGAGTCCGACTGCTTCGAGGAAGCCGACCGGCGGGTGCTGCTGGTCTTCAACAACTCGGCGACCCCGGAGACCACCCCGGCCGTCGACGAGATGCCTGGCTTCGGCACGCTGCGGGACCACTTCGACGACGTGGTGTCCTTCAACGAGGCGATCCGGCCCTTCCACCCCGGCGCCTGGCAGCCGCGTCCCGACGACATGCCGCTGTTCGAGCGCTATCTGCGGCTGCTGTGGGGACTGGGCGACGACCGGGTCGAGCTGGTCATGGAGTCCATCCAGGTCAACCCGGCGCTCGCGCTGGCGCAGATCTTCACCGGCGCCCCGGTCCACGTCTACGCCGACGGCCTGATGAGCTACGGCCCGACCCGCAACAAGCTCGACCCGCTGGTCGGCACCCGCGTCCGGCGCCTGCTGCACCTGGACCTCGTACCCGGCCTCACCCCGCTGCTGCTGACCGAGTTCGACGTCCCGGCGCAGCTGGTGCCGACGGACGCCTTCCTCAAGGTCATGAGCGGCCTCACCGGCGTCGCCGGGGACCTGCCCGACCTGCCCGACAACGCCGCCCTGCTGCTCGGCCAGTACCTGTCCGCGCTGAACATCCTCTCCCCCGCCGAGGAGGAGAACCTGCACGTGCGGATGGTGCGCGGGGCGGTGCAGCGCGGGCACCGCGCGATCGTCTTCAAGCCGCACCCCACCGCGCCGGCCCGCTACAGCCGTGCCCTGGAGACGGAGGCCGAGAAGCTGGGCGTCGAGCTCACGGTGCTGGACTCCCCCGTCCTCGCAGAGGTGCTGTTCGCCAAGGCGCGGCCCGCGCTGGTCGTGGGGTGCTTCTCGACCGCGCTGTTCACCGCGTCCGCGTTCTACGACCTGCCGGTCGCCCGCATCGGCACCGAGCCGCTGCTGGACCGGCTGACGCCGTACCAGAACAGCAACCGGCTGCCGGTCACCCTGGCGGACGCGCTGCTGCCCGACCTGGAGAACCGCGGGAGCGAGGAGCCGGTCGCGGACGAGCTGCTCACCGGGCTGGTCACCGCGGTCGGCTTCACCATGCAGCCGCAGATCCAGTCGGGCCTGCGGCCCGCCGCGGAGCGGTTCCTCTCCCAGCACCTCGGCCCGCGCACCCAGCGCTACTTCAAGAAGCGCCGGCTCACCTCGCTGGGCCTGCCCGGCGGCATCCCGGAGCGGCTGTCCTTCCTGCCCCGCAACTCCACGGCACGCCGGGTGGTACGCCGGGCGCGGGCGTTGAAGAAGGCAGTGAAGCGCTAGATGAAGAGGGCGTGAACGGGGCGCGAAAAGCCAGGGGCCGCAAAAAGGGAATCTCCGGCGCGGCGGTTTTCCGGATTCCTCATCCGGAAAACCGCCGTAGCCGCTGACCAGCGGTTACGTGGAATTCCGCAAGGAATACCTCCCAAACCTTCAACTGGCAATGATCTCAGGCCTACGATCGCGGCCATGCGTATCTCCGAGGTCGAGGCCGCCAACGCCCGGACGCTGGCCCACGCCCCCTCCGTCCGTCCGGTCGCCACGAGCGACATCATCCGCACGCACCGCAAGAAGCACCCGTACCGGGGCCTTGCAGAGATCGACTCGCCGTACTGCCCGCCGTTCGTCATGTTCTGCGTGAACGACGACGCGGTCGCCCTGGACACCTTGTGGAACGGCAGATTCCAGTACGAGCCCGGCAGCCTTTCCACCTGGTCACGACTGGCCGCCAAGAGCGCGACCATAGCCGACGTCGGTGCGCACGTCGGCTATTTCTCGATGATCGCCGCACTCGCCAACCCCAAGGCCAAGGTGCACGCCTTCGAGCCGGTGGACCAGGTGCACGCCCGCCTGGCGGTGAACATCCGGATGAACAACGTGCAGAACGTACGCCGTTACCAGGCGGGCGTCTCCAGCGAGCCGGGCTGGGCCGACATCAGCGTCCGCTTCGCCGGGAACCTGCTGTCGACGGGCTCCACGCTGGAACACGCGGCCGGTGACGCCGAGCTCAAGCGGATCCGGTTGCTCACGCTGGACGAGGTGTTCGCCGGCACCAAGCTCGACCTGATCAAGATCGACGTCGAGGGCCATGAGATGCCGGTCCTGGAGGGAGCCCGTCAGGTGCTGAAGCGGGACCGGCCGGCCGTGATGCTGGAGACGCTGGTGGGCGCCCCGCTGGACCCGGTGCTCGCCGAGTTCGAGCCGCTGGGCTACGAGGCCCACTGGGTGGCCGAGGAGGCCGAGGGGCCGGACACGCTCATCCCCGCGGACCGTCCCCGCCCGGACGGCACGCGCAACCTCCTGTTCGCACCGCGCCGTTAGCCGGTTCTCCCGGCGCCGCCCGCCCAGGCCATGGCTCCGGCACCGCTCACCCCGGACGAGCCGCAACGGCCCGGGGGCGTCAGCTCATCGCGTACGTGCCGCCGGTCCACGACGAGAGCCGGCGAAGAACGACGGGCGGGTCCGGGTGATCGATTTCGCCCGCAAGGTCAGCCTGCAGTTCGCCGGCGCCTGGCGGGAGGGCGCGCGGATCGTGCACGCCAGGCGCCGTACGCGGCATGGCCGCGCGGCGGTGAGCACGCTCCCGGGGCCGCGCGGCCCCGGGAGCGTCGCCGACCGTGAGGTCGTGATGGATCAGCCGCCGAGGACGGTCCGCAGTTCCGCGGCGTTCGCCTGGGTGACCTTCCACAGCTCCTGCTGCCGGCCGTGCACGTCGGCCACCGTCCTGGCGTGGTCGGCGAGCAGGTCGCGGGAGCGCTCGACGAGCACCTCGGCGAGGTTGCGGTCGTGCACGGAGACACCCCACTCGGGGCGCTCGATGTCGCGCAGGAAGTACGCCATCTTCGGGTGCGAGATCAGGCTGATGATGGGCGTGCCGCAGCCGAACGGGATCATGCCCGCGTGGCCTCGCATGCCGATGACCAGCTTGGTGCGCGCGTACAGGTCGCGGATCTCGTCGTTCTCGAAGTCGTACATCGGGATGACGGGCATCGACACACCGTGCTCGCGGCGCAGGTCGAAGGCGATCCGCTCGTCGTCGAGCGAGTGCGCCACGCACTGCACCTCGGCGAGGTCGCCGAGGTCCCGCACGGCCTTGGCCATCTGCGCCAGGAAGTAGTCGTAGTCGTGGCCGAAGCGCAGCGCGGCACGGTCGTAGGCGGCGTTGACGAGGATGGTGTCGTCGCGCTCGGCCGGGTCCTGCCAGTCGGCGACGAGCTGGCGGGTGACCGTGGTCGGGCACGGCTGGAAGCGCACCTTGTCGTGCAGGTGCGCCGGGATCATGGCCCGGACCTTCTCGATCGAGCCGTGGTTGCGCAGCCCGAAGAAGGCGGACTTCTCCACCAGCAGCCGCAGCGACTCGCGGAACCGCTGAGCGCGGTAGCTCTGCCCGTCGAAGGCGTTGAAGCCGACGGCGTAGACCGCGATGGGGACGTCGATGCGCTTGAGCAGCTCGTCGGGGACGTTCCACTGCCAGGCGCTGTTGCCGTTCGGCATGGTGTCCGGGATGAACAGGCCGCCGCCGCCGATGACCATGCCACGGCGGGCGTTGACGCGCTCCAGCGCAGCCTCGTCGAACAGACGGTGGGCGTGCACGGAGTGGAAGCGGCGGTTCGTGGTGTCGGCGTCGAAGGCCAGGCGGACGCTCTCCGGGAGCAGCTTGTCACCGGCGTTGCCCTGCCGGTCCATGTAGAACGCGACGTGCGCGAGCTGCTCGGCGGGGCTGCCGGACTGCTGGGCCGGGACGCTGACCGTGCGCTGGTGCCAGATGCGGCTGGCCCGGTGCGTCGGGTCGACGGTCAGGCCCTGCTGGGCGTACTTGTGCGAGGCCGCGTCATCGCCGTGCACCCAGGAGATCAGGGCGAGACGGGCGAAGGCGGTGGCGGCGCGGTTGGGCGCGGCCGTCGCCAGCAGCAGCTGCGCCTTGGCCTCCTCGTAGCGGGAGACGGCCAGCAGCGCGTGCCCGTAGACCTCGTGCGGCCAGGCCTCGTCCACGGGGATGTGGACGCGTTCCATGATGTCGACCGCGGCCTGGTAGTCACCCGCGCCGATGTGCGCGAGGGCGACCCGGCGGGCGGTGTCGACGTCCCCGGTGCGCTCGACGTAGGGGGTGCCGAAGTGCACGAGCAGGTCGCGGTGCGTGGTGCCGCCCGCGGCCACGTACGCCGCGTGCAGCTCGGCGTCCGTCATGTCGAACTCGCGCCAGCGTTCCTGCGCCTTGTCGTAGCCCGCCTCGCCGCCCTGCCAGGGCTTGTGCCGGCCGGTGAAGTGCAGGATCGCGGTGTCGTCGGGGACCGCGAGGTCGCCGGAGAGCCGCCGCTTGACGAAGTTGTACTTCGGGTCGAGGCGGACGAAGTCACCGTCCAGGACCGCGTTGAGGATGCCCTGGTCGTGCTTGTCGAGCTCGTAGGCGCCGGTGCGGCCGACGTGGTCGATCCTCGCGTAGAACTCGTCGCTCAGGTACTCCTTCTGAATGACGAGCAGACCGCTGTTGAGCTTGTGCTGGCCGTAGAAGAACTGCGGTACGGCGGCGAGGCCCTCGCGCAGCGACAGCAGCTCGGAGAGCGAACCCAGGACCACCATGTCGGTGTCCAGGGTGATCACGGTGTCGTAGTCGCGGATCTTGAAGACGTCGAGGATGAAGTACGCCTTGCGGACCAGGTAGTTGTCCTGGTCGCCCTTGGCGTAGGAGTCGTAGTGGCCGGCGTCCACACGGCGGAAGCTGACGCGCGGGTGCAGGGCGCGGATGCGGGCGACGGAGGACGGCTTGAGATCGTCGTGCAGGACGATGAAGTCCTCGCACACGCCCGGGTTGGACAGCGCGAGCGACCGCAGCAGGGCCAGGAAGCCGGGCAGGTAGTTCTCGTCGACGAAGCTGGCGAAGGCGATGCGGCGCTTGCCGGTGAGCACGCGGGCATCGGTGGCCGGGGCCGCGGTGTGAGCTTCGGCGGGGGATATGTGGGTCGCGGTCATCGCAGGGAAATCCTCATGCCGGAGACGCTCTGGGCCCGTTCCATGACCCACGCCTTCTCGCTGGTGTATTCGTGAACGGACGTGATGGGCATCTTCATCGCCGCGTCGATGCGGTACGCACCGCTCTCGTAGAAGTCGAAGCCGATCAGGTCGATGGTGGGGCTGACGTCGAGGAAGTCGAGCAGCCAGAGCATGTTGAAGCCGGAGGTGGGGATCGACGGCCACCTGTCCGTGCCCCACTTGCCGATGTTGCGCACGGGCCAGCGCAGCGACTCGTCGCCGAGGTACTTCTGCGCGCCGGGCACCAGGCGGTTGCGCAGCGAGTACTTCCAGTCACCCGAGATCCCGCCGAAGACCAGCCGCGTGTCGACCTGCTGGTCCCAGTTGAAGCCGTGCTTGTGGATGGTGACGTGGATGTCGGTCCGCTTGCCGGTGTTCGCCGCGTCGATCTTGTACGAGTTGAAGCGCACGACCAGGTCGTAGGCGTCGATCTCGGCGCCCTTGCCGCTCTCGCCGACCTTGCCGGAGTTGGCGATCAGGGCGATGGACTTGCCGGCGATCAGGTTGCGGAACTCACCGAGGCTGATCCACTGCAGGCCGCCGAAGGTCGGATCGTCCACCGGGCCGCGCATGCGGTCGCGCCGCTGCTCCGCGAAGAGGCCGATGGCCTCGGTCAGCTCGGGGCTGGGCCGGTGGGCGACTTTGGTGCTCAGGTCCAGGTAGTGGCTGAGCGCCTCCTGGAACTCCTGCTCGGGCGCCTCCGTGCGGTCGAGTGCGACCAGGGCGCCCACCAGCTGCGCCTGGGCTCGGTCCCAGTCCCCGGCGGCGTGCGCCGCGAGGCCCTCGGCCCACACGTCGGTCGCGTGCCCGGCGGCGTACGCGGCGGCGTCCGGGACGGTGCGCTTGAGCAGGGCGAGCAGTTCCCCGCGCTTCTCCTGCGCGGTGCGCAGGCCGGCGATCTTGGCCCGGACGCCGAAGCCGTCCTCCTGGGTGAGCCCCAGGTAGCGCTCGAAGGCGTCGACGGCGGCGGCCGGGCGGCCCATGGCTTCCAGCAGCCGGCCGCGCAGCCGCCAGCCGGCGCGCGAGTTCTTGCGCTGCGACAGCACCGTGTCCGTGATGAGCAGGGCGAGGTTCAGCTCGTCGTCGTAGCCGCAGTCGAGTGCCTTGTTGCCGACGGCGAGGAGCGCGTCCAGCAGTTCGTTGCCCAGGGCGGCGCCGCCGACGGACTTCGCACCGCGCCGGATGAGGTTGCCCGCACCCGCGGCCGCCGACTGGGGCTGGTCCTGGGCGGCCCAGCGGGCGAGCAGCTCACGCAGCTTCTCGGCCAGCGCGATCCGCCGGGGGTCGAGGCTGCCCACGAGCTTGCCGCTGTGCACCGCGCAGGCGCGCAGGCAGTCCTCCACCTCGACCGGAGTGATCTGAGCGGTCGGCGGACCGGCGTCAGTGGCCGCCGATGCCGTGTCCCCTGTTCGGGAACGTGACCATCTGCTGCGAACCGTCATGGTGCTCCTGCTCTGGATGTGACGAAGCAGGCAAGGATCTGCCTCGGTAAACCTGGTGGGTTGGAGAACACTAAGAAACCAATACGACGAAAAGGTGAACCGCTCGGGGCCGGTGGGCAAATCGTCTTTCCGTCGAACGGAATTCCGTCAACCGACGTCCTAGGGTGGCGAGGGCGTCGCAGGGCGTTGACACACATCTCCGGGGTTATGACGGTTGCGGGCGCTTTGGACAGGATGGCGCCCGTGCAGACCCACGGACAGACGAGGTAGCCGAGGTATTCCAGCGTGACCGAGACGGTCGTCAGTACAGCCAAGCCCCACACCGCCGCCGCTCCCTCGCAGCCGCGCGAGGTCACCGGCGTCCGGCCGCGGCCCAGAACGACGGGGGGCAGGCTGCGGGCCCTGGACGGGCTGCGACTGCTGGCCGCGCTGATGGTGGCGCTGTACCACTACGGCGGCCGGGGCGGTGAGGTCACCCACGCCTGGGGGTCCTCGCCGAAGGTCCAGTTCCCCTCGCTGCACTCATGGTTCGCCTACGGCTGCCTCGGCGTCCAGATCTTCTTCGTGATCAGCGGCTTCGTCATCTGCATGAGCGGCTGGGGCCGGCCCCTGCGCTCCTTCTTCGCCTCCCGTGTCGCCCGCCTCATGCCCTCCTACTGGGTGGCCGTCGCCTTGGTGACGGCCGTGTTCGCACTGCCCGGCGTGGCCTACGAGGCGGTGTCACCGAGTGACGCGCTGGTGAACCTGACCCTGCTCCAGCAGCCGCTCGGCGCCGACCGGGTGCTCGGCGTGTGCTGGACGCTGTGGGTGGAGATCCGCTTCTACGCGCTGTTCGCCGTGTGCATCGTCCTGCCGGGGGCCAACCGGCAGCGGGTGGTCATGCTGTGCGCCGGCTGGACGCTGCTCGCGGCCATCACCCAGGCCGCCGGCCAGCCGTTCCTCGACCTGGTCGTGATGCCGGAGTACGCGCCCTTCTTCATCGGCGGCATGGGCATCTACCTGCTGCACCGCAACCGGCGGGACGTCACCGCGTGGGGCATCGTCGTGGTGAGCTGGCTGACGGGGCAGCACCAGGCGGTGTCCAACCTCTGGCACAGTCCGCAGCCGGACCAGTTCTCGTACCGCTCCGCCTCGGTGATCATCCTGATCGTCACCTTCGGCTTCGTCGCGGTGCTCGCGGTGGCGCTCGGCTGGCTGAACTGGGCCGACTGGCGCTGGCTGACGGTCGCGGGCGCGCTGACGTACCCCTTCTACCTGGTCCACGAGCACCTGGGGTGGCCGGTCATCGAGGTCCTGCACCAGGACTTCGGGCTCGCCTCATGGCTGACGATCACCGCGACGCTGACGACGATGCTGGCGCTGGCGTGGCTCTTCAACCGGTATGTGGAGGAGTGGGCCACACCGTTGCTGCGGCGCTCGCTGACGCGGATTCAGGCACCGAAGGGCTGATCCCGGCTCAGCCGGACGACGCGGCGGCCGTGCGCAGGGTCGCCGCGACGCCCTCGGTCACCGCGCGCAGGCCCGCTCCGAAGCCACGGTCGCGGTCCCGGAACATCCGACTTCCGGCCGCGGCCGGCACTGCGGACCGGTTCCGCGAGGGGCGGATATTCCTCGCCGGGGACACCGGCGCACGTCCATTCGCCGGCCGGCGCGGCAGGACACCGCACGCTGGGCCGGAAGGCCGCCGCGTCGCTGCGCGGCCACGCCCCGGACGCACTGCCCGACACCTGTGAGGAGGAGCGGCGCCCCGATGCCGCCCGGATGCCCGGCCTGCCCACCGGCGTCCACCGCGGCGAGGTGCGGCGCGGCGACCCGCCGGCCCGGCATCGGCCACCGCGCCTCCTCGCTGAGCGAGGAGACCCGCACCGACGCCGGCAGCGGGGTGCGGCGACCGGGCAGTGCACGGAACCCCGGACCAAGTACCGCTGTTCGACGCCTGCCGGGGGCCGTACCGGACACCGCCGGCCGTGGGCACCGGGGCGGAAATCCCGGCGCTGCCCGTTCCCACGCTGCGGATTCCGGCGTACGGTCCCTACGGCTCCGGCGTGTGCTGATCCGGCCCGACGGTCATGCCGGCCGGGCGGGCGCCTCGGGCGCGGGACTCGCCGAGTACGCGGCGCGTACGGGGGGTAGCCGAAGCATCCCGGTAATCGTTCACCGGGCGTGGCGCCGTTCGCGTCACGGGCACGGCCGAGAGCGCGTACCTTACGTAGGGAATTGTCCCGGTATTCACCTTGTCCGTGCTTTGGGCTGGTTGTCCGCCCGGGCAGGCGCCGGGCAGCTCCTGACCGCACACCGCAACGAGGAAGTGCTCGCCTTTCATGACCACTGCACATGAGGCGCCCCCGCGGCCCCGTCGGCTCGACGACGTCCCAGGCTGGTTCCCCGTACTCGACCAGGTGCTCTTCGACTGGCTTCTGAGCCGGCAGGAGGCCGCGGGCTTCCGCGGTGACCTGCTGGAGGTCGGGGTCTACATGGGCAAGAGCGCGATCTTCCTGGGCCGCCATCTGCGGGAGGGTGAGCGGTACACCGTGTGCGACCTCTTCGAGGGCGACGCCCCGGACGACGCGAACCGGGCCGAGTCGACGAAGTCGTACAGCGCGCTCACCCGCCAGGTCTTCGAGACCAACTACCTCTCCTTCCACGACGAACTGCCGCGCGTCGTGCAGGGCCCCAGCTCGCTCGTGCCCGGCGAGGTCGAGCGGGACTCCTGCCGGTTCGTCCACGTCGACGGCTCGCATCTGTACGAGCACGTGTACGACGACATCGGTGCCGCACGCGATGTCCTGCTGCCGGACGGGATCGTCGTCCTGGACGACTTCCGCTCCGAGCACACTCCCGGTGTCTCGGTCGCCGTCTGGGAGGCCGTGCTCAGCCGGGGACTGCGCCCGATCTGCCTGACCACACAGAAGCTGTACGGCACCTGGGGCGACCCGGAGCCGGTGCAGGAGGAGCTGCTGGCGATGGTCCGCGGGCGGGACGACTGCGCACTCAGCGTTCAGCAGGCCGCCGGGCACCGGCTCGTCCGGCTGAAGTCCAAGGGCATGAAGGCGCCCGGCTTCCCGCCGTCCCGGCACGCGGAAGAGGCCTCCGAGCCCACCGTGCCCAAGCCCGCCGCTCCCGAGGTGACGCGCCCCGCCCCGCCCCGCCGCCCCCGCAGCCGCGCCCGCCGCCTGGCGGCCGACCTGCTGCCCCCGCTGCTGACCCGGGCGATCCGCAAAGCCCGCGCCGCCGGACCGTCGGCAAAGCGCTGAGCGGACGAGGAGACGGTCAGCCGTCGAGGAGGGTGTCGACCGGGAGTTCGACGTGAACGCCGACGGACTCCGGCACCGGCACCCTCTGACCGCGCTCGAAGCACTGGGGGTGGGGGTACTTGCCGTCGGCCAGGTCGGGGTGGAGGAGCACCTCGTCGTGCTTGCGGTCGGCGACGAGGTAGGCCGGGACACCGGCCTCCGCGTAGCACTCGACCTTGGGACCGAGGTCGTCGGACCAGTTGGAAGACGTCACTTCGACGAGCAGCCGGAAAACGTTCGGGGCGTAGTAGTTCTTCGTGACGTGAGCGTCGCGGAGGTCCTCGTCGACCACGGAGAAGTCGGGGATCGCGAAGTCCTCGGGCGATGTCGGCAGCCAGAGACCGACGCCCTGGACATGGTCGTACCCAGCCTCGACGATCCGGGCAAGCTGGTCGGCAGCCTCGCCCAGGGTCAGCTCCTGCTGCCGTACGGCTATGGCGTCCTCCTTTTCGGGGTCCACTCCGCGACGAGCGTAACCGTGGGTCGAAGGATGCGACTCATGACCACTCATACGGTGTAGCCGCCCAGCTCAGAACGCGTCCGCCGGCACATGGATCCCCCAGACGTCCCGCAGGGCGTTGCACACGTCGCCCACGGTCGCCCGCGCCCGCAGCGCCTCCTTCATCGGCCACAGCACGTTGTCCTGACCCTCGGCTGCCTCGCGCAGTGCCGACAGGGCCGCGTCCACCGCCCGCGAGTCCCGTCCTGCGCGCAGCCCGGCCAGGCGTTCCGCCTGCCGTGTCTCGATGGCGGGGTCGACGCGCAGCGGCTCGTACGGTTCCTCCTCGTCGACGGTGAAGCGGTTGACCCCGACCACGACCCGCTCGCCGGCCTCGGTCTCCCGGGCGATCCGGTACGCGTTGCGCTCGATCTCGCTCTTCTGGAACCCGCGCTCGATCGCGGCGACGGAGCCGCCCAGCTCCTCGACCTTCGCCATCAGCTCGACGGCGGCCGCCTCGACGTCGTCCGTCATCCGCTCGACGGCGTAGGAACCGGCGAAGGGGTCGACGGTCGCGGTGACGTCGGTCTCGTGGGCGAGCACCTGCTGGGTGCGCAGGGCCAGCCGCGCGCTCCTGCCGGTGGGGAGGGCGAGCGCCTCGTCGAAGGAGTTGGTGTGCAGGGACTGGGTGCCGCCGAGTACCGCGGCCAGGCCCTGGACGGCGACCCGGACGAGGTTCACCTCGGGCTGCTGGGCGGTCAGCTGCACCCCGGCCGTCTGGGTGTGGAAGCGCAGCATCGTCGACTTGGGGTTCTTCGCGCCGAACTCGTCCCGCATCACGCGTGCCCAGATCCGGCGGGCGGCGCGGAACTTCGCGACCTCCTCCAGGATCGTCGTACGGGCGACGAAGAAGAAGGACAGGCGCGGGGCGAAGTCGTCGACGTCCATGCCCGCGGCGACGGCCGTGCGGACGTACTCGATGCCGTTGGCCAGGGTGAACGCGATCTCCTGGACGGGGGACGCGCCGGCCTCGGCCATGTGGTAGCCGGAGATGGAGATGGTGTTCCACCTCGGGATCTCGGTCCGGCAGTACTTGAAGATGTCGGCGATCAGCCGCAGGGACGGCTTCGGCGGGAAGATGTACGTCCCGCGCGCGATGTACTCCTTCAGGACGTCGTTCTGGACGGTGCCCGTCAGCTGGTCCGCGCGGACCCCCTGTTCCTCCGCGACCAGCTGGTACAGCAGCAGGAGCAGCGCGGCCGGGGCGTTGATCGTCATCGACGTCGACACCTTGTCCAGGGGGATTCCGCCGAACAGCACGCGCATGTCGTCGATCGAGTCGATCGCGACGCCGACCTTGCCGACCTCGCCGTGCGCGAGGGGCGCGTCGGAGTCGTGGCCCATCTGGGTGGGCAGGTCGAAGGCCACCGACAGACCGGCGGTGCCGTGCTCGATCAGCTGGCGGTAGCGGGCGTTGGACTCCGTCGCCGTGCCGAAGCCCGCGTACTGGCGCATCGTCCAGGGGCGGCCCGTGTACATCGTGGGGTACACGCCGCGCGTGTAGGGGTACGCGCCGGGCTCGCCCAGCCGGACGGCCGGGTCCCAGCCTTCCAGGGCCTGCGGCCCGTACACCGGTTCGATGGGCAGTCCGGACTCCGACTCGCGCGCCATGGTGGTGCCTTCCGCCGAGCAGTGACTCACTCCTTGCCCACCACGATGCCGCGCCGTTCGCGACCCGTCATGCGCGGGAAGGCATCTCAGGTGACACGGCTGCACTTCGGTGAGAAGGCGGGGACTGGTATGCGCAGTGCTGCTGCGAGGAGAGCGGCCGCCGCGCTGGCGGCGCTGGTGACGATGTGCGGCTGCACCGCGCAGGCCGTGGACGCGAACGGAGACCCACGCGGGCCGATCCACATCGACATCACCCGCACGGCGCCCGCGCCGCCGCCCGCCGCCACTTCCAAGGCCCCCGGCCGTCCGGCCGCTCCGGCGCCGGCTCCGGCTCCGCCCCGGGTGCTCTGGGCACCCGGCGACCGTGGCCGGGACGTACGCGAGCTCCAGGCCCGGCTGCGGCAGATCGCCTGGCTGTTCGACGGCCCGACGGGGACGTACGACGACCTGACCCAGCAGGCCGTCCGGGGGTTCCAGGGCAAACGGGGGCTGGCGAGGACCGGCACCACGGACACCGTCACCTGGCAGCGGCTGCTGCGGATGACCCGCGAACCCGGCCGCTGGGACCTCTACCTGATGGGCGGTCAGCCCGCCGACGCGCCCGACCCGCGATGCCTGACCGGGCGGGTGCTGTGCATCAGCAAGTCGAGCCGTACGCTGCGCTGGATGGTCGACGGCCGCACGGTGACGACCCTGCCGGTGCGCTTCGGCTCGCAGTACACACCCACCCGGGAGGGTGCGTTCAAGGTGTTCTGGAAGTCCCGCCGCCACCACTCCACGCTGTACGACTCGCCGATGCCGTACGCCATGTTCTTCAGCGGCGGTCAGGCCGTGCACTACTCGCCGGACTTCGCCGCCCGCGGCTACGCCGGATCCTCGCACGGCTGCGTCAACGTCCGGGACGAGGCGGCGATCGCGCAGCTGTTCGGCGAGGTGAGGAAGGGCGACAAGGTCGTCGTCCACTGGTGAGGTTCGGGGCGCGGGCGGGACCGGGGGAACGTGTCCCGCCCGCGCTCAGGTGCACGAGCCGTAGGTACGGGGGGAACCCCGGCTCAGTGCGACAGCCGATGACCAGTCGGCTCACTCAGTACTGCGCCGGCACGGCCGAAAGTGTCACACCCCTGGAGCAGAAATATCTACGGCACTCTCGGCAGCCTGCGAAACCGCAGGTCAGCGAGGCGGCCAGGGGCGTTTCGGCGTCGGCGGCAGCGACTGTGCCGTGCTGCGCAGCTTGAGGCGCGCGGCCGGCGACCCCGCCGAGGCGCCAGGGGCGAGGGCACCGTCGCGGCCAGGTGCCGTGCCGCCGTCCCCTGCGTTCCGGTCGTCGGTGTCCTCGTCGCCGCCGTCACCGCCGTCACCGCCGTCGCCGCCGTCACCGCCGCGACCGCCGTGCCCTTCGCCGTCGCCCCTGTCGTCGCCCTTGTCGTTCGCGTTGCCGTCGTCGTCCTTGCCGCCCGCGTCCTCGTCGCCGCCCTTGCCGACCCGGTCCCAGCCCTTGTCCCGCCTGCCGTCGAAGTCGCCCAGCACGGCGTCGCAGTACCTGCGCACACTCGTGTGACCGCCCGCCGCCTCCTTCAGGGCACGCCTGCGGTCGCGGTCCAGGCTCCGGCCCTCGCGCAGATCACGGCAGGCCGAGGTGAGCGCGCTCCACCCGCTGCCGGCGGGTCCCGACTGCTCCTCGCGGTCCCCGCCCGTGGACGGGGCGCTCTCGCCGGACGGGCCGGGGCCGCCGTTGGCGGGGCCACCCGTGGTGCCGTCCGGCGTGGCCGTGCCGGGCTGCCCGCGCCGCGTCGGCGGGGACGAGACCTGCGGCTGTCCGGGCGGCTCGGCGGCCGAGACGGATGCGGCGGGGCGCGGCTCGTCCTGGTGGAAGGGCGTCTCCAGCACTCCGGTTCCGGCCGCGACGGCCACACCGCCGACCATGGCGACGGCCAGCGCCGCGGCCAGCCCGAGCCGTACGGGACGGCCCGCGCGCAGGCGGCGGACGGCGGTCGTACGGCAGCCCGTGCGTCCGCCGATGCGCACCAGCCCGGCGTCGGACACCTCCCCGTCACCGGGCGTGCCGAGGGCGCCGAGCTCGCTGTCGCGGTCCGCCCGCACCTTGCGGAAGGCGGCCAGCGCGGCGGCCTCGCCGGGGAGTTCATCGCCGGTCAGCGCGGGTTTCGCGGAGAGTGTGCCGAGGGTGCGGGCGAGCCGGGCGGCCTGTTCGCGGGTGGCGTCGTCGGCAGCCTCCAGTGGCTCTCCGCTCAGCAAACGCTCCGCCGTTTCGAGGTCCAGCCACCTGTACTGCTCGTCGGCCATCACATGTCCTTCTGCGTCCGCGTGCGCGCAGGCGTCACAGTCGCGGACGTCACCGCGCGACGGCGCGGTTCTCGCTGGGGCGGCAGGGCGTCGAGCACCCCGGCAGATTCCGGATCCTCGCCGAGGTCGCCGAGCAGCTCGGCGAGCCGTTTCAGCCCCCGGTGCGCCGCGGTGCGCACCGCGCCCGCCCGTTTGCCGAGCGTCTCGGCCGCGGTGTTCGCGTCCAGGCCGACCACCACCCGCAGCACCACGGCCTCCGCCTGGTCCTGCGGCAGCCGGGCGATCAGCGAGAGGGCGTGGTCGGTGGCCAGGGCCTCGATGGCCTCCCCCGCGGTGTCGGACTCCGCGGCCCGCCCGGTCAGCTCGGTCTCGTCACCGCCGATCGCGGGCCGCCGCCCGCGCATCCGTATGTGGTCCAGGGCGCGGTTGCGGGCTATCCGGGCGGCCCACCCCCGGAACCGGTCCGCGTCGCCGCTGAACCGCTCCAGGTCCCGGGCTATCTGCAGCCAGGCTTCGGACGCCACGTCCTCGGCGTCCGGGTCGCCGACCAGTGTCCGTACGTATCCGAGCAGCCGTGGGTGCACCGCGCGGTACACCGTACGGAACGCGGTCTCGTCCCCGCTCTGTGCCGCGAGCACCGCGGCCGTCAGCTCCGCGTCGTCCCCCACCGCGCGCGCCCTTCTTTGCGCCCAAGCCGGTGCCGCTCTCACGGACCGGGTTCGCACCTCGTCCACGCCCGAGCCGGTGCCGCTCCCGCGGACCGGGTTCTCGCCGTCGTGTTCCCTCAACCGATGGTCGCGGTTCGGGGACCGCTGCGGTCGCGGTGGTCTTCCTGCCCCGCGCTGCGGCGCGAAAGGCACGTTACGTCTTGAAACCGCCTCCCGTCCATGCAGGTAGTCGACGATGCAACTAACTCGTGACGCAGTGAGGTGTGACAGAAAACGCACTCATGACGCTGAAGGAAGTACGGGCCGCCGCGCGGCCCGTGCCGCGCGACGGCCGGGGCCTCTCCTGTGGGGGGTGGCGGCCCCGGCCGTTGCCTTGGCCCCGGCCTCCTCGCGCACCGCGGCCCCGTCTCGTCCCACTCCGCGCCACGCCTCATCGCCCGTCGCCCCGCGACCGCCAGTCGTCCCGGCGGCGGGTACGGGCCCGGAGGGCGCCCGCGTCCCGGACCGCGCGGAAAGCCGCCAGGGCCTGCCGCTCGGCCTCCGGGTCCACAGCGCCGTCACCCGCCATCACACCCAGCAGCGCCGCGAGGTGGCCGCCGCCCTGTCCGTCCACGGACCGTCGTCCACCCGACCTCATGACTCCCCCAGCCTGCGGGGACCGTCCTGCGTCACGCCCTCGGCGCCGAGCCGGCGGGCGAGTTGCCGAAGCCCACGGTACGCGGCCGTCCGCACCGCACCGGGCCGCTTGCCCAGCACCCGGGCGGCGGCCGGGCCGTCGAGACCGACGACCACCCGCAGCAGCACGGCCTCGGCCTGCTCGCGCGGCAGTTCGCGGACCAGGGCCAGGGCGCGCTCGGTGGTGATGGACTCCAGAGCCTGGTCGTGCGTGCTCTGCGGGCCGGGCAGGTCCAGTACGTCCGGCTCGAGCGCCGCGGGCCGGGGCCGTACCCGGGTGCGTCGCAGATGGTCCAGCGCCCGGTGGCGCGCGATGGTCGCGGTCCAGCCGCGGAAGCCCGCCCCGTCGCCCTTGAACCGGCCCAGGTCCCGGGCGATTTCCAGCCAGGCGTCGGACGCCACGTCCTCGGCGTCGTCGCCGACCAGCCCGCGCAGATAGCCGAGCAGTCCCGGCTGCACCAGCCGGTAGGCGACCGCGAAGGCGTCCTCGTCCCCGTCCTGCGCCCGCGCGACCGCGGCACCCAATTCCCCGTCGTACGCCTGGGCGCGACGGGGTTCCCCTCCCTGGCCCACAACCGCCCTCGTTCGCACCGCGTTCGTAGGAAGTCGGCACCGTGCGACACGATCCGGCCCGTGTCGACGCCCCCACGGTCATCAGCGTCGGGTCTCACAGAAGTGTCACAGCTCGTCAGACGCCCCGCGGTCCCCCGACTCACGAGAGCGCGGCTGCCTTTCAGTTCCCGGCGGTCGCGTCCCGGCACAGCAGCCGCAGCGAGCCGTCGCCCGCGAAACAGCGGCGGGCCTCGTCGATGGGGTCCCACAGGCGGCCGTCCGGCGTGCGCACCCAGTGTTCGCCGCCGGCCGTCCACCACTCGGCACCGGCCTGACGGGCGATCACCTCACCCGCGTAGGCCCCGAGCCCGCGCAGGATGTGCTCCACGGCGGCGTACGGCGTGCCCTCCCGGCGCAGTTCGTCGATCATCCGGTCGGCACGCCACAGGGACTGCGCGGAGTAGTCGAGCCGCAGCCGCGCCCCCTCACGCAGGGTCGCCACCGCGTCCGCGGCCCACCGCACCGGCTTCGTCGCGGCCGAGGGCCTGTTCTCGGGGGTCGCCCCCGCCTGGGTCGTCGTCACAGTCTGGGTCGTCACATTCGGAAAAGCGCCCTGCAGCAACGATTCGTCACGCGCATTCGGCCACTGCCCGCAACCGGCGCAGAACCGCCCCACCGCGCCCTGAGGACGGTCACAGGATCCTTGCGCAAGCGCGGGTTTACGATCCCGGATCCGGGGCTCAGGCCCCTGCCCGGCCAGGGTCACCGCACGCACTCACCATCTCCGGGCAGGACCATCCCACCGGGCCGCCGACGCCTCGCCGAACGCACGGCTCCGGGGCCCGAACCCACCGCCCTGGCCGCCATGCCGCCAGGCCCGGATCACCACGCCCACATGCCGAATCCGCCCGAGGTCACAGCGCCGGGGCGTCGGGCCCGGCGCTCGGGCCGCCGCCGGCGCCGCGCGCCGCTCAGGCCTTCCTGGCACGGCGGGAGACCACCGCGCGCAGGACCCTGCGGCCCTCTGTCGACACCTCCAGGGCGCGGCGCAGGCCGGCCGAGCCGTGTTCGGCGAGGAGTTCCAGGACGGCGATCTGGCGGCGCAGTTCGGCGGCGACGAGCGGGGACATGGCGTCCGGACGGCCCGCCACGGGAGCCGTGCCCGCCCGCACGGCGTCCAGGGCCTGCGGGAACGTTTCGGCGGAGGATCCGCCGTCCTCCGCCGGGTCGAGCAGGCGGTGGATCTGGAGCGACGCCACCGAGCAGCCGTCGGCCCACACCCGGGCCTCGGCGGCCGACCGCACGGCGGGGGCGGCGGCCAGCATCCGCCGGACCAGCAACGCGGCCTCGTCCTCGACGTCCTCCGCGTCCATGACGTCGGCGACGCCCAGCTGCACTCGGGCCTTGTCCAGCAGCGCGCCCCACTCGCCGGTGTCCCCGTTGTCCGCCAGGTTCGCCCACAGCGGCCGCAGCACTTCGTCGTCACCCCCAAGGAGGGGAACGCACCGATCCAAACAAGCCAGGGCACTCACGGCCAGCCCGCGTTCGTCGGCCTGCGCGATCAGTTCCACCAGGCTCATCCACGCCTCCCGTTCCGGGGCGCCATTGCTTACGGAGCCCGCACTTCCCCTTACTGCGCGCCATACTGCCGTACTGTCACACCGGCACAACAGCGAGTCGGTGAAGGAACGGGAAGAAGAGCTTTTCGGCCAACGGACAGGATCGCGGCCGGTGCGCCGGGCGGCCCTCAGCCGAGCCGGTCGGCCAGTTCGCTGAACTCCGCCCAGGAGAGCTCCGGTTCGCCCGCGTCCCACAACTTCTGGACGGTCGCCCGCAGCGGCATCCGGATCCCGGCCGCCACCTGCGCCTGCGTCTGGGAGTTCGCGAGATCGCACCACACCGCGAACGAACCGCCGAGAATCTGCCCGTCGTAGTCCGTCGCGACCGGCTGCGTCCCGCGCAGCACCCGCGGCGTCCACTGCTCGTATATCCGCTGTCCCGTCGGATAGACGAAGGTCTGCGGCTGACCGAGGACGTAGTAGAGGAACTCGTCGTTGTAGTTGATGACCTTCCGCCCCGCGCTCAGGTACTCCGCCGGCTGCCGCGCCCCGATCTCCTTGCCCGTCCAGTACGCGACCTCGATGTCCTGGTCCGGCTGGACGGACGTCCCGGCGTAGAAGCCGTCGTTCCACGCGCGCGGCGTGCGGTCGAGGGCCCGGACCGCGGCGGCCCGGTCGTTGAGCCAGCCGGTGGCGAGGTCGGCGACGGTCCCGCCGGGGCCGTACGCCTCGCGCGCGGCGGCCGCGAGCTGCGGGTAGGAGGCCTGCGGGTCGGACACGGTGAGCGCCCGGTACTCGTCGCCGCCGAGGTGCCACCGGGTGCCGGGGAAGAGACCGGCGTACTCCTCGAACAACTCGTCGACGAGCTTCCCGGCCCCGGGGTTCGAGATGTCCACGGCCCCGGTCGCCGCCACGCCCTGCGCGTTGCGCAGCTGCAGGTCCGGGTGTGCGGCGATCACCGCGCCCAGGTGCCCCGGAGAGTCGATCTCCGGGACGATGCTGATGTGCCGGCTCTCGGCCAGCTGGACGATCCTGCGGACCTCGGCCTTCGTCAGGTGCTGCTGCGACACGACCTCGGGATGCGAGTCGGACTCGATACGGAATCCCTGGTCGTCGGAGAAGTGCAGCCCCAGTTCGTTGAACTTGAGGTCGCCCAGCTCCCGCACCCGGTCCTCTATCCAGTCGGCCGTGAAGTGCTTGCGGGCGATGTCCACCATCAGCCCGCGCCGCTCCTTGGCCGGCTCGTCCCGCACGACGCCCTCCGGCGCCGTGCCGCCGTCGCTCACGGTCTGCTTCAGCGTGCGGGTCCCGTAGAAGACCCCCGCCTCGCCGGGCCCGCTGATGCCGACCCGCCCGTCGCGGACGGTCATGGTGTACGACTCCGGGTTCGCCCCCTCGGCCCCGCTCAGCGACAGCCGGACGTCCCCCGCCCGGCTGTCGCCCTTCTCGCCCGCGTAGGCCAGCCCCAGCTCTCCGGCGATCAGCCGCCCCTCGTCCGCCAGCCCCGCGTCGCTCACCACGACCCGCGAGCTTTGCGCGGGACGCCAGCCCGGACCGCGCGCGGGAGAGTGGTCACCGACGGCCGGAATGGTGCGCGGGGCCGTGGACAGGGGGTAGGAGCGGGTGGGCGTCGGGGTGGGGGTCGGTGCCGCCGCGGCGGGTGCCGACGGGTTCGCCGACGTACCGCCCGGCGCCCCTCTGCCGGTCCACAGCCCCAGGCCGAGGCCGACGAGCACCACCGCGGCGGCGACCACCACGATCAGCCACCGCGTCCGTATGTCGCTGCGCGCCGCCGCCCGGCGCCTGTGCTGGCTCACCCTGCCAACGTACGACTTCGAGCGTCCACAGCGCGTCTTCAAACTCTCCCGTCCGGGTGAAACTCAGGCATCGCTCGGACACGCCGTGAACGCTCTCGATAGCGTGACGGCACATCTCCCACCACATCCCCTGCCGACACACGCGACGCCCACGAGGACCCACGCTGCCCGCGCACCGACTCCCAGACCTCCCCGGCCGAGTCGCCATACCGGTGGGGCCCTTCAACACCGCCCCCGCCGAGGACATACGGCGCATGCTGCTGAGCTGCCTGCACAGCGTCCGCTGGGCCCGGCGGGTCGCCGACCACCGCCCGTACCCCGACGCGGACGCCCTGCTCGCGGCGGCGGACGAGGCGGCGTACGACCTGACCGCGGCGGATCTCGGGGAGGCCCTGGCAGCGGAGTCCCTGCCCGAGCTGCCCGACGGCGCGTACTCGGCGGCCCACACGGCACTCGGCGCGGCCCACGCGGCATACGAGGCCCGCTTCGGGCATGTGTTCGTCATCTGCCTGGACGACTTCACCCCGGACGAGGTCCTCGACCAGCTCCTGGCGGCCATCCGGTCACGATTGACGAACGATCCGGAAGAGGAACGGGGGGTCACGGCCGAAGAACTCCGCCGCCTGGCGAGGGGCCGTCTGGTGACGTCCCTCAGGGGCGCGGGGAACCGCGCGACCAGCCCGAACGACACCGCGCCCGGCGCATAGGAAGGACACTCCACCCCGGAAGCCGCAATCCTCGCGCATCCGCGTGCCACATTGATCACACCGCCAGACCCCGGCTCAGCCCGGCGGCAGCGCGTCGCTACGATGCTGGGGGCCGGTGGACCGTACCCGGCCGGGCCCGTCCGACACCGAAGCCGGCAGGCCCCAGTCCCCGCTCCCGGAGGGTTCTTCCGTGCCGGCTGGAACGCTGTACCGCGGCCGGGAAGGAATGTGGTCCTGGGTGGCTCACCGAGTCACCGGCGTCCTCATCTTCTTCTTCCTGTTCGTACATGTGCTGGACACCGCACTCGTCCGTGTCTCCCCCGAGGCGTACGACGAGGTCGTGGCCACCTACAAGACGCCGCTCGTCGCCGTACTGGAGTACGGCCTGGTGGCCGCCATCCTCTTCCACGCGCTCAACGGCCTGCGCGTCATCGCCGTCGACTTCTGGTCGAAGGGCCCCCGCTACCAGAAGCAGATGCTCTGGTCCGTCGTGGCCGTCTGGGTCGTGCTGATGCTCGGGGCGATCTACCCCGTCCTCGGCCACGCCGCTCGTGAAGTCTTCGGGAGCTGACGCGCATGTCCACCACTGAGAAGACCGCTTCCGGCATCGGCCCCGTCGAGGGCACCTCCGTTTACACGGTCGACAACCCTGCGCCGCTCATCGAGCCGCCGCGCCTGCGCACCAGGAAGACCCCGCGGACCACGCGCGGCAACTTCGAGATGGCCGCGTGGCTCTTCATGCGGCTGTCCGGCATCGTGCTGGTCGTCCTGGTCATCGGCCACCTGCTGATCCAGCTCGTGCTGGACGGCGGCGTCTCCAAGATCGGCTTCGCCTTCGTGGCGGGCCGCTGGGCGTCCCCGTTCTGGCAGGTCTGGGACCTGCTGATGCTGTGGCTGGCGATGCTGCACGGCGCCAACGGCCTGCGCACGATCATCAACGACTACGCGGAGCGCGCGAACACGCGCCTGTGGCTGAAGGGCCTGCTGTACACCGCCACGGTGTTCACCATCCTGCTGGGCACGCTGGTGATCTTCACCTTCGACCCGAACATCCGCTAGGCACGGGGCTGAGGTACTACTGATGAAGATCCACAAGTACGACACCGTCATCGTCGGCGCGGGTGGCGCGGGTATGCGCGCCGCCATCGAGGCGACCAAGCGCAGCCGCACCGCCGTGCTGACCAAGCTCTACCCGACCCGCTCCCACACGGGCGCCGCGCAGGGCGGCATGGCCGCCGCGCTGGCCAACGTGGAGGAGGACAACTGGGAGTGGCACACCTTCGACACGGTCAAGGGCGGTGACTACCTGGTCGACCAGGACGCCGCCGAGATCCTGGCGAAGGAGGCCATCGACTCGGTCCTCGACCTGGAGAAGATGGGCCTGCCGTTCAACCGGACCCCGAACGGCACGATCGACCAGCGCCGCTTCGGCGGTCACAGCCGCAACCACGGCGAGGCCCCGGTCCGCCGCTCCTGCTACGCGGCCGACCGCACCGGCCACATGATCCTCCAGACGCTGTACCAGAACTGCGTCAAGGAGGGCGTGGAGTTCTTCAACGAGTTCTACGTCCTCGACCAGCTGATCACCGAGGTCGACGGCGTCAAACACTCGGCCGGTGTCGTGGCGTACGAGCTGGCGACCGGCGAGATCCACATCTTCCAGGCGAAGGCCGTGATCTACGCCTCCGGCGGGACCGGCAAGTTCTTCAAGGTGACGTCGAACGCGCACACGCTGACCGGTGACGGCCAGGCCGCCGTCTACCGCCGGGGCCTGCCGCTGGAGGACATGGAGTTCTTCCAGTTCCACCCGACCGGCATCTGGCGCATGGGCATCCTGCTGACGGAGGGCGCCCGCGGTGAGGGCGGCATCCTGCGCAACAAGGACGGCGAGCGCTTCATGGAGAAGTACGCGCCGGTCATGAAGGACCTCGCGTCCCGTGACGTCGTCTCCCGCTCCATCTACACCGAGATCCGTGAGGGCCGCGGCTGCGGTCCCGAGGGCGACCACGTCTACCTCGACCTCACCCACCTGCCGCCGGAGCAGCTGGACGCGAAGCTCCCGGACATCACCGAGTTCGCGCGCACCTACCTGGGCATCGAGCCGTACACGGACCCCATCCCGATCCAGCCGACGGCGCACTACGCGATGGGCGGCATCCCGACGAACGTCGAGGGTGAGGTCCTGGCGGACAACACCACGGTGGTCCCGGGCCTGTTCGCCGCCGGCGAGGTCGCCTGCGTGTCCGTGCACGGCGCCAACCGCCTCGGCACCAACTCGCTGCTGGACATCAACGTGTTCGGCAAGCGGGCCGGCATCGCGGCCGCCGCGTACGCGCGGAAGGCCGCCTTCGTCGAACTGCCGGAGAACCCGGAGTCCCTCGTCGTGGAGCAGATCGAGCGGCTGCGGACCTCGACGGGCAACGAGCGGGTGGCGACCCTGCGGCGTGAGCTGCAGGAGACCATGGACGCGAACGTCATGGTGTTCCGCACCGAGCAGACGATCAAGACGGCCGTCGAGAAGATCGCCGAGCTGCGCGAGCGGTACAGGAACGTGGCGATCCAGGACAAGGGCAGGCGGTTCAACACGGACCTGCTGGAGGCCGTCGAACTCGGCAACCTGCTCGACCTGGCCGAGGTCATGGCGGTCTCCGCGCTGGCCCGCAAGGAGTCCCGCGGCGGTCACTACCGCGAGGACTACCCCAACCGCGACGACGTCAACTTCATGCGCCACACCATGGCGTACCGCGAGGTCGGCGCCGACGGGTCCGAAACCGTCCGTCTCGACTACAAGCCGGTCGTCCAGACCCGCTACCAGCCGATGGAGCGTAAGTACTGATGGCTACACCCGTTCTGGACAAGGCCGAGACCCCTGGCTCGGAGTCCGCGGCCTCCCCTTACATCACCGTCACCTTCCGGATCCGCCGCTTCAACCCGGAGGTCTCGGCGGACGCGACCTGGGAAGACTTCCAGCTGGAGATCGATCCCAAGGAGCGTGTCCTCGACGGTCTGCACAAGATCAAGTGGGACGTGGACGGCACCCTGACGTTCCGCCGCTCCTGCGCGCACGGCATCTGCGGCTCGGACGCCATGCGGATCAACGGCAAGAACCGCCTTGCCTGCAAGACGCTGATCAAGGACATCAACCCCGAGAAGCCGATCACGGTCGAGCCCATCAAGGGCCTGACGGTCCTGAAGGACCTGGTCGTGGACATGGAGCCGTTCTTCCAGGCGTACCGGGACGTGATGCCCTTCCTGATCACGAAGGACACCAACGAGCCGACGCGTGAGCGGCTGCAGTCCGCGGAGGACCGCGAGCGCTTCGACGACACGACGAAGTGCATCCTGTGTGCGGCCTGCACCTCGTCCTGCCCGGTGTTCTGGAACGACGGCCAGTACTTCGGCCCCGCGGCGATCGTCAACGCCCACCGGTTCATCTTCGACTCGCGTGACGAGGCCGGTGAGCAGCGCCTGGAGATCCTCAACGACCGTGACGGCGTGTGGCGCTGCCGCACGACCTTCAACTGCACGGACGCCTGCCCGCGCGGTATCGAGGTCACCAAGGCGATCCAGGAGGTGAAGCGGGCGCTCATCACGCGCCGCTTCTGACCTCCGTCCCACGCCGTGGGTGAGGGCCCCGTCTGGAGGTGACGCACCGCAGGCGGGGCCCTCGCGCGTCCACAGCCGGCTCAGGACGGTCGGATCGGTGATCCTGGAGTCGTCCGCCGGCATCATGGCCGTGCTGAGGATGACCGTCGGCCTGCGGACGCCCTCGCAGGGCAGGCAGCCGGTAGGTGTGGCGCTCGCCCTTCACCTGGCGGAAGCGGCCCTCCGGCGGGCAGCGGTCGGCCATCGCGAGCCTCGGTATCAGGCGTGCGAGCAGCGCTCGGCGCGTCCCGGCGCTCCGGCCCAGCTCCCCGGAGCCGTACGAGGCCCGGTACGCGCGGAACCGGCCGCCGGGGCCGCCGTCCCGCCACCTCGGGTCGTTGCCGGCGCTGGCGGCACCGACGGACAGGCCGACGGCGCGCAGGGCTTCGGACAGGACGAGGGGCGGGATGCCGGCGAGGGGGACCGGGCCGGCCGGACCGGCTCCGTCGCGCAGCCACATGCGGTACTCGCCGTCGCAGCAGTGCGCCGAGTTCTCCGTGGCGTCGATCGGGTGGAAGCGGACCTGGCCGGTGCGCGGCCGAAGGTAGCTGCCGGACTCGGTGGTGTCGACGCCGTACTCGTCGCCCTCGCCCTCGATCCACTACGTCACGGTTGCCATGCCGACGGCAGTACGGGCCACCACTGACAATGCCGGGGTTCGGCCGCTCGCCCGCCTACGCTGACGGCATGTCAGATGACGAGTCGTACGAGCTGCTCGGTTTCGACAACGTGCTGTTGCCCGTCGGGGACCTGGGCGAGGCGGTGGCCTTCTACGAGCGGGCCGGATTCACGACGGGGTTCCGGATCGACGAGGCCGGGATCGCATTGCTGAGGGTCGGGGGTGAGACGCCCGGCCTCCTGCTGCGCGAGGAGGAGGAGTTCGGGCACCGGCCGCCGCCCTGGCCGTCCCCGCGGGTGTGGCTGGAGGTGCCGGACGCACGGATGGCGGCCGAGGCGCTGACCGCCGCGGGCATCCCGCTGCTCGACGCCCCCTCTCCCGCGGTCACCGGCTGGACGGTCGAGATCGCCGACCCCTGGGGGAACGTCGTCGGGTTCACGGACTACAGCAAACGGCCGGAGCTGGGCCGGATCTCCTGACCCGGGCACATCCGTCGGCGGACGGGGCGCCCACCCGTCTTGAACACGTTCAAAAACAGGGCTAGAGTCACCCCTGTCAGCATTTTGAACGCGTTCAAGAAAGGGTGGGGGGACATGGACCGCACGGTCGTCGCCTACGTCATCTATCTGGTCGTCAGCATCGCCCTGACCGTCTGGGTGGCCCGCACGCTCAGCCGCAACGGGCGGATCTTCCTGGCCGACGTGCTGCACGGCAACGAGAAGCTCGCCGACGCCGTGAACCACCTCCTGGTGGTCGGCTTCTACCTGGTCAACCTCGGGTTCGTCGCGCTGTACCTCAGTGACGACGGGACCGTCACCGACACGCGTGGCGTCTTCGAGGCACTGTCCACCAAGCTCGGTGTGGTGCTTCTGGTGCTCGGGGTGATGCACCTGGGCAATGTGTACGTCCTCAACCGGATCCGGCGGCGGGGTGCGATGGAGCGGGAGCAGCAGCCGCCGGTCCCGCCGCAGGGCTGGGTGGCACCGGCGCCGGGGGCCTGAGCACCGTGGGGGCCACGCAGAGGGGCCGGGACGGGGGCGGCGCCTCCGTACCGCGGGAAGGTCGCGTCGGTGGGGCTTCCGCCTCGGACGGGGGTCGGGACGGAAGCGGCGTGGCCAGGGCCGCCTCGGTGGGCCGGGGCGCGGCACGCGTCCCGGTTCGCCGGCTGACCGTGCTCTACGACGCCGAGTGCGCCCTGTGCGCGTTCCTGCGCGACTGGCTCGCACGGCAACGGCAGCTGGTGCCGCTGGACCTGGTGCCGGCCGGTTCCGCCGAGGCCCGGCGGCGCTTTCCCGGCCTCGACCACCCAAGGACCCTGGCCGACATCACCGTCGTCGGGGACGGCGGGCAGATCTACCAGGGCCCCGCCGCCTGGATCGTCACCCTGTGGGCGCTGCGCGAGCACCGGCCGCTCGCCCACCGCCTGAGCACCCCGGCGGGGATGCGGGTCGCCAAGGGGGCCGCTCTGGCCGCCGCGAAATGGCGCGACGGGCAGGGGGGCGGACAGGCGTACCCGCGCGCGGAAGGGTGGGCGTACGACCCTTCCCTGGGCTGGACGTACCTCACCAAGGGGTGCGCGGACGGCGCCTGTCCCACTGACTAGGCTCTCTTCGTGCCCGCGAACAACGACAGCCCGAACGAACGCCCCGGTGCGGGCGGCGGTACGCCGGCCGAGTCCGAGCTGACCAAGTCCGAGCAGACCCGTGCGCTGATCCTGGAGACCGCGATGCGGCTGTTCCGGGAGCGCGGGTACGACAAGACCACCATGCGGGCCATCGCCCAGGAGGCCGGGGTCTCCGTCGGCAACGCGTACTACTACTTCGCCGGCAAGGAACACCTCATCCAGGGCTTCTACGACCGGGTCGCCGCCGAGCACCAGGCGGCGGTCCGGGACGTACTGAACCGGGAGACCGACCTGGAGGCACGGCTCGCGGGCGTCCTGAAGGCCTGGCTGGACGTGGCGATGCCGTACCACGAGTTCGCGGTGCAGTTCTTCAAGAACGCCGCCGACCCCGACAGCCCGCTCAGCCCCTTCTCCCCGGAGTCGGAGCACGCGCGCGTGGAGGCCATCAGTGTCCACAGGGAGGTGCTCTCGGGTGCGAAGGCGAAGGTGCCGGCGGAACTCCGCGACATCCTCCCGGAGCTGATGTGGCTGTCCCAGATGGGCCTCGTCCTGTACTGGATCTTCGACCGCACGGAGGGACGGGAGCGCAGCTACCGGCTGGCCGAACGGGGCGCGCGCCTCACCGCGCGCGGGGTGGCGCTGGCCCGCTTCCGGGTGCTCCGGCCCCTGGTGCTGGAGGTGCACGAGCTGTTCACGGACTTCCTGCCCGGGATGACCAAGGTGCTGCCGGATCCGGGGGGCAAGGGCCGGGCAGGGTGATCCACGATCGGGTGAAGCCTCGTGACCGGGACGTTCGGATCCTCACCGGCCTACGATGATGCTCTCGACACCTGCCCCTAGGAGGCACGCGATGTCCGCTGCATCCGTCGAGCAGCCCTTCGACGACGACGAGCCGTTCTCGCTCACGGCCATCGCCGACGAGATCATGGAGCGCCATCCGGGCTACCGCGTCGAGATCATCGGAGGCCACCTCCTCGTGACCCCATCACCGGATGCCCCGCACGCCCGTGCTCTCACCGGCCTCATGCTGCCGTTCATTGCCGCTGGACTGCACGGCGCGGAGACCGAAGTACTCCAGAACGTCGGTCTCTGGCTGCCCACCGGGAGCGAGGACTACGCCATCCCCGATCTCGTGGTGGTGGATTCCGACATCGATGATCACTTCGTCGAGAACAACGCGTACGACCCGGTCTGCTTCCGCCTCGTCCTGGAGGTCACGTCCAGCAACTGGAAGGACGACCTGAGGACCAAGCCCGGCGCCTACGCCCAGGCCAAGATCCCCGTCTACCTCGTCGTCGACCGCAAGCATCAGCGGCTCCACGTCCTCACGGAGCCGGCCGGGAGCGAGTACGCGAACCACCGCGTCCACGCTCCCGGCGAGACGATCACGCTGCCCGAGACGATCGGCGCCGAGGTCACCCTCGACGTGGAGCAGATCATCAAGGCCGGGCAGCGGAAGGCTAACTGACGGCGTCCACCTCACCCTCCGCCAGCTCCACGTCGTACACCAACGGCCCCTCACCGACCGCCACATGACCCGCGCGTGAGGGGTGCGTCGCCGCCGTCACCGCCAGCAGATACGTCCCCGGCCCTGGCACCGCCACGATGTACGAACCGTCCGCCAGCGACGTCACCCGGTCCAGCTGACGGCCGCCGCGCGACACCAGTGTCACCACCGCTTCCGGCACCGGCCCGCCGTCCGCCGCGCGGATGAAGCCGTGGACCACCGAGGCGGGGCCGCCCGCATCCTCGGCGGACTCCTCCTCCCGTGGTTCCACCGCCAGATGCGGCAGCCGCTTCTCCAGCCCGGCCGGCAGCCACCAGTTGGCCTTGCCCAGCAGGTGCATCGCGGCCGGCACCAGCGCCGTACGCAGGATGAACGCGTCGAGTGCGACCGCCGCCGCCAGGCCGATACCGGCCATCGCGCCCTCCATGTCGCCGCTGAGCACGAACGCGGAGAAGACGCAGATCATGATCAGGGCGGCGCAGTTGATGACGCGGCTGGTCTCCGCGAGGCCGACGCGCACCGCGCGCGCGTTGTCCTTGGTATGCACCCACTCCTCGTGCATCCGGCTCACCAGGAACACCTGGTAGTCCATCGACAGGCCGAACAGCAGCGACAGCATGATGACGGGCAGGAACGCCGTGATCGGGCCCTCCTTGCCGATGCCGAGCAGTTCCGTGCCCCAGCCCCACTGGAAGATCGCCACCAGGACGCCGAAGGACGCGGCCGCTGCGATCAGGTTCATCAGCGCCGCGGTCAACGGCACCACCAGCGAGCGGAAGGCCACCAGCAACAGAAGGAAACCGAGCGCGATGATCGTCGCGACGAAGTACGGCAGCCGGTCGCCCGTCACCGACGCGAAGTCCTTGAAGACCGCTGTCACACCGCCCACATGGGCCTCGGCGCCGGACGCCGGGATCACCTCGTCACGCAGCACGTCGATCAGCCGGTCCGTCTCCTCGGACTGCGGTGAGGTCGCCGGCACCACCTGGATCACCGTGACGTCGTTCGCGGGCGGCAGCGCGGCCACCTGGGCGACGCCCTCGGCGGATTCGATGCGCGACACCAGCGCGTCGGGTGCCGTGCCGTCCACCACGACCTGGAGCGGGCCGTTGAATCCGGGGCCGAAGCCCTCGGCGAGCAGGTCGTAGGCCTGCCGGGTGGTCTGCGTCTCCTGGTGGTTGCCCTGGTCGGTGGCACCCAGCCGGATGGACAGCACGGGCAGCGACAGCACCACCATGACCGCGAGTGCGAGCGCCGCGATCGCCCGCGGGCGCCGCTGGACGTACGCCGACCAGCGCGCCGCCAGGCCGCTCGCCTCCTCCGGCTCCGGCCCCGCGTGGGCCAGCCGGTGCCGCTGCCGGCGGCTGAGCACCCGCATGCCGAGCAGACCGAGCAGGGCGGGCAGCAGCGTGACGGCCGCGAGGACGCTGAAGACGACGGTGAGGGAGGTCGCGATGACCACACCGTCCAGGAAGCGCAGGTTCATCACCAGCATGCCGGCCAGCGCGATGCAGACCGTGCCGCCGGCGAACAGCACCGCGCGGCCGGAGGTGTTGAGGGCGGTGACGGCGGCCTCCTCCGGCGTCGTACCGCGCAGGATGCCCCGCCGGTGCCGGGTGACGATGAACAGCGCGTAGTCGATCCCGACGCCGAGGCCGATCAGTGAGCCCAGCAGCGGCGCCACGTCGGGCACGTCCGTGGCGTGGCTGAGCAGCATCGTCGTGAGCATGCCGGTACCCACGCCGAAGATCGCCACGACGATCGGCAGCAGCATCGCGAACAGTGAGCCGAAGGCCAGGAACAGCACGATCGCCGCCGCCGCGATCCCGACCAGTTCGGCCGTGCCGGTGGGCGGCTCCTGGGTGCGCGCGATCGCCTGCCCGCCCAGCTCGACCTGGAGCCCGTCCCGTTCGGCCCTCTGCGCGGTCCCGACGACGTCCTCGATCAGCTCCATCGGGACGGCGTTCGCCTGCTCGGTGAAGGTGATCTGGGCGTACGCGATCCGCCCGTCCCGGCTGATCTGGGCCGCGCCCCGCTCACCGGCGTAGGGGCCGACGACCTGGCCGACGCCGTCCATGCCGCCGATCTCCGCCAGCGCCGGCTCGATCCGGGACCGTACCTCCGCGTCCCGGACCGTGCCCTCCTCGACCTTCCACACCACGGTGCCGGTGTCGCCGGCGCTCTCCGGGAAGGCCTTCTCCATCAGGTCGTACGCGCGCTTCGAGTCGGTGTTCGGCAGGGAGAAGACGTTCGCGTAGTCCGTGCCCGCCGTCGTCGCCGTGAAGCCCAGCCCGAACAGTGCCCCCACCCACAGCACCAGGACCACCAGCCGGTGCCGATAGCACCAGCGTGCCAGTGTCGCCACGCTCAACGCTCCTTCGTCGCGGATCGATTGGTCCCCCAGGTCCTGGGCAACAGGATCGGCCGTGCGGCGTGGGTGTGGGCACGACCCGCCCATGACTCTCAAGGAACTCCAAAGCGCATCGGGGCCCCGATGTCAGTGGCCGCGCCGATACTGGGGGCATGACGACGGCTCCCGGCACCGTGCTGGTCGTGGAGGACGAGGTGAGCATCGCCGACGTCCTCGCGATCGCCCTGCGCTACCACCGCTTCGAGGTCATGACCGCGGGCACCGTCCGCGAGGCGCTCACCCTGGCCGAGCGCACCCGGCCCGACGCGGCGCTGCTCGACGTCATGCTCCCGGACGGCGACGGCCGGGCACTGGGCCGTGAACTGCGCGAGCGGCGGCCCGGCCTGGCGCTGGTCTTCCTCACCGCCCGCGACTCACCCGCGGAGATCGTCGGGGCCCTCGGCTTCGGCGACGACTACATCACCAAGCCGTTCAACATCGACGAGGTGGTCGCCCGGGTCACCGCGGTGCTGCGCCGCACCCGCCCCGCCGACGTCCTGCCGCAGCACCCGCCCCTTCGGTACGGCGACCTGGAACTGGACGAGACGACGTACTGCGTGCACCGCGCGGGCAGATCCGTCGAACTGACCCCGACCGAGTACGCGCTGCTGCGCTTCCTGGTGCGCAACGGCGGCCGGATCGTCCCCAAGGAGCAACTCCTGCGGCACGTCTGGCAGTACGAGCACGTGCCGTCCGAGTCGACCGTCGTGGAGACCTACATCAGCTATCTGCGGCGCAAGCTGGACACACTGGGACCGCCGGTGATCACCACCCGGCGCGGCGTGGGATACGGCCTGGCATGACGCGGCCCAGGTGGCGCCGCGCGCGCGGCCCGCGCTCGCTGCGGGGCAAGCTGACGATGGCGAACGTGCTGCTGCTGGCCCTCGGTGTGGTCGTGGCGACGTGTGTCAGCGTGGTGGGCATGCGGCTGTATCTGCTCGACGCCGTCGACCGGGAGCTGATGGTGTCCCGGGACTCGATCGGTGAGACTCCGCTGACCTTCGAGCAGGTCGACTCGCTGACCACGCTGTTCGCCCTGAGCGAAAAGATGGGACCCGGCGCCTCCGGCGCCCCGGCCGACTCCACCGTGCAGGGCTCGCTCTTCGTGGCCGTGGACCGTGACGGACAGGCCCGGACCATCGGCGGCCTCGCCCCGAGCGGCACCCAGCGCGCCCTGGCCGCCGCCGTGGACGACCCTGCGGCCCTCGCCGCCGACACCGAGCCGCACGACCTGCAGGTGCGCGGCGACCACTACCGCGTCACCGCCGGACAGCTCGCCGACGGCACGACCGTGCTGCTCGCCGCCTCGACCGAGCCCCTGCGGGAGGTCGTCGCCCGCGCCCTCAAGCTGGACATCGCCGCCGGCGTCCTGCTGCTGGCCATGCTGGCCTGGCTGACGATGTTCAGCGTGCGCCGCCGGACGCAGCCGCTGGAGGACATGGTCGAGACGTCCACGGCCATCGCCGAGGGCGACCTGACCCGGCGGGTGCCGTCCAGCCGCGAGCCCACCCTGGAGGTCGAGCAACTGCGGCTCGCCCTCAACTCCATGCTTCACCAGGTGGAGTCGGCGTACCGCACCCGCGAGCACAGCGCGGCCCAGTTGCGCCGCTTCGTCGCCGACGCCTCGCACGAACTGCGCACACCGCTGTCCGCGATACGCGGCTATCTCCAGCTGTACGACAAAGGCATGCTGCGCGACCCGGCCGACCGCAAGCGCGCCTGGGAGCGGGTGCTCACGGAGGCCGACCGCATGGGCCGCCTCGTCGACGAGCTCCTCACCCTCGCCCGCCTCGACCAGCAGCCCCAACTGCGGTTCCGCAACGTCGACGTGAGCCGCCTGGTGCGTGAGGCGGCCGAGGACCTGCGGGTGCAGCAGCCGGAGCGGCCGATGTCCGTCCACGCCGACGGCTCGGTGCTGGTGCACGCCGACGAGTCCGGGCTGCGCCAGATACTCGGGAACCTGCTGGCCAACGTACGCATCCACACGCCCGCCGACGTGCCGCTACGGCTCGCGGTGGAGCGGGCGGACGACGGAGCGGTGCGGCTGTGCGTCGCCGACGAGGGGCCCGGACTGGACGCCGAGGACGCGGCCCGGATCTTCGACCGCTTCTTCCGCGCGGGCGGCGGCGCGGGCAGCGGGCTGGGGATGGCGATCGTGCAGGGCGTGGTCCACGCCCACGGGGGCGAGGTGGGGGTGCGTACGGCGCCGGGTGAGGGGCTCTCGGTGACGGTGACACTGCCGCTGCGGGCGCCGGTTCCGGCGTAGGGGTGGGCGGGGCGGTGCGCTCGGCTGGCTCGGCTGCGCAGAGGCGCGGTGCCGGCGCGCTCAAGCGCTGGGCGGGGTACGGGGCGGTGCGCTCGGCGGGGGCGGGGAAGCGTGGTGCCGGGGGGCTGGGCCGGGGCGGCGTGCGTTCGTGCCTGCTGGGGCGTTGCGCGGCCTACCCGTCGGAGTGCACCAGTGCCCACACCGTCTTGCCGTGGCTGCCCCGGCTCCACACGCCCCAGGCCGTGGCGATGTGCTCCACCAGGTGCAGGCCCCGTCCCGCCTCCTGCGCGTCGTCGACCGGGCGGAGGCGGGGTACGCGGCTGCCCTCGTCGGAGACCTCTATGAGGCAGGAGCCGTCGGCGAGCGCGGTCACCGCGATCTCGAACTCGGCCTCCGTGCGTGGCCCGTGACGTACGGCGTTGGTGACGAGCTCGGACACCAGCAGTACGGCGTCGGCCAGCGCCGGGGTGCCTGAGCCCAGCCCCCAGTCGATCAGATGGTCCCGTACCCGGCGCCGGGCGAGACCGACGGAGGCCGGATGCCGGGGCAGCCGGAAGGCGTAGCGTCTCACCACGTTTGCTCCTCACCACGCGCACACCTGCGTCACATGGTGCTGGGTCCGAGGGCTGTCCGGCGTACCTTGGGCGGAACCGGCGGTTGTCAAGGCCGTGGGAACACGCCAGTTCGCGTCAGTGCGCGGGCGACGCCCTGCCGGCGCAGTCGGTGTTCATGGTGGAGCCGCTGCCCGCGGGCAGCGAACCGAAGGTGCTGCGGGCCGGGGTGGCCGGCGACCCGGCCGACGGTGTAAAGGGCACCTCGTGTCCCGGGCACCCCGGGCAGTTGCCGAAGAAGGACGCGGCAATCCGTGAGCGGACCGATCGCATCGGCGCCCTCCCGAAGGCCCACGTGCCGGCTCCCCATGGCGCGGCTCACTCCATCACGGGGCCTCTCGGCGAGGAAGGCGACTTCGCGGAGAGCAGGACGAACATGCCGGTCGGCTTCCTCCCGGGGGTTTCGCACGCTGTTCACGAGGAGACGGCTGCGCGGGAGTTCGCGGACACCTACGTCTGGGCCGACGCCAGCTCGATGACCGTGATGTCCGAGGGGGCACCCACGCGGGTGGGCGGCCCCCAGGCCCCCGCGCCCCGGCTGACGTACAACTGGGTGTCGCCGTAGCGCTCCAGGCCCGCGAGGGTCGGGTTCGCGGCCGCCGCGACGAGGCCGCCGGGCCAGAGCTGGCCGCCGTGGGTGTGACCGGAGAGCTGGAGGTCCACGTGGTGTTCGACGGCCTCGTGGATCTGGACCGGCTGGTGGGCGAGGAGCACGCACGCACGCGTGGTGTCACGATCGCCCAGCGCACTGGTGAAGTCGGGGCCCTGACCCTCGCTCTCGCCCGCGACGTCGTTGACGCCCGCCAGGTCGAACCAGGGCAGCTCCGTCCGCGCGTTCTCCAGCGGGCGCATGCCCAGCCGCCGCACCTGCTCGACCCACTGCCCGGCGCCGGAGAAGTACTCGTGGTTGCCGGTGACGAAGTAGGTGCCGTGCCGGGCGCGCAGTTGGGCCAGGGGCGCGGCGGCGGGACCCAGGTCCTGCACGCTGCCGTCGACCAGGTCACCGACGACCGCGATCAGGTCGGGCTGCGTGCCGTTGATCGTGTCGACCACCTTCTGGGCGAAGCCCCGGCCGAGGACCGGGCCCAGGTGGACATCGCTGACCACCGCGATCCGGAATCCGTGTGCCGCGCGCGGGAGCTTGGCCAGCGGGACGGTCACACGCTTCACCCCGGGGCCGTTGAGAACGCCGTAGGTGCCGGTGCCGACCGTGCCGGCGGCCACCGCGGCGGCGGCACCCGCGACGACCCGGGAGACGAACAGACGGCGGGAAGGCGCGGGGTGCCGCGGTTCGTCGGCCGGGGGCCGCGGTTCGTCGGCCGGGGGCCGCGGTTCGTCGGCCGGGGGCCGCGGTTCGTCGGCCGGGGGCCGCGGTTCGTCGGCGTGGGCGGGCGCCCCCGTCTCCGTCGCGGCGGCCTCCTGGGGCGGCTCGTCGGAGACGGTCCCCGTGGACGGCTGTTCGCTCACGGTCCCTGTGGACGGCCTGTCGCAGACGCCCCCCAGGGGCGGTGCTCCCGCCGGTATCGGCTCGGGCCACCGCTGCGGCCGCGTCACGCCGGCCGCGGCCGGCCCCCGCTGCCGCGCGTCCCGGCGCTCCAGGAAACGCAGCAGCAGCGGTCGTACGACCTCACCGGCGACGACGGCGAGCAGCAGATAGATCGACAGCGCGAGCCACAGGAAGCCCGGCCAGGCGAGGGTGCGCTGGAGCCAGAAGGGGGCGCCGGCGCGTTCGGCCACCAGAGCGGCGATCGCCAGCACCCAGCCTCCCGCGATCAGCACCGCACCGGCACGGCGCAGCGCGCCCGGACTCCGGGTCGTGTCGCGGAACAGGCGGCGCCACAGGTACCAGTTCGCCACGACGAGGACGCTCACCACGACGAGCAGGAAGACGATCACCATGCCGTTGTTCTCTCCTTGGCCGGGGTGCGGATCGCTATGACTTGCGGCGCAGAGCGCGTACTCCGCGCAACCCGATGACCCCGATGACCGTCCCCAATACGAGGGAGACGACGGCGAGCGTGAGATGCACCCAGAAGTACGCCGTCGGTCGGTCGTCCTCGAACGCCAGCCCGCTGCTGTCCTTGATCAGGTTGTTGACGAAAGTGACCCAGATGACCCAGCTCCACACCCCGAAGGCGAGCAGGAACCAGGAGATCGGGTGGCTGAGTTTCATGCGTTCAGTATCACCGCCGAGTGTCCGGTTCGTGCGCCGGGGTGGGGAGGGCGACGGGACTTCCGGGGACCGTACATGTACGTTCTCGGTCGTGCCCGCACCGAAGAAGACCGCCCGCGCACCACGGATGACCGCCCGTGCACCGCAGATGACCGCCAGGCGTTCCCTGCTGCTCGCTTCCGCGACCCTGTTGTCCGTTTCACTGACCGCGCCCGCCGCTTTCGCGGCGCCACGCCCCTCACCGAGTTCCTCACCCAGCCCGTCGGCCACTCCCCCGGCGAACATGTCGACCGTGGGCGGCACGCGACTGGGCCGTCCGGGTACGCAGGTGAACCTTGCCGACGGGGTTCCGGTGCTGCCCAAGGACGTCACCGCACGGTCCTGGATCATCGCCGACGCCGAGTCCGGCGAGGTGCTCGCCGCACACAACTCGCACTGGCGGCTGGCCCCCGCGAGCACCCTCAAGATGCTGTTCGCGGACACGCTGCTGCCGAAGTTCCCCAAGACCATGACCCGCAAGGTGGTCCCCGCGGACCTGGCGGGCATCGGCTCGGGTTCCAGCATGGTCGGGATAAAGGAGAACGAGACGTACACCGTCCACGACCTGTGGCTCGGTGTCTTCCTGCGCTCCGGCAACGACGCCGTGCACGTGCTGTCCGCGATGAACCAGGGCGTCGGCAACACGGTCAAGGAGATGAACCAGCACGCCGAGGAACTCCAGGCCCTCGACACGCACGTCGTCAGCCCCGACGGCTACGACGCCGCCGGCCAGGTCTCGTCCGCCTACGACCTGACACTGATCGCCCGCTCCGGGCTGCAGAAGAAGGACTTCCGCGAGTACTGCTCGACGGTGACCGCGAAGTTCCCGGGTCAGACGACGAAGAACAAGAAGGGCAGGCCGGTCCGCGAGACATTCGAGATCCAGAACACCAACCGCCTGCTGACCGGCGACTTCGGCCTCTCGCAGTACCAGGGCATCGCGGGCGTCAAGAACGGCAACACCACCAACGCCGGCGCCACCTTCACCGGCGTCGCCGAACGCGGCGGCAAGGTGCTGCTCGTGACCGTGATGAACCCTGAGAAGGACGAGCACAACGAGGTCTACAAGGAGACCGCACGACTGTTCGACTGGGGCTTCAAGGCGGCCGGGAAGGTGGAGCCGGTGGGTGAGCTGGTGCCGCCCAAGGGCGCGGCGGGAGCCCCCTCCGGCGCCACCCCCCCGGGCCAGGCGAACGCCGGTGAGGCGGGCGGCGGCTCGGGAACCGAGGGTGAGTCGGACAAGCCCGTGACGAGCGCGACCGCCGGCGAAGGCTCCACCGGCGTCGGGATCGCCTTCGCCGTCACGGCCGGCCTGCTGGCTCTGCTCGCGGGCGGCGCGTTCCTGGTGAACCGGCGGTGGCCACTGCGCCGGCGGTGATCCGAGAAGCGGGGACCGCTGCCTGAACGGGGATCCGAGGGCGACGGGACTGCGGTCCGGACGGCGATCCGAACGCCGCCAGGACTGCCGCCCGGACGGCGATCCGAACGCCGCCAGGACTGCCGCCCGGACGGCGATCCGAACGCCGCCAGGACTGCCGCCCGGACGGCGATCCGAGGGCCGCGGGGTCAGCCGCCCCGGCGGTGCGGCGCGCCCGGGAGTCGTGCTCGGTCCCGTTCCGCTGAGCCCCGGCTCCCCTCCCTCCCCCGGCCGCTCCCCTCATCCCCCGCTCGCCGCAGCCGCGCCCGTCATGCCGTCCGGGCCGATCCCGTCGGCCCCTTCGGCCTCCGCCCGTTCGGCCTCCTTGCTCGGCGTCGCGGTCCAGGCGGCGCAGAAGAGGACGAGCTTCGAGGTGAAGTTGATCCACAGCAGCAGGGCGACGGGGACGCCGAAGGCGCCGTACATGCTCTTCGCGGCCACACCCTGGACATAGCCGCTCAGCAGCAGCTTCAGCAGTTCGAACCCGACCGCGCCGACCAGCGCGCCCACGATCAGCCGCCGCCGGGACGGCTCGACGCCGGGGAGCAGCGTGAGGACGTAGAGCAGGAGCAGGAACGCGGCGAGCACGGCCACGGCGAACGCGGCGGTGCGCAGCAGCAGGGTCCCCCAGCCCTGCTCTTCGAGGCCCAGCCGGCGGGCGCCCCAGCCGACGGCGGCCGAGGCGACGGTGGACGCGGCGAGGGTGACGAGCAGCGCGCCGCCGAGCCCCAGGAGGACGCCCGCGTCCTTGACCTTGCGCAGGACGGGATTGTCCTCCTCGTCCGGCAGCTCCCACACCGCGCGCAGACAGTCGCGCATCGAGCCGACCCACCCGATGCCGGTGAACAGCAGCAGCGCTCCGGCGATGATCCCGATGGTGCCGGCGTTGTCCACCAGGGCGCCGATGTTCAGCTGGTCGGAGATGCCGGGGATCTGCTCGGCGATCTTGTCCTGGATCTCCTTCTGCTGTTCCGTGCTGAGCGTGGCGGCGGCGATCGCGGCGCCCACGGTGAGCAGCGGGAACAGTGCGACGAAGCTGGTGAACGTCATCGCGGCGGCCAGGCGTGTCCACTTCACCCGGTCCAGCCGCTCGAACGACCGCCACGCGTGCGTGGCCATCAGCCGGGTGGCCGCAGGGCCGATGAAGGGGAGCTTCTTCAGCCAGTCCATGATCCGAGCCTGCCCTCCGCCTCACCGCCGATACGGCCGACGCGGCCGCCGGTCTCCCCGGCCCGTGCCGGAACCACTTGTCCTAGTGCCCCGGAACCGCCGGAACGTGACCGGCACCGGCCTCCTGTCCGCATCGACATCCCGGAAATACCGCACGACGGGACGACATCCCATTAATCACCCATTCCGGGTAGTTACCGGATGTTTCGGAATCAATGCGACGCATAGGGCGTTACGGTCACCACCATGCCTGCCGACGCCGCCCCCGACGCGGCCTGCACCCCGGCCCGCATCCCTCGTGCCCCCAGCAGCCCGTCCTGTACACCGCCGGTGGTCCTCCCTCCGCACGGACGGTGTTCCTCCCTGTACGCGGCCGGTGGCCCCCCATGTCCCGCCCTGTGCACGGCCGGTGGCCCGCGCCGTGTCCCGCCCGGTACCCGGTCCGTGGCCGACGGCCCGCCCCGTATCCGGCCGCCGGCCCTCCCGGTATCCCGCCCTGTCACCCGGCCCGTGGCCCGGCCTGCGCCCCGCCCCATGGTCGGCCTTCGACCGGCCCATCGCGATGTGGGTCGGCCTCGCCCCGCCCGCCCCAAGCCCGTCCCTCCCCCAGGAGCTGTCATGAAGGACGCCTTCGGTCTGCCCCGGTCCCTCCTCGTCCTCGGCGGTACGTCCGAGATCGCGCTGGCCACCGCACGCCGTCTGGTCATGCGGCGCACGCGCACGGTGTGGCTGGCCGGACGCCCCTCGCCCGCCCTGGAGAAGGCGGCCGACGGTCTGCGCGCCCAAGGTGCGCGGGTGCACACCGTCGCCTTCGACGCGCTGGACCCCGGGTCCCACGAGACGGTGCTCGGCAAGGTCTTCGCCGAGGGCGACATCGACATGGTGCTGCTCGCGTTCGGGATCCTCGGCGACCAGGCGCACGACGAGCGCGAGCCGGTGAGCGCGGTACGTGTCGCGCAGACCAACTACACGGGAGCCGTCTCGGCGGGTCTGGTCGGCGCACGGGCGTTGCAGTCCCAGGGCCACGGCTCGCTGGTCGTCCTCTCCTCGGTCGCCGCCGAGCGCGCCTGCCGCTCGAACTTCATCTACGGCTCCAGCAAGGCCGGCCTCGACACGTTCGCCCAGGGTCTGGGTGACGCGCTGCACGGGACGGGCGTGCACGTCATGGTCGTACGCCCCGGATTCGTCCGCTCCCACAAGACCAGCGGCCTCGCGGAACCCCCTCTCGCCACCACCCCGGAAGCGGTCGCGACGGCCGTCGAACTGGGCCTGCGCCGCCGCTCGGAGACGGTGTGGGTACCGGGAGCGCTCCGCGTGGTGACGGCGGCCCTGCGCCACCTGCCGCGTCAGGTGTTCCGGCGTATCCCCCTCTAGCCACCGGACCGGCACGCCTCCGTCGGAGGCCGTCCGCAGGTCGTCGCCTGCCCCGGGAGAGCTAGCGGCTGGAGATGGTGCCCCGCTCCACATGCCCCGCCTGCGGAGGCACCACCGCGCCGCCGAACGCGAAGTCCCGCAGCTTGCGCCAGACGTCGTCGGCGCCCTGTTCGTAGAGGGCGAAGCCGGTGCAGGCCCACTCGGCCCGGTAGTCGGCGAGTTCCTCGAAGGCGCGGTCCATGGCCGCCTCGTCGATGCCGTGGGCGACGGTGACGTGCGGGTGGTAGGGGAACAGCAGTTCGCGTGCCATGGGACCCGAGGCGTCCCGGACCTGCTTCTGCAGCCACGTGCAGGCCTGGGCGCCGTCGACGACCCGCACGTACACGACGGGCGACACGGGCCGGAAGGTCCCGGTCCCGGACAGCCGCATCGCGAAGGGGCGCCCGGCGGTGGCGACCCCGGCGAGGTGCGCCTCGACGGCGGGCAGCCGCGAGTCGTCGATCTCCGTCGGCGGCAGCAGGGTGACATGCGTGGGGATGCCGTAAGCCGCGGCGTCGCCGAAGCCCGCGCGCCGCTGCTGGAGCAGGCTGCCGTGCGGCTCCGGGACCGCGATCGACACACCGATCGTTACGGTCCCCACGTCGTCTCCTGTCGTCGTGTCGGGTACGGGTCCCGGGCGGGCACAGGTGGCCGCGATCGCGGCCTTCCGGCTTCGACTGTACGGCTCCGGCCGTCTCCTGGGCAGGCGCAGCCGCAGTGATGTGCAGCGCTGTGCGGGGGTACGGGTGTACGGCCCGGGGTTGGGGGTGTACGGCCGGTTGTACGGGTGTACGGCCCGGCTCAGTGCTTGGCCGGCAGGAAGCCCACCCGGTCGTAGGCCTGTGCCAGGGTCTCCGCGGCGACGGCGCGCGCCTTCTCCGCGCCCTTGGCCAGGATCGAGTCCAGCGTCTCCGGGTCGTCGAGGTACTGGTTGGTCCGCTCCCGGAAGGGCGTCACGAACTCGACCATGACCTCGGCGAGATCCGTCTTGAGCGCACCGTAGCCCTTGCCCGCGTACTTCTCCTCCAGTTCCGCGATTCCCGCCCCGGTGAGGGTCGCGTAGATCGAGAGGAGGTTGCTGACGCCCGGCTTGGCCTCGGGGTCGAAACGGATCACGGTGTCCGTGTCGGTGACCGCGCTCTTGACCTTCTTCGCCGTGGACTTGGGCTCGTCGAGCAGGTTGATCAGGCCCTTCGGCGTGGACGCCGACTTGCTCATCTTGATCGTCGGGTCCTGAAGGTCGTAGATCTTGGCCGTCTCCTTGAGGATGTACGGCTTCGGGACCGTGAACGTCCGGCCGAAGCGGCCGTTGAAGCGCTCGGCGAGGTCACGGGTGAGCTCGATGTGCTGGCGCTGGTCCTCGCCGACCGGGACCTCGTTGGCCTGGTAGAGAAGGATGTCCGCGACCTGCAGGACCGGGTAGGTGAACAGGCCGACGGAGGCGCGGTCCGCGCCCTGCTTGGCGGACTTGTCCTTGAACTGGGTCATGCGGGAGGCCTCGCCGAATCCGGTGAGGCAGTTCATGACCCAGGCGAGCTGGGCGTGCTCGGGGACGTGGCTCTGGACGAACAGCGTGCAGCGCTCGGGGTCGAGTCCGGCCGCGAGCAGCTGGGCGGCGGCGAGCCGGGTGTTGGCGCGCAGGTCCGCCGGGTCCTGCGGCACCGTGATCGCGTGCAGGTCGACGACCATGTAGAACGCGTCGTGGGTCTCCTGCAGAGCCACCCACTGGCGGACGGCGCCGAGGTAGTTGCCGAGGTGGAACGAGCCTGCGGTGGGCTGGATTCCGGAGAGCACACGGGGTCGATCAGAGGCCATGCTCACCATTCTCTCAGAGCTCGGGGACCGCTCGGGGACCCCTCCGGCTCTGGTCGGGAGCTGACCCCGCACGGGTGGGAACCGAATCGCCTTCCGCGGTGCAACGAGAGTGCGGGGACGCGGGAGGGGGCCGCACCGTCGAGGAGGCCGCGGTGATCGCTCGCGTACGCGCCGGAGAGCCGGATACGTACCCGGAGCTGGTGCGGACCCGTATGACGAGGAGCACCGTGGGCACGGCGGCCCGCCCGTGCACGCTCGCCGGCCGCGAGGCGGCGTTCGCCGGGGCCGGGCCGCTGACAGCGGATGCGGCCGGCCCCGCGGTCGCGACGCCCGTGACGGCAGCCGACGTGGCTGTCGCTGGACGGGGTGCCCGTCGCCGCGGCGCGGCGCAGGCGTCAGCCGAGGTCGACCTCCGGGTAGAGGGGGAAGCCGGCCACGAGGTCGGTGGCGCGGTGGGAGATCTCGTCCGCCACCTTCGGGTCCAGCACGTGCTGGGCCTTGGAGGGCGCGCCCTTGCTGGTGGTGCCGGACTCGGTGCTGGTCAGCACGCGGTCGATGAGGCCGGCGACCTCGTCCATCTCGGCGGTGCCCAGGCCCCGGGTGGTCAGGGCGGGGGTGCCGACGCGGATGCCGGAGGTGTACCAGGCGCCGTTCGGGTCGGCCGGGATGGCGTTGCGGTTGGTGACGATGCCGGACTCGAGCAGGGCTGCCTCGGCCTGGCGGCCGGTGAGGCCGTAGGAGGAGGCGACGTCGATCAGGTTGAGGTGGTTGTCGGTGCCGCCGGTGACCAGGGTGGCGCCGCGCCGCGTCAGGCCCTCGGCGAGGGCGCGGGAGTTGTCGACGATGCGCTGGGCGTAGTCGCGGAAGGAAGGCTGACGGGCCTCGGCGAGAGCCACGGCCTTGGCGGCCATGACGTGCGGGAGCGGGCCGCCGAGGACCATCGGGCAGCCGCGGTCGACCTGGTCCTTGAGGGAGTCGTCGCACAGGACCATGCCGCCGCGCGGGCCGCGCAGCGACTTGTGGGTGGTGGTGGTGACGATCTGGGCGTGCGGGACCGGGTCGAAGTCCCCGGTGAGGACCTTGCCGGCGACGAGTCCGGCGAAGTGGGCCATGTCCACCATGAGCGTCGCGCCGACCTCGTCGGCGATCTCGCGCATGATCCGGAAGTTCACGAGCCGGGGGTAGGCGGAGTAGCCGGCGACGATGATCAGCGGCTTGAACTCGCGGGCCTGGGCGCGCAGGGCCTCGTAGTCGATCAGGCCCGTGGCCGGGTCCGTGCCGTAGGAGCGCTGGTCGAACATCTTGCCGGAGATGTTCGGGCGGAAGCCGTGGGTGAGGTGACCTCCCGCGTCCAGGGACATGCCGAGCATGCGCTGGTTGCCGAAGGCCCGGCGCAGTTCGGCCCAGTCGGCCTCGGAGAGGTCGTTGACCTGGCGGACGCCGGTCTTCTCCAGGAAGGGGGCCTCGACACGGTCGGCGAGGACGGCCCAGAAGGCGACGAGGTTGGCGTCGATGCCGGAGTGCGGCTGGACGTAGGCGTGGCGCGCGCCGAAGAGCTCGCGCGCGTGTTCCGCGGCCAGCGATTCGACGGTGTCGACGTTGCGGCAGCCGGCATAGAAGCGACGGCCGACGGTGCCCTCGGCGTACTTGTCGCTGAACCAGTTGCCCATCGTCAGCAGGGTGGCCGGCGAGGCGTAGTTCTCCGAGGCGATCAGCTTGAGCATCTCGCGCTGGTCGGCCACCTCCTGGCCGATCGCGTCGGCGATGCGCGGTTCGACGGCGCGGATCACATCGAGAGCGGAACGAAAGGCGGTGGACTCGGTGGAGAGGGGCTGCTCTGACATCTCGGCCTCCGGGCGGCGTGGCTTGCAGCGGTCACGGTTCACGGTTCGGCCCAGGCGCACGGCACTCGCTCACTGCTCAAGGCCGCTCCCCGATGGTCGGTCCCATCCCAGCGCGCCAGTCACGGCCCGCGATCAGCCTACCGGGCGCGCCGGAGGGTCCGGTTCCCCGGTCCACCATGCGAGCGACGATAAGAAGGGGGTTCAGCCTCATGTTCGGGAGTTGCCGTGACCGCTACGGAAAGCCACGTCGCCGAAGCCGAAGCGCACAGCGCGCACACGTATCACCCGCTGCCCGTGGTCGTGGCCACGGCCGACGGCGCGTGGATGACGGATGTGGAGGGCCGGCGCTATCTGGATCTGCTGGCCGGTTACTCCGCGCTCAACTTCGGGCACGGCAACCGGCGGTTGATCGAGGCGGCGAAGGCGCAGCTGGAACGGGTGACACTGACGTCGCGTGCCTTCCACCACGACCGGTTCGCGGCGTTCTGCGCGGAGCTCGCCTCCCTGTGCGGGATGGAGATGGTGCTGCCGATGAACACCGGCGCGGAGGCGGTGGAGACGGCGGTGAAGACCGCCCGCAAGTGGGGGTACCGGGTCAAGGGCGTGCCCGCGGAGATGGCGAAGATCGTGGTGGCGTCGGGCAACTTCCACGGCCGTACGACGACGATCATCAGCTTCTCCACCGACCCGGAGGCGCGGGCCGACTTCGGGCCGTACACGCCGGGCTTCGAGATCGTGCCGTACGGGGATCTGACCGCGATGCGGGCGGCGATGACGGAGAACACGGTCGCCGTGCTGCTGGAGCCGATCCAGGGCGAGTCGGGGGTGATCGTGCCGCCGGCCGGTTATCTCCCGGCGGTGCGGGAGCTGACCCGGGAGCGGAACGTGCTGTTCGTCGCGGACGAGATCCAGTCGGGGCTGGGCCGGACGGGGCGGACGTTCGCGTGCGAGCACGAGGGTGTGGTGCCGGACGTCTACGTGCTCGGGAAGGCGCTGGGCGGAGGGATCGTGCCGGTGTCGGCGGTGGTGTCGTCGGCGGAGGTGCTGGGCGTGTTCCGGCCCGGGGAGCACGGATCGACGTTCGGCGGGAGCCCGCTGGCCTGCGCCGTGGCGCTGGAGGTGATCGCGATGCTCCGCTCGGGCGAGTACCAGGCACGGGCCGCGGAGCTGGGCGCGCATCTGCACCGGGAGCTGGCGGCGCTGACCGGCACCGGACGGGTGTCGCAGGTGCGGGGACGTGGGCTGTGGGCGGGTGTGGACATCCATCCGAGGTTCGGCACCGGCCGGGAGGTGTCCGAGAAGCTGATGGACCGGGGTGTGCTCGTGAAGGACACGCACGGTTCGACGATCCGGCTCGCGCCGCCGCTGGTGATCAGCAAGGACGACCTGGACTGGGGGCTGGCCCAGCTGCGCGGGGTGCTCGGCGTGGAGGGTTCCGGCGCCGTGGGCTCCGGGCGCGACCGCGGCTAGGTGGGTGCGGCCTCGGCGCAGGCCGGGTCCGGAGGGTTCCAGGTGCGGGTCGATGCCCGGAGGCCGGCTCGACGCGACCGCACACGCGTTCGCCCCGCTGGACGGCAGCGGCCCCTCCCCCGCCGAGCTCGGCAGGAGAGGGGCCACGCGGATCACGTCCGGACCGGGACTCCAGCGCCGCGCCACCGAGGCACTGCGAGGCATCGCGGCCGGGCGCACCGAACGGCGGTGACGGTCACGACAGCCACTGCTTCCACGTGGACTCGTGGCTGTCCGCCCACCTCTTCGCCGCCTCCTCCGGCGTCAGCTTCTGCTCGGCGATCATCAGGGAGACCTCGTTCTGGTCCTCGGTCGTCCACTGGAACTTCTTCAGGAACGAGGCCGCCGCCCCGCCGTCCTTCGCGAAGTCCGCGTTCAGGTACTTCTGCAGGGGCGTGTGCGGATAGGCGCAGGCGACCTTCGCCGGATCGGCGTCGCAGCCCTCCTTGTACGCGGGCAGCTTCACCTCGGTCATCGGGACCCTCTTGAAGAGCCACTGCGGCGAGTACCAGTACGTCAGGAAGGGCTTCTTCTCCTTCGCGAACTGCTTGATCTGCGTGATCTGGGCGGCCTCCGAACCGGCGAAGACCACCTTGTAGTCCAGGTCCAGGTTCTTCACCAGCGCCTTGTCGTTGGTGACGTAGGACGGCGAGCCGTCCATCAGCTGGCCCTTGCCGCCGCTCTCCGGGGTACGGAACCGGTCGGCGTACTTGTTGAGGTTCTTCCAGTCGGTGACGTCCGGGTGCTGCTCGGCGAAATACGTCGGGACGTACCAGCCGATGTGCCCGGTGACCCCGAGGTCGCCGGCGTTCACGATCGTCTTCTTGTCCTTGACGTAGCGCTGCTCCTCCTCCGGGTGACCCCAGTCCTCCAGGAGCGCGTCGACGCGGCCCTGGCTGAGGGCGTCCCAGGCGGGGACCTCGTCGATCTGGACGGTGTCGACGCGATAGCCGAGCTCGCGTTCGAGCAGATACTTGGCGACGGCGACGTTCGCCTGTGCGCCCACCCAGGACTGCACGGACAGGGTCAGGCTCTTCGTACCCTGCGCGTTGGCGAAGGGGGAGGCCTGCCGGGTCATGTCGGCGGCACCGCAGCCGGTGGTCAGGGCGAGCAGCCCCGCCGCCGCGACGACGCTCGTACGCGTACGCATCTCAGGCTCCCTTCTTGGCACGGCGTTCCGTGGGCTGTGTCACCCGGTCGAGCATCAGGCCGAGGCACACGATCGCGCCGCCGGCCACCAGACCGGTCGCCAGATCGCCCTGTGCGAGGCCGAAGACGACGTCGTAGCCGAGGGCACCGCCGCCGACCAGGCCACCGATGATGACGACGGCGAGCACCAGCACGACCCCCTGGTTGACCGCCAGCAGCAGCGCCGGGCGGGCGAGCGGGAGCTGGACCTGGCGCAGCTGCTGTCCGCCGGTCGCGCCGAGCGAGCGGGCCGATTCCAGCGCGGCCGGATCGACCTGCCGCAGTCCCTGGGCGGTGATGCGGACGACGGCGGGCAGCGCGTAGACGACGGCCGCGGCCACCGCCGGTGCGCGGCCCACGCCGAACAGGGCGACGACCGGGATCAGGTACACGAACTGCGGCATCGTCTGGAAGACGTCCAGCACGGGCCGCAGGGCACGCTCGAAGCGCTCGCTGCGGGCTGCCGCGATACCGGTCGCGAAGCCCAGCACCAGGGTCACGGCGACCGCGGCGAGGACCTGGGAGAGGGTGTCGAGGGACGGCTCCCAGACGCCGAGCACGCCGATCGCGGCCATGGCGAGGACGGCGGTCAGCGCGGTGCGCCAGGTGCCGATCAGCCAGGCCAGGGCGGCGACGACGAGCAGCACCGACCACCAGGGCAGCCACTGCAGTCCGTCGCGCAGCGGGTCCAGCACCCAGGTGGTGAAGTGGCCGGCCCAGTCGGCGGTGCCGCCGAACACCGGCACCCCCGAATACAGGTGGTCGGTCATCCAGTCCACGGCGCGGTTGACCGGCTCGGCGATGTTCACGTTCCAGGTCGCGGGCCATTCGCCACGGCCGAGCAGGCCCGCGGCGACCGCCACCGCGACGGCCCCCGCCAGGAGGTAAGGCCCTGCGGCGCGCGGACCTTGACCGGTGCCGCCGCCCGCGGCCGCGGTGACGCGGTCCAGCACGACGGCCAGGAGCACGATCGGGATGCCCGCGGCGAGGGCGGCGCCGACGTCGACCGAGGCCAGCGCCTGGTAGACGCGGTCGCCGAGGCCGCCGGCGCCGATCACGGAGGCGATGACCGCCATGGACAGCGCCATCATGATCGTCTGGTTGAGGCCGAGCAGGAGTTCCTTGCGGGCCAGCGGGATGCGGGCGGTCAGCAGGCGCTGGCGCGAGGTCGCGCCGAGCGACTCGACCGCCTCCAGGACGCCCTTGTCGGCGCCGCGCAGGCCTAGGGCGGTGAGGCGGGCCATGGGCGGGGCGGCGTAGACGACGGTGGCGAGGACCGCGGCGGGGACACCGATGCCGAAGACCAGGACGACGGGGAGCAGGTACGCGAACGCCGGGAGCACCTGCATGGTGTCCAGCAGCGGCCGCAGCGCGCGGTCCATACGGTCGGACAGGCCGGCGGCGAGGCCGAGCAGGGCGCCGACGACGACGGACGCCAGCACCGCGACGACCATCAGGGCAAGGGTCTGCATGGTCGGCACCCACATGCCGAGCACGCCGCAGGTCAGGAACGCGGCGGCCGTGCCGAGCGCGAGCCGCACTCCCGCGACGCGCCAGGCCACGAGGGCGCCGAACGCGGTGACGCCCACCCAGCCGATCGCGAGCAGGCCGAGGTAGACGGCGCGTACGGACAGCACGACCGCGTTGCTGATGTGGCCGAAGAAGTACAGGAACAGGGGGTGGCTGTCCCGGTTGTCGATGATCCAGTCACTGACGCCGGTCAGCGGCCGGGTCAGGTCGACGGTGAGCGCGTCGGGCCAGCTCCCGCTCGCCCAGCGGGCGGCGGCCAGCGGTACCAGGACCGCGGCGGCCAGCGCCAGCAGGGCGAGCTTGGCGACGACGCGGTTCTTCAGCACGGCGGGCACGGTACGGGGAGCCGCGGCTGTGACGGTGGCCATCAAGCCACCTCCTTACGGGGCTCCGGGACCTTACGGGGCTCCGTGCCGGCCACCACCCCCAGCAGCCGCTCGTGGTCGACGACGCCCAGGCACCTGCCCTGCTCCACGACGCGCACCGGGCCGCCGCTGCGCGCGACCGCCTCGATGGCCTCGGAGACCGTCGCCGCCGGGGCCACCGCCGGGCCGGCCCCCGCCTCCTCCGCGGACGCGGGCCGCATGGCGGTGCGGACGGTCATGACCTGTTCGCGGGGCACGTCGCGGACGAACTCGCGCACGTAGTCGTCGGCCGGCGAGCCGACGATCTCCTCGGGGGTGCCGAGCTGGACGATCCGGCCGTCGCGCATCAGGGCGATCCGGTCACCGAGCTTGAGCGCCTCGCTCAGGTCGTGGGTGATGAAGACCATGGTGCGGCCCTCGTCGCGATGCAGCCGGACGACCTCCTCCTGCATCTCCCGCCGGATCAGCGGGTCGAGGGCGCTGAACGGCTCGTCGAAGAGCAGCACCTCCGGGTCGACGGCCAGCGCGCGCGCCAGGCCGACCCGCTGCTGCTGGCCGCCCGACAGCTGGCCGGGCCTGCGCTGCTCCATGCCCGCGAGGCCCACCTTGGCGACGACCTCCGCCGCCTTCTCCCGCCGCTCGGCCTTGCCCACGCCCTGGATCTCCAGGCCGTAGGCCACGTTGTCAAGGACGGTGCGGTGCGGGAGCAGGCCGAAGTGCTGGAAGACCATCGCGGCGCGGTGCCGGCGCAGTTCGCGCAGCCGGGCCTTGTCCATGGCGCGGACGTCCTCGCCGTCGATGGCGATGTTCCCGGCCGTCGGCTCGATCAGCCGGGTCAGACAGCGCACCAGGGTGGACTTGCCGGAGCCGGACAGGCCCATGACGACGAAGACCTCGCCCTTGCGCACGTCGAAGGAGACGTCCCGGACGGCGGCGGTGCAGCCGGTGCGGGCGCGCAGTTCGTCGGCGGGCAGGGCGGTCAGCTCCGGATCGCCGGGCACGCGGTCGGCCTTCGCGCCGAAGACCTTCCACAGCCCGTCCACCGAGAACACCGGGTCGCTGCCGGCGGCATTGCTCACAGTGGCGTTACTCATCACGCACCACCTCCGATCAGTTCAACGGCCCGTTCCCCGACCATCAGCACCCCGATCATCGGATTCACGGCGGTCATCGTCGGGAACACGGACGCGTCGGCGACCCGGACGCCCTCCAGGCCCCGGATCCTCAACTCGGGGTCCACCACGGCCAGTTCGTCGTCGGCGGCGCCCATCCGGCAGGTGCCCGCGGGGTGGTACACGGTGTGCGCGACCTTGCGGGCGTACTCGCTGAGCTCCTCGTCGCCCACGACCTGAGGGCCGGGGCACACCTCGCGCTTCAGCCAGCCGGCCAGCGGTTCGGTCTTCGCGATCTCGCGGGCGACGCGGATGCCGTCGACGAGGGTGCGGCCGTCGTAGTCGTCCTCGTCGGTGAAGTAGCGGAAGTCGAGCGCGGGCTTCTCGTCCGGGTCGGCGCTCGTCAGGTACAGCCGGCCCCGGCTCTTCGGCTTGGGGATGTTGGGGGTCATCGAGACGCCGTGCGCGGGGCGTTCGTAGCCCAGGCGCTCCGGGTTGTCCGTGAAGGGGATCTGGTAGAAGTGGAACATCAGGTCGGGGCCGGCGTGTTCGGGGTCCCGGCGCACGAACAGGCCGGCGTCGGAGTCCATCGCCGAGTTCTCCGGGATGGGTCCGTCGGTCTCCCAGACGATCACCGACTCGGGGTGGTCGAGGAGGTTCTCGCCGACGCCCGGCAGATCGTGCGCCACGGGTATGCCGAGCGCCTCCAGGTCGGCCTTCGGGCCGATGCCGGAGTGGAGCAGCAGCCGGGGCGAGTCGACAGCGCCCGCGCACAGCACGACCTCGTTGCGGGCGCGTACGAGGATCTCCTCGCCGTCCTTGGTGCGCACATGGACGCCTTCGGCGCGGGTGCCGTCCAGCTCCAGCCGGTACGCCCAGGTCTCCAGCATGACCGTCAGGTTGGGCCGCTCGTCCATCACCGGGTGGAGGTACGCCACCGAGGCCGAGGAACGCTTGTTGTTCTCGGGATGGTAGGCGAGGTCGAAGAACCCGGCGCCCTCGGTGAACGGCTTCTTGTTGAAGCCCTCCACGCGGGGGACGCCCAGCGCGGCCTGGGCGGCGTCGACGAAGTCGCGGGCGATGGCGTTGCGGTCCTTCTCGTCGACCGGGACGATGTTGTTCCGGAGCCGGGCGTAGTACGCCTCCATCTGCACCGCGCCCCAGCCCTGGGCGCCGGCCGCCTCCCACTCGTCCCAGTCGGACGGCAGCGGCTTGAAGGCGATGAGGGTGTTGTGGGACGAGCAGCCGCCGAGGACGCGGGCGCGGCTGTGCCGGATGTGGGAGTTGCCGCGCGGCTGTTCGGTGGTGGGGTAGTCGTAGTCGAGCTCGCCGCCGAGCAGGCCCATCCAGCGGCGCAGGGTGAGGACGTCGTCGCGGTCCACGTCACTCGGGCCGCCCTCGATGACGGCGACGGTGACGTCGGGGTTCTCGGTCAGACGGGAGGCGATGACGGAGCCGGCGGTCCCGCCGCCTATGACGACGTAGTCGTAGATATGGGTGTTCTCGGGCATGGGGTGGTACTCCGGTGTTCCGGTGGGGGGTGGGGACAGGGGCGGGCTCAGCCCGCGAACCAGCGCACCGGCTTCGGCGCCAGGTTCTGGTAGACGTGCTTGCTCTCGCGGTACTCGGCGAGCCCCGCGGGTCCGAGTTCGCGGCCGACGCCGCTCTTGCCGAAGCCGCCCCACTCCGCCTGCGGGAGGTAGGGGTGGAAGTCGTTGATCCAGACGGTGCCGTGCCGCAGCCGGCCCGCGACCCGGCGGGCCCGCCCCGCGTCGGCGGTCCACACGGCGCCGGCCAGCCCGTACTCGGTGTCGTTGGCGAGCGCGACGGCCTCGTCCTCGGTGCGGAAGGTCTCGACGGTCAGGACGGGTCCGAAGACCTCCTCGCGGACGACCTTCATCTCGCGGTGGCACTGGTCGAGCACCGTCGGCTCGTAGAAATAGCCGGTGGCGGGCCGGGACTCGGTGGGTTCCGGACGCTTGCCGCCGCAGCGCAGCACCGCGCCTTCCGTCAGCGCGGAGGCGACGTACGACTCCACCTTGGCGCGCTGCTGCTCGGAGACGAGAGGTCCGCACTCGACGCCGGAGCCGGTGCCACGGCCGAGGCGGATCTTCGTGGCGCGGTGGGCGAGTTCGGCGACGAACCGTTCCCTGACCGACTCCTCGATGATGAGGCGCGCGCCCGCGGAGCAGACCTGGCCGCTGTGGATGAAGGCCGCGTTGAGGGCCTGGTCGACGGCGGTGTCGAAGCCCTCGTCGGTGGCGCAGGCGTCGGCGAAGACGACGTTGGGGTTCTTGCCGCCGAGTTCGAGAGCGACCTTCTTGACGGTGGGCGCGGCGGCCGCGGCGACCTTGGTGCCGCTCACCAGGCCGCCGGTGAAGGAGACCAGGTCGACGTCGGGGTGCTCGGCGAGGCGGGCGCCGACCGTGTGGCCGGGGCCGGTGACGATGTTCGCGGCCCCGGCGGGCAGCCCGGCCTCGGCGAGCAGGCCGATCAGGGCGACGGTGGTCATCGGCGTGATCTCGCTCGGCTTGACCACGAAGGTGTTGCCGGCCGCGAGTGCGGGCGCGATCTTCCAGCTGGCCTGGAGCAGCGGGTAGTTCCAGGGCGTGATCAGCGCGCAGACGCCGACCGGCTCGTGCACGACGACGCTGTGGATGTCGGGCGAACCCGCGTCGACGATCCGGCCGGCGCCTTCGGCGGCCACCAGGTCGGCGAAGTAGCGGAATGCGTCGGCCACGCAGTCGATGTCGGCCCGGCCCTCCTCGGCGGTCTTGCCGGCGTCCCGGCTCTCCAGCAGGCCGAGTTCCTCCCGGTCGCGGACCAGCAGGTCGGCGACGCGGCGCAGCACCGCGGCGCGCTCGGCGACGGAGGTGCGGGGCCACTCGCCCTGCCCACCGTCGAAGGCGCGCCGCGCGGCCGCGACGGCCAGGTCCGTGTCCTTCTCGTCCCCCTCGGCGACCACGGCGAACGGCAGTGCGTCCACGGGGTCGAGGATCTCGCGCGTGGCACCGGAGACGGCGGCCCGCCATTCCCCCGCCACGTGGATCGTGTCGCGCGCCTGAGGCACCTGGTTTTCCGCTCTGTCCGACATGCTCGGTCTTGCCTTCCATTCCTGTCCAGGAGTGTGAGCGCCTGCCCGTACCCCTTTCAGGCATGCGCAATCGAGGGTCGAAAGTGTGCTGCCTCACTGATAATCCGGACAAAAGTCGGGAAATCCCTACGTCGGCTCCATGGACCTGCCCGGGTTCCTTTGACTAAAGTCAAAGGAATGCAGGCAGTGTCAGAGAACGTCGCGGCCTTCCGCCGCTTCAACCGCTACTTCACCCGCCGTATCGGCGCTCTGGACGACCACTACCTGGGCCAGAGCCGCCCCCTCGGCGAGGCCCGCCTGCTCTTCGAGATCGGCGACGGCGCCTCCCTGCGCGACCTGCGCGCCCGGCTCGGCCTCGACGCCGGCTATCTCAGCCGGATGGCGAAGGCGCTGCACACACAGGGCATGGTCCGGCTGAGCGTGCATCCCGGCGACAGCCGGCTGCGCATGATCGAACTCACCCCGGCCGGACGTGCGGAGGTCGAGGAGCAGAACCGCCGGTCCGACGCCCTGGTCTCCGGCCTGCTCGACGGGCTCACCCCGGCCCAGCGCGCCCGCCTCACCGAGGCCATGACCACCACGGAACGTCTGCTGCGCCTGGCCGGCATCACCGTCGAACGCGTCGACGGCGCCTCCCTGGACGCCCGTGCCGCCCTCTGCGCCTACGCCGCCGAACTGGACGAACGGTTCCCCGAGGGTTTCGACGCCGATGATCTCGTACGCCCGGAAGAGGTGTCCGGCGACCAGGGCGCCTTCTTCGTGGCGTACGAGGACGCCCGCCCCGTCGGCTGCGGCGGGCTGCGCCGGCTCGCGCCCGGCGTCGGCGAGATCAAGCACGTGTGGGTGCACAGGGACGCCCGGCGTCTGGGGCTCGCCCGCAGGATCCTGGCGGAGCTGGAACGCGAGGCGGGCGCCCGCGGCTTCGGCGCGGTACGGCTGGACACCCACTCCGTGCTCACCGAGGCACGGACGATGTACCGGGCGTCCGGCTACACCGAGATCCCGGCGTACGCCGAGCACGTCTACGCCGGTCACTGGTTCGAGAAGCGGCTCCGGCGGACCGGCTGACCTCGGGCGAGGCCTCCGCGTCCCGCGCCGCCGCCGAGCGCAACCGTCCGACTCGGCGTACGCGGCGGGAAAGCGACGACCCCCGGTCCGTGGCGGCGGACCGGGGGTCGTACGGCTGGTGGCGCCGCAGGTCATACGGCGTGGCGCCGTAGGTCAGATGAGGCCGAGGCCGCGGACCGCCTCGCGCTCCTCCTCCAGCTCCTTGACGGAGGCGTCGATGCGGGCGCGGGAGAAGTCGTTGATCTCCAGGCCCTGCACGATCTCGTACTTGCCGTCCTTGCAGGTGACCGGGAACGAGGAGATCAGGCCCTCGGGGACGCCGTAGGAGCCGTCCGACGGGATGCCCATGGAGACCCAGTCGCCCTCGGGCGTGCCGTTGACCCAGGTGTGGACGTGGTCGACGGCGGCGTTGGCGGCGGACGCGGCCGAGGAGGCGCCGCGGGCCTCGATGATGGCGGCACCGCGCTTGGCGACGGTCGGGATGAAGTCCTCGGCCAGCCACTTCTCGTCGTTCACGACCTCCGCGGCGTTCTTGCCGGCGACCGTGGCGTGGAAGATGTCGGGGTACTGGGTGGCGGAGTGGTTGCCCCAGATCGTCAGCTTCTTGATCTCGGAGACCGGGGTGCCCGTCTTCTTCGCCAGCTGCGTCAGCGCGCGGTTGTGGTCCAGGCGGGTCATGGCGGTGAAGCGCTCCGCCGGTACGTCCGGGGCTGCCGCCTGCGCGATCAGGGCGTTGGTGTTGGCCGGGTTGCCCACCACCAGGACGCGGATGTCGTCCGCGGCGTGCGCGTTGATGGCCTGGCCCTGCGGCTTGAAGATGCCGCCGTTGGCCTCCAGGAGGTCACCACGCTCCATGCCCTTGGTGCGCGGACGGGCGCCCACGAGGAGGGCGACGTTGGTGCCGTCGAAAGCCACGTTCGGGTCGTCGCTGATGTCGATGCCCTGGAGGAGCGGGAGCGCGCAGTCGTCCAGCTCCATCGCGGTGCCCTCGGCGGCCTTGAGCGCCGGGGTGATCTCCAGGAGGCGGAGCTTGACCGGCACGTCCGCGCCGAGCAGCTGGCCGGAGGCGATGCGGAAGAGCAGGGCGTAACCGATCTGGCCGGCCGCGCCGGTGACGGTGACGTTCACGGGAGTGCGGGTCATGGCGTTCTCCGTATGACAGCTGGCGGTGGGGCGTCCCTGCCCCGGCTTTTTGATCGATCTCTTGGCGTCAAGAGATCGATCCAGCGGTCAGGCTATCGCGCCTCCGGTATCGCCGACGTCCGGGTCGATGTGGCCCGGCCCACAGAACAGCCTCCGGAAAGAAGGGCGGCGGCCGCCCGTCCGGGAGAGGAGAGACGGGGCGACCGCCGGGTGGGGGTGCCGTTGCCGGACTCCCGTGGGGGTACTGTGCGCGTGCCCGGGAACGCGGACCGCATGCGCCCTGGACGGCGACTTTTCGACGGCGCCTTCCCCGGCACCCGCGCGGCGCCCTTCCCCGGCACCCGCGCGGCGCCCTTCCCCGGCACCCGCGCGGCGCCCTCCCGCGGCACCCGCGCGGCGCCCTCCCGCGGCACCCGCGCGGCGCCCTTCCGCGGCACTTCCTCCGGCGCCGTCGCGGCACGTCAGCCGGCGCCGTCGCGGCACGTCAGCCGACGCCGTCGCGGCGCGTTCGCCGGCATTCTTGCAACGCCCTCCCCGGCGCGCCAGCAGGCATCCTCGCAGGGCCCCCGCGGCGCGTTCGCCGGCATCCTCGCAGCGCCCCCGGCGCGTCAGCAGACACCCTCGCGGCGCCCTCCCCGGCGCGTTCGCCGCGACCTCGCAGGGCCGCCGCGGCACGTTCGCGGCGCGTTCGCCCGTACCTCTTGCGACTGACTCCCTGCGCAAGGTCACCCGACATGCGCCGCGCCCTACTCGGCACCCCGGTGGCCCCTTCGCTACGGCGTGCAGCCCCGCTCCCCCGACGCGAGTGTCGCGCACGCCGTGGCCTCGCCCGCGTCCCGCACGGCGATCATCGGGGTGTACGCGATGGTGTCGCCCACGGTGGTGACGGAGCCCTTCTCCTCGGCGGTACCCACGGTCACCCGGACCTCGTCGCCCGGTCCGGCCTGGGTGACGCGGCCCCATGCCGTGCCGCAGGTCCTGCTGTGGCGGACCTCGACGACGGTGGTGCCGACGGTCGCCGACCGGGCCGTGGTGACCAGGTTGTCGCTGCACCCCGTGGCCTCCGCGTCCTTGCCCGTGCACCCGTCGCCGACGCACTTCACGCCGGGTGGCAGACCGGCGCCGGCGCTGACGGACGGTGACGGCGAGGGGCCCTTGGTGCCGGTGGCGTCACCTCGGTCGCCGGTGACGTAGTACGCGGCGCCGGCGGCGGCGGCCACTACGGCGGCTCCGGCGAGGAACATCACGAGCCGCCGCCCGCCCGGCGCACCGCCGGAGGGAGCACCCGGCGGGACCGGTGCCGGCGCGCCGGGGCCCGCTGCCCGGCCGGCCGTCGGCGGCCTGACCCCGGTGCCGGCACGGCCGCCCGCCCGGGACGGTCCGGTGTAGCCCGCGAGCCCCCACGAGTTGACGGCCGGCCGGGCCTGGGCGTCCCGGGCGTCGGCGTCGGGCGCCGCCGGCTGGGGCGGCACCGTGGGGGCCACGCCCGCCGGGCCCGCGATGCCCGGTGCCGCCGTGGCACCGCCGCCCCGGCGTGCCGTTCTGCTCTTGGCGGCACCCGGTGGCGCGCCGAACTCGCCGAGCGCCGCTCGCGCCTGCGAGATCCGGATCGCCTCCATGGTCATGTCGTGGCGCATCTCCGAGCGGCTCCAGGCCCGTTCGGCGAGTTCCCACATGGTGGTCAGATGGATCGGGTTGGTCCCGGTGACCTCGGCCAGCGCGACGATCGCGCCCTTGGGCGCGAGCAGGCGCCCGTTGAGATAGCGCTCCCAGGACGTCCTGCTGTATCCGGTGCGGTCGGACAGCGCGGAGACGTTCAGGCCGCTGCGGTCCACGAGCCGCCGCAACTGTCCGACGAACTCCCCGATCTGCGGATCGAGTTCTTCCGGCAAGGGCTTCCAACGAGGCATCTCTTCCCCCTGATTCCCCCTGTGTGTGCCGCTGCACGCGTGGGACGTCCCGGACCATCCCGATCGGGCAGATTAGCCCCGCTGTGCAGTGCCTTGGACCGGCTTTCCCGAAGCTGTCGACACATCGACACAACGGGCACACACCGGTGACCTCCGGCGTCCCGGCGGTACGCGGGGCACACAGACGCAACCGGCCCCCGGCTGTGGCGGGGCGCGGACACCGTAGCGGAACGGTCACTTCCGTGCCACAGCGCACGGACAGCCGTTGAACAGGCCGTTCGTCGTGCGGGAGTTTGGGTGCGACGGCGGCCCGTCCTGACTCGGGGGAGGGGATGGGCCGCCGTTCCGTGCGGGTGACCGGCTGCCGGTCGAGGCACCCCTAGCTGCTGACGGTGAAGTGCAGGGTGTCCTTCAGGAAGGGGACCTCCAGCCAGGGCTTCGGCTGGGCCATCAGCGCCAGGAGGACGATCGCCAGACCCAGGACGCCGTAGGTGGCGATGTCCGTGAAGCGGGATCGGACGGCCAGCATGCCGACGCCGGGCAGCATCCAGCGCATCACGGCGCCGCCGACCAGCGCCACGCCCACCAGCATGGTGCCGATCCTGAACACGTCGAACGCCGTCAGCAGCAGACCGAGACCCACCAGCCCCAGCACGGCGAGCATCGGCCACTGACGCGCGGGCGCGGGCGCGTCCCCGGGCGCCGCCCGGCCACCGCCTTCGGGCCGCGCGGTGTCCTTGGTGAACAGGGGGAAGCGGCGGGTGGCCCGCCGGGGCGTCCCGTCCTCGTCCACGACACTGATCGCGTCCCGCACCACGAGCCCGGCGTCCTCCACGGCACCGTCGTCGTCCTCACGGTCCGGGCCCGGCGCCGGCACGGACCCGTTCTGCGACACGCCGTTGCGTGCCGGGCCGGCGGCCCGCGTCGCGACGCCCTCCTGCGCCGCGGCGCCGTCGCCCGCCGTGGTGCCGTGGCTCTCGGTGGTCCCGTTCTCCTCGGGCGACTCAGCCGGCACTGCGCTCGGCCGCCTCGACCACGTTGACGAGCAGCTGGGCCCGGGTCATGGGACCGACACCGCCGGGGTTCGGGGAGATCCAGCCCGCGACCTCCGCGACGTCCGGGTGGACGTCACCGACGATCTTGCCCTCGGCGCTGCGTGAGACGCCGACGTCGAGGACGGCCGCGCCCGGCTTGACGTCCTCGGGCCGGACGAGGTGGGCGGACCCGGCGGCGGCGACGACGATGTCGGCGCGCTTGAGGTGGGCGGACAGGTCACGCGTACCCGTGTGGCACTGCGTCACCGTCGCGTTCTCGCTGCGCCGGGTGAGCAGCAGCGGCATCGGGCGGCCGATCGTCACGCCGCGGCCGACGACCACGACCTCGGCGCCCTTGATCTCCACGCCGTAGCGGCGCAGCAGCGTCAGCACGCCGTTCGGGGTGCAGGGCAGCGGCGCGGGCTCGTTCAGGACCAGGCGGCCCAGGTTCATCGGGTGCAGCCCGTCCGCGTCCTTGTCCGGGTCCATGAGTTCCAGGACGCGGTTCTCGTCGATGCCCTTGGGGAGCGGCAGCTGCACGATGTAACCGGTGCACGCCGGGTCCTCGTTGAGCTCCCGTACGACCGCCTCGATCTCGTCCTGCGTCGCCGTGGCCGGCAGTTCGCGCTGGATGGAGGCGATGCCGACCTGCGCGCAGTCACGGTGCTTGCCGGCGACGTACTTCTGGCTGCCGGGGTCGTCCCCGACGAGGATCGTGCCGAGGCCGGGCGTGACGCCCTTCTCCTTCAGCGCCGCCACGCGGGCGGTCAGATCGGACTTGATCGCGGCTGCGGTGGCCTTGCCATCGAGAATCTGGGCGGTCATGACCCCATCCTCCCGGATGACCGCCTCCCGGTTCCAATCCGGGTCTCCGGGGGGCCCGGCCCGGCGTATCCCCCATGATCGGCGATGTTGCACTTGCACAACACATAGGGAATGCGGCTGGACAAGCGGACCACGGCTGAAGAACGATTGACGCCACAGTGCCGCGGGCTGTACCGGGGGGACGAACCGCATCTGTAGCAACCTTCCTCCGCATCCGCCGCGCGTCGTCCCCGCACACCAGGCAACGGAGGAAAGACCGCCATGAGCTTCGGCGACCCGAACAACCCCTACGGCGCGCCGCAGGGCCAGCAGCAGGGCTACGGCTACCCCCAGCAGCAGCCCCAGACCCCCGGCTACGGCTACCCCGCCGCTCCGCCGGCCCAGCCCTACGGGGGCTATCCCCCCGCTCCGGCGGTCATGCCCGGCAGCGTCAAGGCCGCCCGCGTGATGCTCTTCGTGCTCGGCGGATTCCAGGCGCTCGGCGGGGTGCTGATGATGGTCGCCAGCGCCTGGTTCGCCGACTACTTCGAGGACGCCGTCTCCTCCGACCCCAGCATCTCCTCGGAGGACGCGGACACCGTCGCCAGTCTCGGTGCGGGCGTCATGATCGTCCTCGGCGTGATCGTCCTGGCGTTCGCGTTCTGGGCGATATTCACGGGCGCCAAGTTCACCACGGGCCGCGGCGGGGTCCGTGTCTCGGCGATCGTCTACGCCTCGCTGGTCGTCCTGTTCAGCCTCGTCAGCCTGCTGGGCGCCAATGTCTTCGCCCTGCTCAGCCTGGTCCTCGGCATTCTGATCATCGTCTTCTGCGCGAACAAGAACGGCAGCTTCTGGTTCAACCGCCCGCGCTACTGAGCGCCCGCGCGGCCTCGCACACGCCCGGTCCGCGCACGTCACACCCGAGGGCCGTGTCCCACCCGCACGAGGGCGGACACGGCCCTGGTGCGTCGCCCTGGCCCTGGCCCTGGCGCACGGCTTCCCTTCGGCCACGTCCCACCCACGGCGCCGGCGACGACGTGGGTGATCACCCGTGAGGCGTGGCGCGAACGCCTCGACCGCGAGGCCGAGTCGCACCGCCGGCGGCAACGGCCGCGGCCTGCGGACCTCCCCGGGGGAGGCCCGCAGGCCGCGGGCCACCGTCACGTCGGTACTCGGCGGGAGGTCAGTGGAAGAAGTGGCGCGTGCCCGTGAAGTACATGGTCACGCCCGCCTTCCGGGCGGCCTCGACGACCTGCTCGTCACGGACCGAGCCGCCCGGCTGCACCACGGCCCGCACGCCCGCCGCGGTGAGGATCTCCAGCCCGTCGGGGAAGGGGAAGAAGGCGTCGGAGGCCGCGTAGGCGCCCTGCGCCCGCTCGGCGCCGGCCCGCTCGACCGCCAGCTTCGCGGAGTCGACCCGGTTGACCTGTCCCATGCCCACGCCGACCGAGGCGCCGTCCTTCGCGAGCAGGATGGCGTTGGACTTCACCGCCCGGCACGCCCGCCACGCGAACGCCAGCTCCCGCAGCTCCTCCGCGCCCAGTGCCTCGCCGGTCGCCAGCGTCCAGCCCTCGGGGTCGTCGCCCTCGGCCTGGAGGCGGTCGGTGACCTGGAGCAGGGCGCCACCGTCGACGGCCTTGACCTCGACCGGGTTCGACGGACCCTCGGGGCAGCGCAGCACGCGGATGTTCTTCTTCTTGGTGAGGGCGTCGAGCGCGCCCTCCTCGTAGCCGGGCGCGACGATGACCTCGGTGAAGATCTCCGCGACCTGCTCGGCCATCTCCTTGCTGACCGGCCGGTTCACCGCGATGACGCCGCCGAACGCCGACAGCGGGTCGCAGGCGTGCGCCTTGCGGTGCGCCTCGGCGACGTCCGCGCCGATCGCGATGCCGCACGGGTTGGCGTGCTTGATGATCGCGACGCAGGGCTCGTCGTGGTCGTACGCGGCACGGCGGGCGGCGTCCGTGTCGGTGTAGTTGTTGTACGACATCTCCTTGCCGTGCAGCTGCTCCGCCTCGGCCAGTCCGCCGCCCGTGCCGTCCACGTAGAGGGCGGCGGGCTGGTGCGGGTTCTCGCCGTAGCGGAGGGTGTTCTTGCGCTCCCAGGTGGCGCCGAGGAAGTCCGGGAACCGCGAGTCGTCGACCGGCGCGTACTCGTCGGCGAACCAGGAGGCCACCGCCACGTCGTAGGCGGCCGTGTGCTGGAAGGCCTCCGCGGCGAGCCGCTTGCGGGTGGCGAGGTCGAAGCCGCCCTCCTCGACCGCGGCCAGCACGTCGCCGTAGCGGGCCGGGCTGGTGACGACGGCGACGGACGGATGGTTCTTGGCGGCGGCGCGCACCATGGAGGGGCCGCCGATGTCGATCTGCTCGACGCACTCGTCGGGGCTCGCGCCGGAGGCGACGGTCTCGCGGAACGGGTAGAGGTTGACCACGACCAGGTCGAACGGCTCGACGCCGAGCTCCTGGAGCTGCTGCCGGTGGTCCTCCAGGCGCAGGTCGGCGAGGATGCCCGCGTGCACCTTCGGGTGCAGCGTCTTGACCCGGCCGTCCAGGCACTCGGGGAAGCCGGTCAGCTCCTCGACCTTGGTGACGGGGACGCCGGCGGCGGCGATACGGGCGGCGGTGGACCCGGTGGACACGAGGGCGACACCTGCCTCGTGCAGGCCGCGCGCGAGGTCTTCGAGGCCCGTCTTGTCGTAGACGCTGACGAGCGCCCGGCGAAGGGGCCGCTTGTTGCTCTCGGCGGTCACTGGATAACTACCTTTCGTCCCTCAATGCGATGGCCGCTGCGGGCGAGCCGCCCCACGACCTCGACGAGCAGCCTTCGCTCGACTTCCTTGATGCGCTCGTGCAGCGCGCTCTCGTCGTCCTCGTCCCGGACCTCCACCACGCCCTGAGCGATGATCGGCCCGGTGTCGACACCGTCGTCGACGAAGTGGACGGTGCAGCCGGTGACCTTGGCGCCGTACGCGAGCGCGTCACGGACGCCGTGGGTACCGGGAAAACTGGGGAGCAGGGCGGGGTGCGTGTTGACGCACCGGCCGCCGTAACGGGTCAGGAAGGCCTTGCCCAGGATCTTCATGAACCCGGCCGAGACGACGAGATCGGGCTCGTACGCGGCGGCGGCGTCGGCCAGGGCGGCGTCCCACTCCTCACGGGTCGCGAAGTCCTTGACCCGGCACACGAAAGTGGGCAGCCCGGCGCGCTCCGCGCGCGCGAGCCCCTCGATGCCGTCACGGTCGGCTCCGACAGCCACGATCTCGGCGCCGTACGCCTCGGCGCCCTCGGTCGCGATCGCATCCAGCAACGCCTGGAGATTGGTGCCGGATCCGGAGACCAGCACGACGAGGCGCCTGGTGCTCCTGGCCACGGGCTTGGCGGCCACGGTGGAGCCCTTTCTCGGGGAAGCGTTTGTATGATCGTACGAATGCTTCGCGCCCCCGGATACGGGGAAGCCTACGAAGCGGTCGACCGTCAGCAACGATACCGGCACACCGGGCGGCCCCCCCGGGACGGGGGCGTGGCCGGGAGGTAGCGTCTGGCACAGCGGTCTCGGGAACGCGGGAGGTGCGCGACGCGTTCATGAGGCGACGGGTTCCGTCGCGATCCGGTCGGTTCCACTCCGGATCCACCGCCGGATCCAGCCGCTCCGGTTCCGCAGATCCACTCGTATCCAGTTGTTTCCAGTTTTTCCAGTTGCCCAGTTGTCCAGTTGTTTCCACAAGGGGAAGACGCTCACTTGATGTCTGTCCGCAGCCTGCGATTCCTCACGCTCCCCCAGCAGCCGGCGCCGCGGGGGGTGCGCGCCGGCGTGCTGCTGCGGGAGCGGCCCACCTCGTCGCCCGACGCCCCCTCGGGCGACGCCGGCGGCGGCCGGCAGGGCGGTTCGGGCCAGGACGACAACCCGTTCGCACCGCCGCCCGAGGGCACGCCGGACCGGCCGTGGCAGCCGCGACGGCCGTCGGGTGACAGCGGCGACTCCGCCGGCTCGGACGGCTCACCAGGCGACGGCGGGCGTCCGGCGTGGGGCAGCCAGTGGAGCGACCGGCAGCCCGGCCGCGCCTCCGGCGGAGGCTTCGGTGACCGGCCCGGGGGCAGCCCCGAGGGCTCCGGCGGCCCGGCCCCGGGTATGCGCTGGGACCCCACGGACCCCGCACAGCGCCGGGCGCGCTACGCACTGCTGGCAGGCATGTGGGCCTTCTTCTTCGCGCTGTTCAGCTGGACGTACGTGGCGCTGCTGCTGGGCGCGCTGGCGCTGTACTGGGGCATCAGCGCCCTGCGCACCAAGCCGCGCACGCCGTCGCCGGACACCCCGGGCGCCGCGACACCGGCCCGCCCGCAGACCGCGGCGGCCGTGAGCGGCCTGGTCACCGCCTCGCTGGCGATCGCGCTCGTCGGCGCGTCGTTCGCGGCGCAGCTCGTGTACCGCGACTACTACACGTGCACCAACGACGCCCTCACGAACGAGGCGCGACAGGCATGCAGCACGCTGCTGCCGGAGCACCTGCGCGAGGTGCTGGGGGCCAACGCATAGGCAGGTGGGGCCAACGCCCGGGGCCGGTGGGGCCAACGCCTCGGCTGGTTCAGGTCTTCAGGTTCGGGTCTTCAGGTTCGGGTCTTCAGGTTCGGTCTTCAAGGGCCGTCTTCGGGCTTTGTGTCCGGCTTGGTGACGTCGGGGGTCTGGGCGGGGGCGGGGGTCTGAGTCGGTTCCGGGGCCTGAGTCGATTCGGGGGTCTGGGATGGGTCGGGGACCTCTGAGGGGTGAATGATCCCTGTGGGGTCGACGGGCCCTGTGGGGTCGATGGCCCCTCTGGGGTCGATAGCCACTGTCGGGGCCGGCCCGTCTGTGGGGGCAACGGCTTCCGGCGATGCCCGGCTTTCCGGGGGTTCGAAGGCTTCCGGGACTTCAGGGGGTTCGGCGCGGTCCGGGAATCCGGTCAGGTCCGGTCGTCCGGTGAACTCGGCGAGCTTGGACGGGGCGGAGGGGTCGGGCCGGGCGGAGGGGTCGGGCCGGGCGGAGGTGTCGCGCAGGTCGGGACGTTCGGGCAGATCGGGGAAGCCTGGGAGGTCTGGGAGGTCAGGCGACTCCGTAGGCTCCAGTGCCTCCGTCCTCGCGGAGACCTCACGCAACGCCGCCCAGCGGGCCTCGCGGGCCGCGTCGCCGTGGGGCCAGGGGGACGGGGGGTCGAAGAGGAAGGGTTCGTAGAGCTCGTAGGCGCTGTCCGCATCGCCCGTCCCGCCCGCGAGAGCGAGGGTGTCGGGGTCGAGGGTGTCGGGGTCGAGGGCCCCGGAGTCGAGGGCGTCGGATCCGGGGGCTTCGGGGGCCTCCGCGTCGGGGCCCTCCGGGTCGGATGCTTCCGGGTCGGGGGTCGACGCCGTGCGGGACGCGGGGAACCGAAGCAGGTCGGGCTGCTTGTCGCCCGGCCCGTTGCCGGCATCCGGCTGCGCCTTCGGCCGCGGGCCCCGTCGCGTTCCCGCCTTGGCCGCCTCCTCTCCCTCCTCGGCCCTCCCCCGGCATTCCCACCACCGCACCACCAGCGCCACCGGCACCCCCACGACCGCCGCCCACACCAGGGTCGCGAGTCCCACCTGCCACCACACCGGCCCGAACCGGGCCAGCGAGTCCACCCCCAGCGGCCCTCCCGCCAGTCCCGCGAGCAAGGCGAGCCAGGCCCCGCACAGCACCGCGGCCAACCCGGCGCACCCCGCGGTACGCCCCCGCGTCCACGCCCCGGCGCCCTGCCGGTCCCTCACCGCCCCCTTGGCCGTGAACCACCCCACCGTCACCCCGGCCGCCACCGGCACCGCGGCGACCGCCCAGTGCGGCGGTGTCATGGCGCCCCCTCCCGGCACCGCCGCGAGCAGCGGGAACGTCGGCAGGGCAGGTGCCGGTCCGGAGGACAGCGGTCCGGCCATATGGCCGGCGCCCAGCGCGAAGCCGGGCCCGAGGGCGTACGCCGCGCCCCACACCGCCGCGTTCGGCACCAGCGCCAGGCACAGCAGGAGCACCGCGAACCGCCCCGACCAGCCCTCCGTCAGCTCCGCGAACGCCACCCGTGCGGCCGTGCCGTGCCACACCAGCGAGACCGCCACCAGCATGGCTCCGCCCCCGACCAGCACCGCGGTCCCGGCCGTCGCCGCCCGCGCCGCGAGGCCGAAACGCTCCCGGGCTCGCGCGCCGAGGAAGGCCCGGCGCAGCGGCCCCAGCAGATTCAGCACGGCGTGCACCGGCCGGCGCGGATGCCCGTACGCGGTCCACGCCCCTGCCCCCGCCGCCCCCACGGCGAGGAGCGGCACGCACACGGCCGTCCCCTCCCAGTCGGGCCGCAGCACACCCCCCGCCGCATACGCCGCGACCGCTCCCCCGACGGCGAGATAGCCGAGCACCACCCCGGCCCAGGCCGTGCGCCCGGCCACCAAGGGGGCCGGTCCGTCCCCCGCGTAGGCCCCGTCCACGGCCTCCCGGGCCGCCCGGTACACCAGCCACATGGGCAGGGCGAGCAGCAGCATGGGAGTGACTCCGACGGGCGCGGGGACGCCGGAGAGTGTCTCGGTGCGGACGAGTTCCGCGCCGTGCGCCAGGAGCCACAGCGCCGCGGCCACGCGCAGCGCGCCGCCCGGCCCGCTGTCGGGGTAGGGCGAACTGATCCACAGCACCATCACCAGCACGGCGAACGAACCCAGCCCAAGCCCCGCCGCCACCACGCCGCCGAGAACACTGGCGGCAAGTCCGGGCGACCGGCGGCGCATCCGGCCGTACCGGGGGGAGAGCGGCGTTCTGCGGTCGGTCATCAGTGTCACGACGGCCATGCTCCCAACGACACGCGCTTTCCCGGCGTAACAGGCGAACCGCCGATGTGTCGCCCAATATGTGCTTATGTGTTTTTTCGTACGAAGGGGGGATCTGTGAAACAGAGCCCTGCAACTCCGCTTCCCCCTCCCGAGGAGCGCCGACGCCTACGGGAGGCAGGTTCCCTGACGCGGGCTCAGGTGGCGGCCCGGGTGGGCGTCTCCAAGGCGACGGTGCGGGCGTGGGAGTCCGGTCGTACGACGCCCGACGGCCAAAAGGCGCAGGTGTACGCGAAACTGCTCGCCTCCCTCGGCGACGAGCCGGTGGAGCAGGTACGCCAGGACGGCACGCCGGCCGTCGCGACCGGGACCGCCGCCGTACGAACCGCAGACCCCACGGCCGACACCGAGCGCGTACCCTTCCCCGACACCGACACCGACACCGACACCGACACCGACACCGGCCCCGACCCCCATCCGCCACCCCGGCCCGAACCGGCGTCCGAGCCTCTGACGCCCGATCAGGCTTTCGACGCGCTCTACGCGTTCTGCGCGCCCGGCCTCGTCCGGCAGGCCTACGTGCTCACCGGGCGGCGCGAGCTGGCACGCGAGGCGGTCGAGCGGGCCTTCCAACTCGCCTGGCAGCGCTGGCCCGAGGTGGCCGTCGACCGGGACCCGGCGGGCTGGGTGCGGGCGGCGGCGTACGAGTACGCGCTCTCCCCCTGGCACCGCTTCCGCCCCCGGTACCGCCACCCGGAGCCCCCACCGGTCGAGCTGCGCGACCGCACACTGCTGAACGTCATCCTGAAACTCCCGCCACCACACCGCCGCACCCTCCTCCTCTACGACGGTGTGGGCCTCGGCCTGCCGGAGACCGCGGCGGAGACGGAGGCGACCACCCCGGCGACGGCCAACCGCCTGCTCTACGCGCGCCAGGCCGTCGCGTCCCGGCTGCCCGACCTCGCCGACCCGGAGAAGCTGCAGCGGCGGCTCGGCGAACTGGCCTCCACGGAGCGGTTGCGCGCGGCCAGACCCCTGGCGGTCCGCACCGGAGGCGAACGCCGGGCACAGTTCTGGACGCGGGCCGCCATCGCCTTCACGGTCACCCTGATCGGCGCCACGGCACTGACCCTGCGGACCGCTCCGACGCAGTACGAGCCACCGGTGGCGCCTGGTGAGACGGTGCGGGGCGTGCCCCCGCGGGCGGCGCCGGGACCGCTGTCGTACGAGCAGCTGGAGCTGCGGGAGAAGCTGCGGCAGGCGGCGGAGAACGGGCCGGAGCGCCTCGTGCCGGAGCCGAGATGAGATGAGATGAGGCGAAGGTGAGATGAGATGGAGGTGAGGTGAGGTGAGCGGGGACGCATGCGGAAGGGCCCGCTCCCGTGGCTGAGGGCCATGGGTGCGGGCCCTGCTGCCGCGCCCTGTTGTGCGCGCGGCGAGCGCTCCTGCGGTGCGGTCTCAGCCGGCGAGGATCTCGCGGGCCAGCTTCGCCGTCTCGGTCGGGGTCTTGCCGACCTTGACGCCCGCGGCCTCCAGGGCCTCCTTCTTCGCCTGGGCGGTGCCCGACGAACCGGAGACGATGGCGCCCGCGTGGCCCATGGTCTTGCCCTCGGGGGCGGTGAAGCCCGCGACGTAGCCGACGACCGGCTTGGTCACGTTCTCCTTGATGAAGGCCGCGGCCCGCTCCTCGGCGTCGCCACCGATCTCACCGATCATCACGATCAGGTCGGTGTCGGGGTCGTCCTGGAAGGCGGCCAGCGCGTCGATGTGCGTGGTGCCGATGATCGGGTCGCCACCGATGCCGACGGCGGTGGAGAAGCCGATGTCACGCAGCTCGTACATCATCTGGTACGTCAGCGTGCCGGACTTCGAGACCAGGCCGATACGGCCCGGCTTGGTGATGTCGCCCGGGATGATGCCGACGTTGGACTGGCCCGGGGTGATGATGCCGGGGCAGTTCGGGCCGATGATGCGGGTCTTGTTGCCCTTCTTGCCGGCGTACGCCCAGAACGACGCCGAGTCGTGCACGGCGATGCCCTCGGTGATCACGACGGCCAGCGGGATCTCGGCGTCGATCGCCTCGACGACCGCGTCCTTCGTGAACTTCTCCGGCACGAAGATCACGGAGACGTTCGCGCCGGTCTTCTCGATGGCCTCCTTGACGGTCCCGAAGACGGGTACCTCGGTGCCGTCGAAGTCCACGGACTGACCCGCCTTGCGCGGGTTCACGCCGCCCACGACGTGCGTGCCGTCGCCGAGCATGAGCTTGGTGTGCTTCATGCCGGTGGCGCCCGTCATGCCCTGGACGATGACCTTGCTGTCCTTGTTGAGCCAGATAGCCATGGTGTGTTGTGTCCTCGTCCTGAGTGCTTACTTGGCGGCGTGGGCCAGTTCGGCGGCCTTGTCGGCCGCGCCGTCCATGGTGTCGACGCGCTGGACCAGCGGGTGGTTGGCGTCGGTGAGGATCTGCCGGCCGAGCTCGGCGTTGTTGCCGTCGAGGCGGACGACGAGCGGCTTGGTGACCTCCTCGCCACGGTCCTCCAGCAGCTTCAGGGCCTGGACGATGCCGTTGGCGACCTCGTCACAGGCGGTGATGCCACCGAAGACGTTGACGAAGACGGACTTGACGTCCGGGTCGCCGAGGATGATCTCCAGACCGTTGGCCATCACCTGGGCGGAGGCGCCGCCGCCGATGTCCAGGAAGTTGGCCGGCTTGACGTTGCCGTGCTTCTCACCGGCGTACGCGACGACGTCCAGGGTGCTCATCACGAGACCCGCGCCGTTGCCGATGATGCCGACCTCGCCGTCGAGCTTGACGTAGTTGAGGTTCTTCTCCTTGGCGGCGGCCTCGAGCGGGTTGGCCGCGGCCTTGTCGTGCAGATCGTCCCAGTCGTGACGGAACTCGGCGTTGTCGTCCAGCGACACCTTGCCGTCCAGGGCGATGACGTCACCGGAGGCGACCTTCGCGAGCGGGTTGACCTCGACGAGGAGGGCGTCCGACTTGATGAAGGTGTCCCACAGCGTGACGAGGACGTTCACGACCTTGTCGGCTACCTCGGCCGGGAACTTGGCGGCCTCGACGATCTCGCGGGCCTTGGCCTCGTCCACACCGTCGATGGCGTCGATCGCGATCTTGGCGACGGCCTCCGGACGGGTGGCCGCCACCTCCTCGATCTCCACGCCGCCCTCGACGGAGGCGATGGAGAGGAAGGTGCGGTTGGCGCGGTCGAGGAGGAAGGAGACGTAGTACTCCTCGACGATCTCCGGAGCGGTCTCGGCGATCATGACCTTGTGGACCGTGTGGCCCTTGATGTCCATGCCGAGGATGTCCGTCGCGCGGGCGACGGCCTCGTCCGGGGTGGCGGCCAGCTTCACGCCACCGGCCTTGCCGCGGCCACCGACCTTCACCTGCGCCTTGACGACGGACTTGCCGCCGAGCCGCTCGGTGATCTCGCGCGCCGCCTCAGGCGTGTCGATGACTTCACCGGCCAGCACCGGTACATCGTGCTTGGCGAAGAGGTCCCTCGCCTGGTACTCGAACAGGTCCACGCGCTTCCGTCCCTATCAGTGATCTCGCGGTTCGTTGGATGCGTGGGCGTGCCGCGAAGGGCAACGTGACGACCGCATGTGTCACAGGGGAAGCGCACACGGTGTCCGAGCGCGCGGCATGTCCGTCTCGCAGGTTATCTCTGCTTGCGGGGGGCCTCTAAATCGCGCGTCACATGTGAGCGGTGATACCTGTCACATGATGTCGGGCTTACTGGCACGGAGTGCCGGTGACGAGCGGCGGGGTGGGGAGCGGGTTGGGGTGGAGCGGGTGGAGGCGGAGTGGGCGAACGGGTCGGGTCGGGTTGGGTCGGGTCGGAGAACGGGGGTGGCGGCGGCTGGGAGAACGGATCGGGTCGGGTCGGGTTGGGTCGGGTCGGAGAACGGGGGTGGCGGCGGCTGGGAGAACGGGTTGGGGGTGGCGCGGAAGAACGGATCGGCTGGGGGCGGGGGAACGGACGGGTCGAGGGGAAGGGCGGGTGCGGGGAGGCCGAGGCGGCACGTGCGGGGCGCGCGGAGGGGTGGATCCGGGGACGCGCAGAGTAGTGGATCAGGGGCTTGGTGAGGGCTCGGGAGAAGGGTGCCGGGTGCGTGCGGGAAGGGTGTAGGCGGGCGGAGGGGGCCGGGGCCGGTACGGCGGAAGCGGGGACCGCCCGGTCGGGGTCAGAAATGGGGGCGCCGGGACAGAGCCGGGCGTGCCTCGGGCGGGACGTGCGTGCCTCGGGCCGGACGTGCCCCGTGCCGGACGTGCCCCGGGCCGGGGAAGGGCGCAGGGCCTCACCGGGCTGGGGTTGACCCGGTGAGGCCCCTTGAGCTGCCCCGACAGGAGACCATCGGGCCCCAGCGGGGCGTCGATCCGGCGATCCCCACCCCAATGGGGACCGCCGGACCCCCTCCGCAGGGGTTCCGTCCGGGCGGCCGACGGTTTTCGACCGCCCGTGCCGGGTGCCTGCGGGGTCGAACGGCACGCCTGAGGGCGTACCGCGTCCTGGGTGCGCGTCTGACGCGCCTTGCGAGGGTCAGCCGCGGTGCCCGCCGCCGCGACGCGCGGCGGGGACTTGATGCCGGTGCTGGGCCTGCCCTGCGCGCCAGAAGCGCGCGACGCCCGCACGACGGAGCACGGCGGAGACGGCCTCACCGGCCACGCGGCCCGCGACGGGTCTGCCCTATCCGGGGAACAGGGGGATGTCCCGATGCCGGTCCCGCGTCCCGTACGCCTCGACACGCACAGCCGTCCCCGGCACGAGCCACACCTTCATGCACTGGCTCACGGCCACCGCGCAGGCGTCACCGTGCCGCAGCGAACCACCGTCCGCCGCAGACCGACTGCGCAGCGCCGCGTCGCCGCCCCCACCGCCGGGAGCCGGAGGCATGGGCGCGTACTCCGCACCGGCTCCCGCACGCTGCCGCACCGCGCTCCGGTCCACCCCGGCACCAGCAGCACCGGAAGCGCCAAGCCCCGGACCGCGATCCCCGAGCGCCCCCACCGCGCCGCCCCGTCCCTCCGGACCACCGCCATGCGAGGCCGAATCCCAGCCACCACCGGAACGCGGCTCCCCCACGCCCGGAAGCGGCGGTATCCGCCCCGGAACAACGAAGACCCCGGGCCGCCCTGGCCCCCCGGGCACCACGGATAGCCCAGGCCCCCCGGGCGCTATGGGAAGCCCAAGGCCCCCAGGGACTACGGAAAGCCCGGTAGCCGTCGGCGCCCCAGAAAGCGCCGGGATCGCAGGAAGCGCCGGGACCGCAGGAAGCGGCAGAACGCCGAGAAGCCCTGGAGCGCCGGCAAGCCCTGTTGCGCTGGGAATCCCCGGCAGGCTCAGGAACCCGCGAACGCCGGAAAGCCCGGCCATACCGGAGGGTCCTGCAAGATCGGGCAGCACGGGAGGACCCGAGACCACGGGCCCCTCGGACAGCCCACCAGCCGACCCGGCCACCTCGGACAGCCCTCCGGCTCGCTCCGAAAGTCCCGGCAGGCGAGGCAGGACGGCCACGGGAACCAAGTCAGGCACGTGAGACGGCTCCGGCACCCGGGACGGCTCCGGCACAACAGGCCGCCGAGGCCCGCCAGACGGCTCAGGGATCAGCTCAGGCACACGAGGCACCTCCGCCACGACAGACCGCCGAACCCCATCAGACCGCTCCGCCACGTGAGCTACCTCAGGCAGCCCTCCAGCCCCGTCATGCCCCCGAGGCACCTCACGCAAGCCGCCCGCCCCGGGCCGCACCGGCGACTCCAGCGACTCCGGCGACTCCAGCGACTCCGGCGGCTGCGGCGGCTGCGGCGGCTGCGGCGACTCCAGCGGCTCCGGCCGCAAAAGCACCCCGTGCGACGCCGGCGCGCCACCCGCGACCCCGGCCGACCGACCTCTTACCGAGTTCCCGGCATCCACTACCGGCCGCACAACCCGTTCGCCCACGGACCGCCCGACGCCCTCGACAACGGGATGGGCAACAGCCCGGCCCGCAGGCCCATCCGCCTCGCCCCGCGGGCCACGCAGCCGGGCCTCGGCACTCGCCCGCTCCCGCCCGGGCTTCAACTCCCCAACGTGGTCACCCGGGCCCGCGCTCACCGGCGCGGCCATCCGCGTCAAAGCCCCCGTACCCGGCGCCCCTTCAGCCGCGTGCGTCCGCTGCCCGCACAACACCCCCAGCACGAGCAACCCACCCACCAGCAGCGCCAAATGCAGCGCACGCGGCCCCGCCGCCACGCGCGTCACACGCGTGGCGGCGCCGGACACTGCGGCTGACCAGATCACAAGGGGGAGGATCCTCCGTGCGGCGGAACTAGTCACGCGTCGACGACTACGCATCGCCGAGTGCGCAGCAACGACCGGGCGGTACCGGCAAGCGGAGCCACCGCGCCGCTGGTGAGGCGTCGATACTTGCACGTGACTCCCGAGGTTGCGCAAGCCCCGCGTTACCAATGGGTAGTCACATCCCCTTCCCGCAGCGTGTCTGCCGAACCCGCTCACCTCGGGCGCATCACGCGGTGTCCGGTATCGGCAGCGGGCGCTTCTCGATCGCCGCCGCCATCACCAACGGGAACAGATCCGGCGTGCAGGCGAACGCCGGCGCCCCGAGCGCCCCCAGCGCGGCCGCGTGCTCCCGGTCGTAAGCGGGCGCGCCCTCGTCGGACAGCGCGAGCAGCGTCACGAACTGAACCCCCGCCCCCTTCATCGCCGCCACGCGCTTGAGCATCTCGTTCCGGATCCCCCCTTCGTAGAGGTCGCTGATCAGCACGACCACCGTCTCCGCGGGCCGGGTGATCTGCGACTGGCAGTACGCCAGCGCCCTGTTGATGTCGGTACCGCCGCCGAGTTGCGTGCCGAAGAGCACGTCCACCGGGTCGTCAAGCTGGTCGGTCAGGTCGACGACCGCGGTGTCGAACACCACGAGTCGCGTGTTGATCGTCCGCATGGAGGCGAGCACCGCCCCGAACACCGACGCGTACACCACCGAAGCCGCCATGGATCCCGACTGGTCGATACAGAGGATGACCTCCTTCTTCACTGACTGGGACGCCCGGCCGTAACCGATCAGCCGCTCCGGTACGACCGTTCGGTACTCCGGCAGGTAGTGCTTGAGGTTGGCCGCGATGGTGCGGTTCCAGTCGATGTCGTGGTGTCGCGGCCGGTTGATGCGCGCACTGCGGTCGAGGGCACCGCTCAGGCTGGCCCGGGTACGAGTGGCGAGCCGCTTCTCCAGGTCCTCGACGACCTTGCGCACGACCGCCCGCGCCGTGTCCTTCGTCGTCTCCGGCATCGCCTTGTTCAGCGACAGCAGCGTGCCGACGAGATGGACGTCCGCCTCCACGGCCTCCAGCATCTCCGGCTCCAGCAACAGCGCGGACAGCCCGAGCCGGTCGATGGCGTCCCGCTGCATGACCTGCACGACGGACGACGGGAAGTACGCCCGGATGTCCCCGAGCCAGCGCGCCACGGACGGCGCCGACACCCCCAGCCCCGCCGAACGCTCCCTGCCCGTCCGCGGCTTGTCCCCCTTTCCGTAGAGCGCGGTCAGCGCCCCGTCCATCGCGGCGTCCCGCCCACCGAGCGCACACCCGGTCCCGTCCGCCGTGTCACCCCCCAGCACCAGCCGCCAGCGCCGCAGCCGCTCCCGCCCGGCATCGTCCAGCTCAGCCCTCACCAGCGCCTCCGTGGTCATAGGACCTCCTCCCCACGCACCACTTGGATCCTCCTCATGACGCCACCCCCGACAACGCGGCGCCGTTCTGTTCCGCCGCCCCTCCGTCCAGCCCCAGGAGCAACCGCACCACCGGCAGCACGGCATCGGCCCGCTCGGTGTCGAGGCCCAGGCCGAAGCCCGCTGTCCCCGCCCCGGCCCTCTCCGTGCCGGCGCGCTGTCCCGGCCCCCGGCGCACCAGCTCACCGAGCGTTCTGCGGACCCCCGGCTCATACGCGGAGAAGGTGCGCCGAATTAGCGGCAGTACGTCCGTGAAGGCCTCCGCCGGGACCCCCGTCAGCCAGCCGTCGACCAGCCCCAGCAGCCGCTCGTCGTGCACCAGCAGCATCCCGCCGCCGCCCCCGCCGACGAACCCCTCGATCCACGCGGCCGCGTCCCCCGGCGGCGTCCCCGGCGAGAGCACCAGCCCCATCAGCCGTGCCGCCTCGTCCCGCGCCAGCTCCCCGTCGTCCAGCAGCAGCCGCACCGCACGCCCACGGATCAGGCCGGGCACCGTGTCCCGCCCGGAGAGAACCCCCAGCACCGTGTGCCACCGGCGCCGCAGATCGCCATGTCCGGCCGCCGGCGCCTCACCGAGCAGCCCCACCGCCGTGTGCACGGCGTCCACATGACGCCGCATCTCCTCGGCCGCGTCGATGTCGAGGGCGGCACAGGCCGGTGGCAGCCCGACGAAGATCCGCTCGGCGAGGCCGGCGGCGACCTCGGCGAGAGCACCCGTGTCCGTGCCGCGTACATCGCCGTAGCGCAGCGAGCGGACCAGAGCCGGCAGTGCCTGGGCGAGATGACCGACGTCCGTGTCGAGCGCGGCACGGTCGGCGAGGATCCGCATCACCACCGGGAGCGCATCCGGCAGTTCGGCCAGCAGACAGCGCTCGGCGAGGCCCGTGACCTCGGCGAGGCCCTGCGCCACCGTGGCGTCCGTCTCCGCCTTGGCGGTCGCGGCGGCGAGGACGGCCGTCCCCCACACCCCCGCCTCGGCCACCCGCACCGACAGCTCCGGCTCCCAGCGCAGCCGCCAGGTCTCCCGGAACGTCCCTGTGCTGCCCCTCGAGGTCACCGGTTCGCCCCACGCCACACCCAGCAACCCCAGCCGATGCAGCAACCTGCTGCGCCCGGCATCGGTCTCCTTGCGCAGATCGAGCTCCAGCTCCAGCTCCCGCTCCAGCGCCTCCGGCTTCAGCCGCAGCCGCCGTTGCAGCCGGGCGAGGTCCCGTTGCAGTGGCACGGCGGGCGCCGCCTCCGGCACCTCCCCGAGATCGTCCCCCACCACCAGCCGGTCGTGCACCAACGCCAGTGGCACGTCCGATCCCTCACACATCACCGCCCGCACGGCGTCGGTCGTCTCGCCGAGCCCCGCCAGCGGACGGCCGCGCATCGCGGCGAGCGTCTCGGCCAGCCGCACCGCCTCGATGACATGCGCCGAGGAGACGGCCCGGTCCTCGGCCCGCAGCAGCCCCGCCACCTTGGTCATCCACCGCTCGACGGGCCGGTCCGTCGCCGAGAACAGATGCCCGTACCAGCCGGGCGAGTCGATGCCCGCGCCGTAACCGCTCACCCGGGCCAGCCGCCGGTTCGTCCACGGCACCCAGGTCATGTCTACTTTGACCTTGGGCAGCCCCTTGACCAGCGCGCGATCGGCCGCGACGGTCACCTTCCGCCGCAGCGCCGGGACGTGCCACGCCCCGCAGACCACGGCGACACCGCTCCCGAAATCCCGCTGTGCGGCCCTCATCTGCAACCGCATGCAGGCCTCCCGCACGAGGTCCCGGTCGTGCCCCCCACTCCCGTACACCTCACGCAGCGCCCCCATCGCCTCCTCGACCACGGCGAACGGAGCGAAGGCGTCGCCCGCGCCCGGCCCGCGATGCTCGACGACGTCCTCCCACCAGCGCTCGGCGTCGTCATGACCGGCGGCCTCCGCAAGCACACCGAGCGGGTCGATCCGCACCTCGGCCTGGTCATCGGCGCCGCCACCGGAGTCGGCGTCCGCACCGGCGTCGCCGCCCGCCGCGGCGGGGGTGCCCTCGACCGCAGGTCCCAGATCCCCCTCCCCGGCCCGCTCCGTCTCCGGCCCCCTCCCCCACACCAGCGTGTGCGTGGCCGGCAGGTCGATGAAGCGTGCCGGTACGTCGTGCTCCAGAGCCCACCGGATCGCCACCCACTCCGGCGAGAACTCGGCCAGCGGCCAGAACGCCGAACGCCCGGGCTCGTCCACGGCGTGAGCGAGCAGGGCGACCGGCGGCCGCATGTCCTCGTCGCCGGCCAGCGGAATCAACGCGTCGGCCTCCGGCGGGCCCTCGATCAGCACCACCTTCGGCCGGGCCGCGTCCAGCGCCGCCCGCACGGAGCGCGCCGACCCCGGTCCGTGATGCCGTACGCCGAGCAGCAGCGGTTCAGTGCCGGTCCCCCCGCTGCTCCGGGCGCCTTCAACCGCCGTCACGCCGTCCCCCTCGCCTCCGAGGCCACCCCAAGTCGTCGTCACCCGCGGCGCCGCCGTGCTTCCCGTACGGTGCATCCCATGTCGTGACGCTCATGCGCTCACCTCCCGGCAGGCCCGGTAGAAGTCCTTCCAGCCGTCCCGCTCCCGCACGACCGCCTCCAGGTACTCCTGCCAGACGACCCGGTCCGCCGCCGGGTCCCGGACGACCGCGCCGAGAATGCCGGCGGCGACATCGCCCGGCCGCAGAACGCCGTCGCCGAAATGGGCGGCCAGTGCGAGCCCGTTGGTGACGACGGAGATCGCTTCGGCGGTGGACAAGGTGCCGCTGGGCGACTTCACCTTCGTACGGCCGTCGGCCGTGATTCCGTCCCGCAGCTCACGGAACACCGTCACCACGCGCCGGATCTCGTCGGCACCGTCCGGCACGGCCGGCAGGTCGAGGGACCGACCGAGCTGTCCGACGCGCCGCGAGACGATGTCGACCTCGGCCTCGACGCTGTCCGGCAGCGGCAGCACCACGGTGTTGAAGCGCCGGCGCAGCGCGCTGGACAGCTCGTTGACCCCGCGATCACGGTCGTTGGCCGTGGCGATCAGGTTGAAGCCGCGGACGGCCTGCACCTCCTGCCCCAGCTCCGGTATCGGCAGCGTCTTCTCCGACAGGATCGTGATGAGCGTGTCCTGGACGTCGGCCGGGATCCGGGTCAGCTCCTCGACCCGCGCGGTCATCCCTTCGGCCATGGCGCGCATGACGGGGCTGGGCACCAGGGCGTCCCGGCTGGGGCCGTGGGCCAGCAGCTGCGCGTAGTTCCAGCCGTACCGGATCGCCTCCTCCGGGGTACCGGCGGTGCCCTGCACCAGCAGGGTCGAGTCGCCGCTGACCGCCGCCGCCAGGTGCTCGGAGACCCAGGTCTTGGCGGTGCCGGGCACACCGAGCAGGAGCAGGGCACGGTCGGTGGCGAGCGTGGTGACGGCGACCTCGACGATGCGACGCGGTCCCACGTACTTCGGCGTGATCACCGTGCCGTCGGGCAGGGCCCCGCCCAGCAGGTAGGTGGCGACGGCCCACGGTGACAGCCTCCAGCGGGCCGGACGCGGCCGGTCGTCCTGCGCGGCCAGCGCCGCGAGTTCTCCCGCGTAGGCGTCCTCGGCATGCGGCCGCAGCACTTCCGGTTCTTGTTCTGACGTGGTCTCGGTCAGCTCGACGGATGTCGGTTCCACGGACACAGGCATGGCTGAGTCCCCCTCCAGCTCGGCCGGTTCGGATCTGGCATCCACGTTGCACCACACCACTGACAATGCGTTCTGACCTGCACAAACGCGCTCGCCGGACCGATTGTCAGTGGGGGGATCTACCTTCGATGTCATGACTCAGCAGGGGGTGCGCTGGACGGCGGATCAGGTGCTGGCACTGGCGCCTGACGTCACGTCACGCAAAGCGGGAAGCAAACTCGGAGCGGCCGGGCCGTGGTCCGGGACGGGGAGTTCGGACGAGGGGACGGTATGGGGACTGTGCAAGGGCAGTGGCAGCAAGCCGTACCAGACGGTCATCGACATCGCGGACGCGTCCGGCCCCGCGTACAAGTGCAGTTGTCCGAGCCGGAAGTTCCCGTGCAAGCACGCGCTCGGTCTGCTGTTGCTCTGGTCGGGCGGCGACGGCGCGGTGCCGCCGGGCCAGGCACCGGACTGGGCGGAGCAGTGGACAGCGGGCAGACGGCAGCGGGCCGAGGAGAAGCGAACGCCCGGCACGGCGGGTTCGCCGGCTGCCGCCGCCCCGGAGGCGGCCCGGCGGCGGGCCGAGCGCCGCGCCGAGCGGATCACGGCGGGCGCGACGGAGCTGGAACACCGCCTGGCTGACCTGCTGCGCGGCGGGCTGGCCGCGGCCGAAAGGACGGGGTACGGACTCTGGGAGGAGACGGCGGCCCGTATGGTCGACGCCCAGGCACCCGGACTGGCGGCACGCGTGAAGGAGTTGGGGGCGATCCCGGCCTCGGGGCCGGGCTGGCCGGTGCGGCTGCTGGAGGAGTGCGCGCTGCTCCACCTCCTCGACCAGGGCTGGCTGCACCGCGACCGGCTGCCGGAGAGCCTGTCGGCGACGGTGCGTTCCCGTATCGGCCTGCCCGCCTCGGCGGACGGACCGCCGCTGCGCGACCGCTGGCTGATCCTCGCCCAGTACGACAGGGCGAACCCGCGGCTCACGACGCGCCGGATCTGGCTGTACGGCGCGGACTCCGGCCACACCGCCCTTCTCCTCTCTTACGGGGCGGCCGGCCGCGCCCCCGAGCTGGCGTTGCCGGTCGGCCTGGCCTTGGATGCGGAAGTGTCGGCCTACCCCGGCGCGGGCGAGGCGCGCGTGTCCCTGGGCGAGCAGTTCGCCCCTCCGGCGCCGGCGTCGACAAGGCCGCCGGGCGTCACGACGACCCGGGCCGCCTCCCGCTACGGCGAGGCGCTCCGCACCGACCCGTGGCTCGACTCGGTCCCGGTGACCCTGGAGCGAGTCATACCGACCCCGGACGGCGACTCCTGGCAACTGGCAGACGCCGACGAGGACGCCGCGCTGCCCCTCGCCCCGGCCGCCCGCTCCCGTCCCGGCCTCTGGCGTCTCGTCGCGCTCTCGGGCGGCACGCCCGTCAAGGTCTTCGGCGAATGCGGCCATCAGGGCTTCACGCCACTGACGGCGTGGCCGCAGGGGGCGGGACCGGCGGTGTCACTGTGCTGACCCTTCCCCTCTCAACCGCATGCCGGCGCACCGGGGGGAACGCCACGCGTGCGAAGGCACTGCCGTCCTCCGAGAGGACAAACGCGAACTCCATGGGCCTGCAACGGAAAGGACTCTCGTGAACACGATCGCTACTCCTGCGAACCCGCCCGCCACGGGCGCCTCGCCCGGGCACCCCCACGAGGCCGCCACCCCCTCACAGACCGGCACGGCCTGCGAGGCCGCCACCCCCTCACAGACCACCACCCCCTGCGAGGCCGCCACCCCCTGGGAGGACCTGGTCACCACCGCCCTGCTCGGCACCGACCGGCGCACACCGCCCCCATCGGCCTGCGCATCCGGCAGGGAGGCACCCGTGGCCCTGCTGGACGCCGCCGCCGCGGAGACCGTACGGCGCCGGGCCGGCGTGCGCCCCGCCCGTCCGGCAGCCCGTTTGGAGCCGGCTCCTGCGGACCCGCGCACGCCTCTCCCCGCCGCCGCTGCCCGCAGGCTCGCCCTGCTGCTGGCCGACCGCCCAGGCGCAGGCGGCGGGGGCCGCAGAGGCACGGCACCAGACCTCATGGAGCTGTTGCCCCAATGGCTCGCGCTGGCCAACGCCCGCCATTACACGGCGCCCCCGGAGGCGCTGCCCGCTCTGCTGGACGCCGCCCGCGGCCGTACGGACATCCGCCCCGCCGTGCTGACCTTCGCCGGTCCGCGTGCCCTGTGGCTGGCCCGCCTCAACCAGGACTGGCGCTTCGCCCTGCGCGCGACCCCGGGCGGTGGCACGACGCTGCCGCACCTGGAGGAGATGGAAGAGGTGCGTCAGCTCTGGCAGGAAGGCCTGTTCGCCGAACGAGTCTCCCTCCTGGCCGCCCTCCGCGCCCGGACGCCCGCCACCGCGCGGGAACTCCTCGCATCGACCTGGGCGACGGAACGTGCCGAGGACCGACTGATGTTCCTCGACTCCCTTCGTACGAATCTCGCGGCCGAGGACGAGCCGTTCCTCGAGCAGGCCCTGGCCGACCGGAGCCGCAACGTACGGGCCACCGCGGCAGAACTGCTCTCCGCACTGCCGGGCTCGGCGCTGGCCGCGCGGATGGCGGTCCGGGCGGGCGCGTGTGTGGTCGTGGACCACACGGGGGCGACGCCGACGCTCACCGTCGAGGCACCGCACGAGTGCGACGCCGGCATGGAGCGGGACGGTGTGGTCGCCAAGGCTCCGGCCGGACGCGGTGAACGTTCCTGGTGGTTCGGTCAGTTGGTGGAGGCCGCGCCACTCACCACCTGGCAGGCCCGGCTGGGCGGTCGCACGCCCCAGGAGATCGTCTCACTACCGGTGGCCGATGACTGGCAGGCCGAACTGCACGCCGCCTGGTGCCGGGCGGCGTGCCGGCAGGGCGACGCCCAGTGGTCCCGCGCTTTGCTCGGTACGCCCTCGGCCCCGGAGGCCGGCGGCCCCGGCGCGGTGTCGCTGGCCGAGCGGGCCAAGCTGCTGGACACCCTGGGGGGCGGGGAGCGGGCCGACTGGGTCGCGGGATTCATCGGTACGCATGGGCTGTCCGAGGCGTTCCAGCTGCTGGGGGTCTGCTCGGTGCCGTGGTCCGCCTCGCTCGGGCGTGCGGTCGTCGAAGCCCTGAACATCGCGCGGGACGCGGGGAGTTACCCATGGAGCTTCAGCGGAGTGATGGGCCTGGCCGAGCGCTGCCTCGACCCGGCCGAGGCGAACCACCTCGACGGCCTCCTGGCGATACCCGAGGAACCGGAGAACGCGTCACCAGGGGCGGGGGGCTACTGGGCCGAGGCCTTCCAGCGCCTGGTCACGACCCTGCGCCTGCGAGCGGCGATGGCGCAGGAGCTGGAGCCGTGACGGGAGCGGACCAGGATGGCGAGATGACCTGCCCCATCACGCGAACGGAGTACGCGCCACGCCCCGACAGCGACCCACTCCACGCGCGTCACCACCCACACCACTGAAAAGGAGCACCGAGGAGAGCACCGAGGCACCACCTGACCCCACTCCCACCCCCGGCCCCGTCGCAGAAGACGGACCACGGAGCTGTCGAGGAGACAGCCGCCTCACAGACCCCGGCCACGCCTGCAAGCACTCAGCGAGCCCACCGAGCACTCACCGGCCTCAACCCCACCCCATCACCCGAACGGAGCAACCTCCCGGAACGAACCTCACCGCCCCGGTACGCATCCGCCCGGCCGCAGGCGGCGGAAGCGCGGCGCCAGATCACCCGCACCCCGCCTCACCGGCGCAGACGTCACGCCCCCGCGGGCTGCCGTACGTTCGCCCGTACCCACTCCACGATCGACGCGGTCGTCGCCCCGGGCGTGAAGATCTCGGCGACACCCTTCTCCTTCAGCGGAGCGATGTCCCCCTCGGGGATGATGCCGCCCCCGAAGACCAGGATGTCCGCCGCATCACGCTCCTTGAGGAGGGCGATCACGGCAGCGAAGAGCGTGTTGTGCGCCCCGGAGAGGATCGACAGGCCGATGGCGTCGGCGTCCTCCTGGATCGCCGTGTCGACGATCTGCTCGGGTGTCTGGTGAAGCCCGGTGTAGATGACCTCCATACCGGCGTCCCGCAGCGCGCGGGCGATCACCTTCGCCCCGCGATCGTGGCCGTCGAGCCCCGGCTTTGCCACCACCACGCGGATCGGACCGGCTGCCACACCCATCACTGCCTCCATGAAGCGAATACATCCATCCGTACCGACAAGTACCGCACAGATCCCTCATGCCCGTACGCGTGGCGCGCCACCCGCGCCCACGGCCCCGGCACGCTCGCCGGACCGCACCTCCACCGAGGAAGTGAACGAACGTTATCGCTAGCAGCCCATCACCGGCAGTTTTACGATGTGGACCGAGGGGGAAATCACATAGTGGGACACATTCATACGCGCGGAGTTCCACGGAACCCGCGCCACGGGAGCCGCAACGAGGCGCCCCACCCCCCGCGCCGCGAGCCGCGCGCCACGGGCGGTGAGGCACATCGACGCAGGTCGAAGGGCATCAACGGCACGTAGCGCAGGCCATCGAATCCATCATCGAAACCACACCAGCCTCACAGCGCACACAAGGCCTCACTCAACGGCACGACCCCGCACAACAGCAGACAGCCGGCCCGGAGCGCACACCCCGCGACCCGCCGTCGGCCCACCAGGACATCCGAACCTGCACACCCCGTACCACCCGTACCCGGCGCACATCCCGAACCACCCAGCGCTTCGCCCCACCCTTCGCGCCCCGTCGATCCTCCACCGCGACTCCCACGGACGCACACGAGGGACAAGGCCGTCCACCGTGTGCCGACGGGAGGTCGGCCATGAAGGTCACGCAGGTCACCAGGGCTCTGCAGCCCCTTGAACCGCTCTACCGGCAGCTGCTCCCGATCCCAGGCAGCCTCGCGGGACTCTCATTGGCCCTCCTGAAAGCAACCGCGCTGGAGATCGCGATCCTGGCCGGGCACCTGATCCTGTACCCCTCCGGCATCATCCAGGAGCGCCGTGCGCAGGTTCCCCGGCTCCCCCCAGAAGGCGCCGCCGCCCAGCTCCCGACGGAGAGCAAACCCCCGGTCGTACTGCTGCACGGCTTCATCGACAACCGCTCGGTCTTCCTGCTCCTGCGCCGCTCCCTGGCCCAGCACGGCAGGCAGCAGGTCGTATCGCTCAACTACTCGCCGCTGACCTGCGACATCCGGACGGCCGCCAAACTGCTGGGCCGGCACATAGAGGAGATCTGCGAGCGCACCGACAGCAGGCAGGTCGACATCGTGGGCCACAGCCTCGGCGGACTGATCGCGCGCTACTACGTGCAGCGACTCGCCGGCGACACCCGCGTCCGCACACTCGTCACACTCGGTACGCCGCATTCCGGCACCCGGGTCGCGCCCCTGGCGAACGCGCACCCCATAGTGCGCCAGATGCGCCCCGGCTCCGCCGTCATCGAGGATCTGGCGCTGCCCACGCCGGGGTGCCGTACCCGGTTCGTGAGCTTCTGGAGCGACCTCGACCACCTGATGGACCCGCTGGAGGCGGCCTGCCTGGAGCACCCGGACCTGCAGGCGCGAAACGTCCGGGTGACCGGCATCGGCCATCTCGCGCTTCCGGTGCATCCCGCCGTCGCGTCCGGGATACGCCAGGCCCTCGACGGCATCTACCACGGCACCACGGAAGACGCCCAGCCCGCCGCGCACGACGGCGGCCTCACCGTGGCCTGACGCGCCCGGCCGTTCCCACCCGATGACCGCCCGCATACCGCCGCCCGGTCACCTGTCGGCCACCCGCCGGTCCCGTCCGGTCACTCGCTGGTCATGCGACGGCAACGGGACCACTCGGCCAACTCATCGCCTCAACAGGGCCATCCGCGTCGAACAGTCTTCGAACAAAAGGCCAAAGCCGTGCCCGCAGTCCGCCGAAACACGGCCGATTGCCCGTTTCCTGCGCGCGCGAAACCTGCAGAAGATTGTCGTGCCCGCGTACCGCCGGGTACAGTCGCCGCACTGCTCTGCCAGCCCCTGTTGTCGAGGCGAAAGAGAAGTTGGTGAACGACCGTCACCCGTCGGGGGCCATGACCTCCCCGGCTCCGGCTTCCGAAGCCGCCGCGACGCATTACGCGTCGTACGGCACCCAGGAAGTCCAGTACGGCGACTTCACCACGTATTCCGCCTACCCCGCCAACGGATTTGACGCCGGCGGCCACGCGGCCCCGGCCGCCCCGACCGCCACCACCACCTTCGAGGCCGACCCCCTCTTCGGCGATCTCGCGGGCACCGGGCACGGCACCGGCACGTACGACGCCACCCAGTGGTCCAGCGGCGCCCACCACACGGTCGCCTACGACGCCTACGCGGCCCAGCACCAGGCCGCCTACGGCACCGGCACCCACGACACGTCCTCGTGGACCGGCGACCACCAGCAGCTCCCCCTCATCCCGCCGCAGGCCGGCTCGGTCGACGCCAGCGGTCAGTGGGACGCGAGCGCCTGGCTCCAGCCCGAGCAGGGCGGCCCGGCCGACCGGACCCAGCAGTGGGAATGGGGCACCCAGGTCTTCGACACCGGCGCCTACGACGCCACGCAGTGGAACTCCGACGGCGGCCAGGGCACCACCCACGCCGCCGACGAGTACGAGCAGCACACCGAGGCCTTCCACCACCAGGCCGAGTCGTTCCCTCCGCAGGCCGGATCCTTCGACCAGCACACCGGCGAGTTCGATCCGCACACCGGCGAGTTCACCCAGCAGAACAACGACTTCACGCAGCACTCCGTGCCCTTCGACCAGCAGGCGACCGCGACGTTCGAGCAGGTCGACCCCGGCGAAACCGGCCACGACGACGAGCCGGACAGCGCCGGTGAGGCACCGGCCGCGCCCGCCCTCCTCGACGACCAGGAGGAGGTCACCGCCGCCCCGGCCGGCCGGGCGGCAGGCCGGAGCGGCGCCCGGTCCCGTCGCCGTACGCCCGCCAAGCGCTCGGCGCTGCTCACCGTCGCCGTGCCCTCGGCCTGTGTGATGGGCGTGGCGGGGATCGCCGCCGCCTCCGTCGGCACCTTCACCGGAGACGAGCAGGACGCGACCACGACGGCCGCGGACGCGCAGCCGGTGAAACCGTCCGCCGCCAACAACCAGCTGGACACCCAGCTCGCAAGCCTCACCGCGGAGGCGGACGACTTCGGCGACCGCGTCAGCCGTACGCAGGAGCGCATCGACCTCAAGGCGCAGCAGGAGGCCGAGAGGAAGCGTGCGGCGGAGGAGGCGGCCCGCAAGGAGCGGCTCCGCCCGAAGTTCGCGCTGCCGGTCGCGCAGCACGGGCTCAGCGCCTACTACGGGCAGTCGGGCATCAACTGGATGTCCGTGCACACCGGCATCGACTTCCCCGTGGCGTACGGCACGACGGTGATGGCCGCGACGGACGGCACGGTCCGCACGGAGTACAACAGCGCGTACGGCAACATGATGATCGTGACGGCGATGGACGGCACGGAGACGTGGTACTGCCACCTCTCCAGCTACCAGGTCGCCTCCGGTACGACCGTCAAGGCCGGCGACGCGATCGCGTACTCCGGCAACTCCGGCAACTCGACCGGCCCCCACCTGCACTTCGAGGTGCGCCCGGGCGGCGGTGCGTCGATCGACCCGCTGTCCTGGCTGCGCAGCCACGGGATCGACCCCTCGTAACCGGCGACGCGTCGGCGGGCGGGGGCTCCGTGACGAAACCCCCGGACCCGCCCGGCCCGTAGCGCTACAGCTTCTCCACCGGCGCGTACCGCAGCAGCAGCCGCTTCGGCTTCGCGTCCCCGAAGTCGATCGTCGCTTCCGCGTTCGCTCCCGTGCCCTTCACCGCGACGACGGTGCCGAGCCCGAACTGGTCGTGCGTCACCCGGTCCCCCACCGACAGCCCGGCCACCGGCTGTTCGGCCGTCCGCCGGGTGGCGAAGCCGGACGCGCCCGACGCCGAGGAGCGCGAGCGGGACGAGGACAGCGAGGCCGCCACGCCCGAGACCGGGCCCGCGGGTGCCGCGGGGGCACCCGTCCGCTTCCAGTCCACGTGCGCCCCGGGGATCTCCTCCAGGAAGCGGGACGGCGGGTTGTACTGCGGCTGGCCCCAGGCGCTGCGCATCACCGACCGCGTCAGATACAGCCGCTCCCGCGCGCGGGTGATACCGACGTACGCGAGCCGCCGCTCCTCCTCCAGCTCCTTGGTCTGGCCGAGGGCGCGCATGTGCGGGAAGACGCCGTCCTCCATGCCGGTGAGGAAGACGACCGGGAACTCCAGGCCCTTGGCGGTGTGCAGGGTCATCAGCGTGATGACGCCGTCGCCGTCCTCCTCGTCCGGGATCTGGTCGGAGTCGGCGACCAGCGCGACCTGCTCCAGGAAGTCCGCCAGCGTCCCCGCCTCGCCCTCCGCGCGCTCCTGCTCGAACTCCAGGGCGACGGCGGCGAGTTCCTGGAGGTTCTCGATCCGGGTCTCGTCCTGGGGGTCGGTGGATGACTGCAACTCGGCGAGATAGCCCGTGCGTTCGAGCACCGCCTCCAGGATCGTGGCGGGCCCGGCTCCGGACTGGACGATCGTACGGAGGTCCTCCATCAGCGTGTTGAACCGCTTGACCGCGTTCGTGGAGCGGGCGGCCATGCCGTACGCCTCGTCGACCCGCTTGAGCGCCTGCGGGAAGCTGATCTTCTCGCGCTGGGAGAGCGCGTCGATCATGGCCTCCGCACGGTCGCCGATGCCCCGCTTGGGGACGTTGAGGATGCGGCGCAGCGGGACCGAGTCCTCCGGGTTGGCCAGCACCCGCAGGTAGGCCAGGACGTCCCGGACCTCCTTGCGCTCGTAGAAGCGGACGCCGCCGACGACCTTGTAGGGCAGTCCGACGCGGATGAAGATCTCTTCGAAGACACGGGACTGGGCGTTCGTACGGTAGAAGACGGCGACGTCGCCCGCCTTCGCGTCGCCCGCGTCGGTGAGACGGTCTATCTCGTCGGCGACGAACTGCGCCTCGTCGTGCTCGGTGTCGGCGACGTAGCCGGTGATACGCGCACCCGTGCCCGCCTTGGTCCACAGGTTCTTGGGGCGGCGGGACTCGTTGCGCTCGATGACGGCGTTGGCCGCGGAGAGGATCGTCTGGGTGGAGCGGTAGTTCTGCTCCAGCAGGATCGTCGTCGCGTCCGGGTAGTCCTCCTCGAACTGGAGGATGTTGCGGATGGTCGCGCCGCGGAAGGCGTAGATCGACTGGTCGGCGTCACCCACCACGCACAGCTCGGCGGGCTCGAGGTCGCCCTCGGCGGGCGGTACGTCGATGTCCTCAGGGGCGCGCTCGCCGGTGCCGACGAGTTCGCGCACGAGGGCGTACTGGGCGTGGTTGGTGTCCTGGTACTCGTCGACCAGGACGTGCCGGAAGCGGCGGCGGTAGTGCTCGGCGACGTCCGGGAACGCGCGGAGCAGATTGACCGTCGTCATGATCAGGTCGTCGAAGTCGAGGGCGTTCGCCTCGCGCAGGCGGGACTGGTACAGCGCGTACGCCTGGGCGAGGGTCTTCTCGAAGCCGTCGGTGGCCTGGGCGGCGAAGTCCTCCTCGTCGATCAGCTCGTTCTTGAGGTTGCTGATCTTGGCGCTGAAGGACTTGGGCGGGAACCGCTTGGGGTCGAGGTCCAGGTCGCGGCAGACCAGCGACATCAGGCGCTTGCTGTCGGCGGCGTCGTAGATCGAGAAGGACGAGGTGAAGCCGAGCTTCTTGGACTCCCGGCGCAGGATGCGCACGCACGCGCTGTGGAAGGTCATCACCCACATCGCGTTCGCCCGGGGGCCGACGAGCTGCTCGACGCGCTCCTTCATCTCACCCGCGGCCTTGTTGGTGAAGGTGATCGCGAGGATCTGGCCCGGGTGCACCCCGCGCTCGGCGAGGAGATGGGCGATGCGGTGGGTGAGGACGCGCGTCTTGCCGGAGCCGGCGCCGGCCACGATGAGCAGGGGGGATCCGGAGTGGACCACGGCGGCACGCTGGTTGTCGTTCAGCCCCTCCAGAAGCGCGGCGGAGTCCAGGGCGGGGCGCGGGGCGCCGTCGCGGTAGTAGGCGTCCCGGTCCGGGGGTGCGTCGAACTTCCCGCCGAACAGATCGTCCGGAAGCGGCTCCGGAGCGTGATCGTCCTCGGGCGGCGGCGGAGGCTCCCCGTGGGCCCGTGGGGCCTGGAGGTCCGCCAGGAAGCTGTCGTCAAAGAGGCTGCTCATCGCTCTCCGAGTCTAGGGCGCCCCACCGACAACCCGCGGCCACCCCGAAAAGATCCCGGGCCCTGAAGCTGGATGATCTCTCCGGGGGGCCGGATCCGGACACGAGAAGGGCGGGCTCCCCACGGGGACGATCTCGCGCACCCGCACCCGCACCGGCACCGGCACTCACCCGCACCCGCACCCGCACCCGCTACGCCCTCACCATGCCCTCACCGTCCGAACACGCTCTCACGCGGGCCGTGACGGCTGACTGAAGGTCACGAAAATGTATCGGGCATATCACCCACCAACCTTCACAGGGACCACACGAGTTGGCTAGCGTGCCGGGCAGGCCGCCCGACCCCAACCGGCGAACGTCGCCGGGCCGTGCGGCCTCCGCCGAGTCCGGTGCGCCCAAGGCAGCCGGAGCCGGGGACCCAACCGAACTTGGGGTGAATCGGCCCATATCCCTCGCTGGAGCGGGCCGTAGGGCAACCCTTCCGAACCACCCGCCCGAACCCGACAGCTAACCCGGTAGGCGGCAGATGGAAGGAGTCGCCTCCTTTGGCGTCGCACCGCAAGTCGCGCTCCACCGGCGCGCGGGTAGCAGGCATACGCACCCCGGCCCTCGCCACCGCTGCCCTGACCTCCGTGGCCCTGCTCTCCCAGACCGCCAACGCCGAGCCCTCGGCCGACGACAGGCCGAGCCTCGAGGAGGTCGAGAAGAAGGTCGACGATCTCTACCGCCAGGCGGAGTCGGCGACCGAGAAGTACAACGCGGCCAAGGAGAAGACCGCGAAACAGCGCAAGCGCGTCGACACCCTCCTCGACGACGTGGCCCAGCGCACACAGAAGCTGAACGAGGCGCGTGAGGAACTGGGGACGTACGCCGCCGCCCAGTACCGCACCGGGGCCTCCGTCCCCGACACCGCCACCTTCCTGCTCGCCGACTCGCCGCAGGACTACTTCGACCAGAGCCAGCTGATGGGCCGCCTGACCAGCCATCAGAAGAGCGCGGTCGACGAGTACTTCACCGAGCAGTCGGCGACGATGAAGAAGCGGCAGGAGGCCACCCGGAGCCTGGACGCCCTCACCGAGTCGCAGAGCGATCTGCGGACGGCCAAGGCCACCGTCCAGAAGAAGCTCGCCGACGCCCGGACCCTGCTGTCGGAGCTGACCGCCGAGGAGAAGGCCCGCCTCGCGGCGATCGAGAAGAGGAAGCAGGAGGAGGCCGAGCACAAGGCCGCCGAGCTCGCCCGGCAACAGGCGGAGGAGCAGCGGCGCCAGGAGGCGGCGCAGCAGGAGCAGGAGTCCGCGGGCGGCGGCAGCTCAGCGGGCGCGGGCACCGAGGCCGGCTCCGGCACCTCCGCGCCGGACTCCGCGTACGGCACCAAGGCGGAGAAGGCGCTCGCCTTCGCCCGCGCACAGATCGGCAAGCCGTACGTCTGGGGCGCCACCGGCCCCGAGTCCTACGACTGCTCCGGCCTGACCCAGGCCGCGTGGAAGGCCGCCGGCGTCTCGCTCCCCCGCACCACCTACGACCAGGTCAACGCCGGAACGACGGTCTCCGTCGCCGCCGCCCGGCCGGGCGACCTGGTCTTCTTCTACGACGACGTCACCCACGTGGGCCTCTACATCGGAAACGGCATGATGATCCACGCCCCGAAGCCGGGCGCGTACGTCCGCGAGGAGTCGGTCTTCTACGACGGCGAGTCCTCCCTCCACAGCGTCGTCCGCCCGGCCTGACACCGGCGCCTCCAGGCGCTCCGGGATGCGTTCCGGGGAGGCCGTCGAAGGGCACGCGCGCGTGCGGCGGTCTTCCGCGGCACGCGCGCGTGGAGCGGATCGTCAGGTCCAGAGCACGGCGATGAAGACGTTCGCCGTGGTCAGCAGCCCCACCAGGCCGAACATGCCCTTGTCCACCTTCTCCTCGTCCCGCTTCACATAGACGAGGCCGAGGATCACGATCAGCAGCGCCAGCTTCACGCCGATCTTGATGTTGTCGACGGGCTGGTCGTCGGCCTGGTTGAGGCCGACCAGGATCACGCCGGTGACCAGCATGGTCAGCGCGCCGTGCAGCATCGCGGGGACGAATCGCGCGGTGCCCTGTCCCATCGCCTTCATCTGGGTGAGGAAGCCACCGAGCAGGGAGGCGATGCCGATGATGTGCAGGCCGACGAAGAGGTGGATGAGTACGTCCATGGGGCCGGAGCCTAATGAGGGGGTCCGGGGCCCCCGACACCGGGCCACCCGCGGTGCGCGCACCCGACGGCTGCATATATGCGCCCCATAGCACCCCGGGCTTCCACCCGCCCCGGAATCGCCGCATCGGTCATCGCGCTGCGTGAAGACGACGGCCCCGAATCGCGATTTCGATCACAAACGGTCACCTGTCGCTTCCCTGCCGTCACTTCCGCACAAGGCGTCACCGTGCCGACACGCCCGGGTTTAGCGTCCTCCACCAGGTGACCGGCGCCCCACCACCGCCCCTGACCAGAGGCGGCAGCCGGGCACCACCGCCGAGAAGGTCCGGCGGTGCCCCGCATCCCCTGTGCGGGGCACCGCCGGACGCGTCAGCCGCCCCCGAGCGGTCGTACCTCCACCCGGTGGCCGCACAGAACCGGCGGTCGCCCCGAGTCGTACGAAAGGACGTGCAGTCCACGTGGCAGCGCACCGCAAGCCCCGACCACGCTCGGCCCCCGGCACCAGGGCCCGCACGGCGGCCACGATCGCCCTGGCGGGCGCGGCGACCGCGACAGGTCTCGACGGGACCGGTCACGCCGAGCCTCAGCTGACGCCGGGGCAGGTCAGAGCCAAGGTGGACCAGCTGTACCAGGAGGCGGAGGTCGCCACCGAGAAGTACAACGGCGTGAAGGAGCAGACCCGGGCGGCACAGAAGCGGCTCGGCAGCCTGCAGGACGAGGCGGCCCGCAAGGAGGACCGGCTCAACTCCGCCCGGGACGCGCTCGGTTCGTATGCCGCCGCCCAGTACCGGGACGGCGGCCTCGACCCCGCGCTGCGACTCGTCCTCTCCGACGACCCCGACCGGTATCTCGACGGCGCCGCCTTCGCCGAACGCGCGGGCGACCGGCAGGCGGCAGCCGTCACACGCGTCCGCCGGGAGCTGCGGGAGATCGAGCAACTGCGCGGCGCCGCACGCGTCGAACTGAACTCGCTCCAGTCGCGGCGGGCCGAGCTGAAGCGGCACAAGAAGACCATCACCGGAAAGCTGGACGAGGCACGGCGGCTGCTGTCCCGGCTGACGGCCGAGGAGCGCGCGCGGCTCGCCGAGGGCGACGGCACGGACCGCGCCTCGCGCGCCTCGGTGGCCGGCCGCGACACGCTCCAGGCTCCCGGCTCCGCCATGACGACGGCGCCCAGCTCACGCGCCGCCGCAGCCGTGTCGTACGCCTACCAGAAGCTCGGCAGCCCCTACGTCTGGGGCGCCACCGGCCCCAACGCCTTCGACTGCTCGGGCCTGACCCAGGCCGCGTACCGCTCCGCCGGGGTCGCCCTGCCCCGCACCACCTACGCCCAGATCGACGCCGGCCGCCGCGTCTCGCGTGCCGAACTGGCCCCCGGCGACCTGGTGTTCTTCTACTCCGGCATCAGCCACGTCGGCCTCTACGTCGGCAACGGCCAGATGATCCACGCTCCCAACCCCTCGGCCCCGGTCCGGCTGGCCCCGATCGACCAGATGCCGTTCGCGGGGGCGACGCGGGTGGTGTAGCGCGTCGCCCCGCCGCGGACCTCGCCCTCGAAGCTCAGGCGCCGGTACGGGCGTACGCGACGAAGGCGGCCCAGGCGTCCCCCGCGACGGCGAGTTGGGGACTCCGCGCGCCGAGCTTCGAGTCCCGGAGGTGGATGGTGCGGGGCTCGGTGTCGAGGGCGGCTTCCAGGCAGTTGCTGCCCTCGCTGTCGCTGTAGCTGGACTTGAACCATGTCAGGCGGTCACTCACTGCTTTTCCGCCACCCCTCTGATGAATTCGGCAGACTCCTCAACACTGAGCGCGTGCATCACGCCGACCTTCCGCCTCAGCGCATCGGCCCTGCGCAACCTAACGGCAACACGCTCGCTCACCGTCTCGTCGTCCAGCGGCGGGCAACTCCCCCCGATCAGCGCCTGCGCGTCAGCCTCCGTCTGCAGCAGCCCTGGAATCGGAAGAGGCTCGTAACAGGAGAAGCTGACCGCCTCCGCCTCGATGGCCATGAACGCCTGCGACCGCGCGGGAAACGGCTCCGGCTTCAGATACTCCTGTGCCGCGACGAGCTTTCCACCCGCCCCGCACACCTGGTCCGCGACCTGCAACAGCCGCAGCGTGGGCCGACGGCGGCCGTTCTCCATCGACTTGACGTACTGGTAGTCGTAACCGGCCTCTTTGGCCAACGCCTCCCTGCCGACGCCGGCCTCCGTGCGCCACTCTTGATCTGGCTGCCGCAGTACCGCCACGCGATCGGCGGCTGGGAGTTCACCTCGGTCGTCACGCACACCTCCGCCGGGACCACCCCGGGTACGGACACACGCTGGACCCGCTTCGTCACTCGTGAGGCTACGCGCGAGCCGGGACCGTGATCTCGCCAACCGCGAAACAGTGACGCAAGGGATGAACAGCGCATGCAAACTCCGTGGCCGCTGCCCACGACCGCCCCGAAGGACATCGAGTGGCGGCTGCCCCGTCACGCCCGCAGCGTCGGCCGGGCACGCCGTCTTTTCCGCGAACAGGCGGCTTCCTGGGCGCTGCCGCCGGATCTGACCGACACGGCGGAACTCCTTCTCAGCGAGCTGATGACGAACGCCTACCGCCACGCGAAGGTCACGGCCGGCCGCGAGATCCGGGCCCGCTGCCTCCTCACGGCGGACCGCCTCCGCATCGCCGTGACGGATGGCGACCGCACGCTGCCGGCCGCGGCGGAGGCCTCCGCGGAGGACGAGTCGGGCCGGGGCCTGGTGCTGGTGTCGGTGCAGGCGCAGGACTGGGACGCTCAGGAAAGGGAGTGCGGCATCGGCAAGGAGGTGTGGTGCGAACTCACCTACGCGCCCTCCCCTTGGCCACCGGGGACGGCTGACCGGCGATCACACCAGCCGCCGCGCCGTCGCCCACCGCGTCAGCTCGTGCCGGTTGGAGAGCTGGAGCTTGCGCAGCACCGCCGAGACGTGGGACTCGACCGTCTTCACCGAGATGTACAGCTGCTTGGCGATCTCCTTGTAGGCGTAGCCGCGGGCGATGAGCCGCAGGACCTCCCGCTCGCGCTGGGTGAGCCGGTCCAGGTCCTCGTCGACCGGCGGGGCGTCGGTGGAGGCGAAGGCGTCGAGCACGAAGCCGGCGAGACGCGGCGAGAAGACCGCGTCGCCCTCCTGGACCCGGAAGATCGAGTCGACCAGGTCCGTGCCGGTGATCGTCTTCGTGACGTATCCCCGCGCGCCGCCGCGGATCACACCGATCACGTCCTCCGCCGCGTCCGAGACGGACAGGGCGAGGAACCGGACCGGCTGCTCGGCGTCCGCCATCAAGGGGGCGCAGCGGCGCAGCACTTCGACGCCGCCGCCGCCCGGCAGATGCACGTCGAGGAGGACGACCTCGGGGCGGGTCGCGGTGATGACCGTGACCGCCTGGTCGACGTCCGCGGCCTCGCCGACGACCTCGACGCCTGTCTCGTCGGTCCGGCCGATCTCGGCCTGCACGCCCGTGCGGAACATGCGGTGGTCGTCGACGAGCACCACACGCACGTGCCGTCCTGCCACGCCGCCGCCCGGTGTCTGCGCGGGCTCGGCCGACTCTTCCGCTCCCGCCGTCCCGTTCGCCTCGGTCGGGTCGCTCATGACGTCTTCTCCGCCCTCTCCATCTCCAGCTCGACCTCCGTACCGCCGCCCGGCACCGCCCGCAGCCGGGCCGTACCGCCGTTGCGCTCCATACGGCCGATGATCGATTCTCTGACGCCCATGCGGTCCGCGGGTATCGAGTCGAGGTCGAAGCCGGGACCGCGGTCCCGGACGGACACGAAGACGGTCTTTCCCTCGACCTCGGCGTAGACCTGCACGGCGCCGCCGTCGCCACCGTACTTGGCGGCGTTCACCATCGCCTCGCGCGCGGCCTGCATCTGCGCGCCGAGCCTCTCGTCGAGCGGGCAGTCCCCGACCACGACGACCTCTATGGGGACACCGTGCTTGTCCTCGATCTCCGCGGCGTTGCGCCGTACCGCCTCGGCGAGGGTGGCAGGCTCGTCCGCCTCGTCCTTCCCGGTGCCCTCCGGTTTGTACAGCCAGGTGCGCAGATCGCGCTCCTGGGCGCGGGCGAGGCGGCGCACCTCGCCGGGGTTGTCCGCGTTGCGCTGTATCAGCGTCAGGGTGTGCAGCACCGAGTCGTGCACGTGGGCGGCGACCTCCGCGCGCTCCTGGGCGCGGATACGCATCAGGCGCTCCTCGGAGAGGTCCTGGGTCATCCGGACCAGGTAGGGACCGGCGAGGAGGGTGATTCCGACGAGCACCGCGAGGGCCGCCTGGAGCACGGAGCCGAGGTGGGCGGCGGAGCCCTGGAGCACGAAGACACCCGTGACACCGGCCGTGACCAGCAGGACGCCGCCGACCGCGCGCAGGAGGTTCAGGGTGCGCTTGCGGCGGCCGACCTCGACCCAGCGTGCCCGGCGGGCGTTGTCCGCCTGGCGCCAGACCAGGGCGACCCCGGCGCCGACCAGCACGGCCGGCAGGAGGTAGGCCTGGGCACCGCCGCCCAGGTTCACATTGCCCACGAAGACCATGGCCACGACGACCATGAGCAGCAGGGCGACGATCTGGCCCTTGTCCGGTCTGCGGGCCACGAGCTTCTTGCGCCCGTCGGGAGAGGTCTCGGTGGCGACCGGGGAGGGCGGCTTCTGCGCCTCGACGCCGCCGACGCCCAGCGGCACGAAGAACCAGAAGGCGGCGTAGAGCAGCGCGCCGAGACCGTCCGCCGTGAACAGGCCGACGAACACCAGGCGCACCCAGATCACGGGCAGGCCGAGATGACCGGCGAGCCCCCGCGCCACGCCACCGAGCCAGCGTCCGTCACTGCTGCGGTAGAGCTTGCGCGGCGGCCGCGGCTCGTCGAGTGGCGCTGCTGCGGTTGCGGCTTCCGGCATGCCATTGATGGTCACACGGCCGGCGGGCCGGAGCATCAGGGTCGACCCCCGAGACTGCCCTGATCTTCGAACTGCGGACCGGTCGAAGACCGCGGACCGGTCGAACGCCTCCCCCGCATGGACTCAGGGGTGATATCAGGGTCCGGCCAGGGTCGTACCGACTCCCGCGGCGGGGGCGCGCCCGTCACCATGGACCCATGACTGATCACCAGCACGCCGCGGATGCCGTGCCCGACGCGGGCGCCGCGTCAGACGCCGCGGCCGCGAGCGCCGCAGGTGAGGAACCGCGCGCGCACGGGGGCACGGGCGCGCCCAGAGGAAATGACGCGCCCACCGCTGGCGGGACCGGCGTGCCCGGAGATTCCGGCGTGCCCGGAGCACCCGGGGAGCCCGCCCCCCCGGCGCCTGCGCACAGGTTCCGGCGGGACCGGCGGCACAAGATGTTCGCCGGGGTGTGCGCCGGGCTGGGGCGTCAGTGCGACATGGATCCGGTGATCTTCCGCATCACCCTCGCCGTGCTCTCCGCGACCGGCGGCATCGGTCTGATCTTCTACGGCTTCGCCTGGCTCTTCGTCCCGTACGACGACGAGGACGAGAACGAGGTCCGCAAGCTTCTGACCGGCCGCGTCGACGGACAGGCCCTCACCGCCGTGCTGTTCGCGCTGGTCGGCTGCGGGGTCTTCCTGGCAATGCTGAAGAACGGCGGTGTGCTGACCTTCGCCGTCATACTCTCCCTCCTCCTCGCGGGCGCCGGTTACTGGTCGCAGCGCCGGGACGCCCCCGGTCCGGACCCGCTGGCCGCGCAGGCCGCCGCGGACGCCCCGCCGGAGGCGCAGGCACCGCCGGTCTCCGCCGTCTGCCCCTCCTGGTGGCGGGACCCGATCGTCAAGGACGGCACCCACGTCGGTGGCACCGGATACCTGTGGGGCCCGAGCGACTCCGCCGACCGCGACATCGCCGCCGCCGTCAACATCAGCTTCGGCCCGGACACCGGCCCCCCGGCCCCGCTCCCCCCGCGCACCGCGCGGCCCAGGCAGCGCGGCCCGCGCTGGATAGGCGGCTGGGTCTTCCTGTTCGCCCTGCTCGCGGGAGCCGTCGGCACCCGCCTGACATGGCAGGAGCAGCCGCTGGGGACCAGCCTGCAGACCGGCCTGGCCTGCGCGCTCGCCGTCATCGGTCTGGGCATCGCCGTCAGTTCGTTCCTGGGCCGCACGGGAGCGGGGTCGGTCTTCCTGGCGGTCCTCACGGCGGGGCTGCTCGCCGCGGCGGCGGCACTGCCCAAGAACATCGGCACGGAGTGGATCAGGACGACATGGCGACCGGCCGCGGTGGCCGAGGTGGAGCCGGGATACGACCTCGGCACCGGCGTCGGCACGCTGGACCTGACCCGGCTGAATCCGGCCACGGGCACAACGGTGTCCACGGACGCCGAGGTGGGTGTGGGCCGGCTCCTGGTGATCGTGCCGCCGGACGTCACGGTGCGGGCGCACATCGACGTGGGGGTCGGCGACATCCAGTTGCCGGGCGAGCAGAAGCAGGACGTGGACGTGGAGCCCGGCAAGTACCGGGAGGTGACACTGGCTCCGGCGCCGGGTGAGAAGCGCGCCGGCACGGTCGATCTCGATCTCAAGGTGGGCGTCGGTCAGGTGGAGGTGCGTCGTGCCGCGTCATGAGTTCCAGCCGGGCCGGCTGGTGGCGGGGGTGGTCGTCACCACGGCAGGTGTCCTGTACGCCGGTGACGCGAGGGGCGCCTGGGAGACGCCGTGGTTCGCGTTGCTCCCCCTGATGGTGGGCGGCCTGTGCCTGGCCGCCCTGGCGGGAATGGTGGGCCGTGGCGTACGCCGCCGCCGCGGCGCGGGCCATCGACGTTCCTGATCAGCACGGCCGGGAGCGCCGACCGGGCAGCCGAGGGGGGAACTGGCCGACCGGGTGACGTCATGGACCGGATACCCGGCGCGTGGCAGGGGACCGCCGCCGGGGCCCGGTCGCCGTCGGGCCGGAGGCCGGCTCAGCGGGCATGGTGACGTCCTGTGCCGCGGTCCTGTGCGGCCGAGTCGGCGGCGCGGGCCGAGTCGGCAGCGGCCGAGGACGACTGGCGAGGCGGCGGCCCCCACCACCGGTCACCAGGCGCCCGTCCGGCCCCGTCCCCGCCGTCGGCTCCGGATCAGGGCGTCCAGCGACCAGTAGGGCGCCCCAGCCAGCACGATGGGCACCCAGCAGAACAGGTACGGGAGGTCGTTGCCGTAGTAGTACGGGTCCGAGGCCCAGCTCATGGTGAGCCAGAGGCTGAGGGAGATGAGGGCGCCGCCGAGGGCGGCGAGGCGGGTCAGGAAGCCGAGGAGGACGCCGATACCGACGGCGAGTTCACCGAAGGCCATGGCGCAGCCGAAGCCGACGGGGTTCTCCAGTGCCATGTCGACCAGCGCCGGGACGGCCGAGGAGTCCCGGACGGCACGCATCGTGTCGCCGATGGAGCCCGATCCGGCTTCCTGGAGGAACGCGCTGTCGGTCAGTTTGTCGAGCCCGGCGTAGACGAAGGTGATGCCGAGGAAGACGCGCAGGGGGAGGAGAGCGTAGCGGGTGGCCGTGTCCCGCCAGTCCGTGCGGCCGCCGTCGTGATGGGTGCTGTCGGTCTCGGTACGAACACTGTGAGTCATCGATGTGTAGCCGCCTCTCGCACGCCGTGCCGTGGCCTTCAAATGACCATACGCAGGAAAGGGGGAACCCGCTCGAGCCCGTTCAGGCCCGATTGCGGGAACATTCGGCGCTTCGTTCGAGTCGCGCCCGCCGCAGGGACGTACGCGCTACTCCGTGACGTCGATGACGTACGCGTTCGTCTCCACCCCGGCCGCCGTGACCACCCGCACCTCCACCCGTCCGGGCTCCACCTCCGCGGGTACCGGCACGGTCAGGAGGCTGTCGGTGGGGTTGCTGAAGCCGCCGGTGATCGGGACCAGCGGGACATGGACGTGGACCGGGCCGATGCGGACGACCATGCGGGAGAGGCGGTCGGCGGTGCCGGCGCCCGGAGGGACGAAGCCGGCGCCCCGGATCTCGATGTCCTCGCCGGTGCGGATGGGCGCGTCCAGGTCACCTGCCTCGCGGGCACGGACGACGGAGAGGACGACAGGGCGGCCGCCCTCGGCGTACTTGGCCGCGAGGTAGGTGGCCGCCGACACCAGGACCACCACCGCCGGCCCCCAGGGCAGGTCGGGCAGCTGCTCGGGGTGGCGGGCCAGCCGTACCGCCGCGAACACCAGGGCGACGGCACTGATGACGACGTACTGGATGTCGGCGAAGGTGCCCCGCCCCGAGTCGTCCGTGAGCAGGTCGGCCGCCCTCGGCCGGTCCGCGCGGACCTTCTGCAGCCGTTGCCCGAGGACGCGCAGCCCGACCACCCGCCGCACCAGCACGGCGATCCCGCAGACCACGGCGAGGACGGTCACCACCCCGGCGCCCCGGGCGAGTTCGAGGCCGGCGATCAGCTCGTCGCGGGCGCCGGGCGAGGAGGCGGCGGCCAGTTGCCCCGCCAGCACCAGCACGGCGTAGGCCATGAAGAGCACCCACGTGGCGGCGACCGCCCGGGAGGTCGACAGGCGGTTGTCCTCGCCGACGACCGGGGCCAGTACGCCACCCCGGGCGCGGTGGAGGAAGGAGGCCGCCGTCAGGGCCACCGCGACCAGCACCGCCGCGAGCAGTCCCGCCGTGCGTGCCGTCGTCCAGCCCGTGCCGATCGCGGTCAGCGACTGCGCGAGCAGCAACAGCAGGACCAGCGCCCAGACCACGCACGCCGTACGGCGCCACAGGCGGGACAGCCAGGCCTCGCCCTCGGCGCGGGCGCGCTCGGCGACCGCCGCCGCTGACTGGGTCAGTTCGTCGGAGACCCACTGACGGGAGGCCGAAGGCGAGTGGGCGACGGCCGCGGGCAGGTTCTGCCCGGCCGCGAACTCGTCACGCTTCAGCAGGAACGCGGCCACCGCCCGCCGGTGCCCCGCACGCGCCCCGTGCGGACAGTCCCCGCAGGTGCAGCCACCGTCATGGGCGCTCCCGAACGCGCCCGTGCGCTCCTGTGCGCCCTGCCTCGCCTCCTGCACCGCCACGCCCGACGCCCGCCTTCCGCGAATCCCCGTGCCGCATTCGTCCGCCCCGCTCGTCGGTGAGTCGGGGCCCTGCCGGGCGTCCCGTGCAACTCCCGTGCGATGTCAGCGAATTGTGCCCTACGGCACCCGGTACGCGTCCGGCAGGTCGGGGCAGCTCTGTCGGCGTGGGTGAACGCAGGGTCGCCGTGTTGACCCGGCTGCGGGACTTTTCGTATGGCCAACCTCATCCAGCGTGACCGGACCTGGGCTTCGACGGCGGTTCGGTCCGCGTCACACCGGGACGGCACCGCTGCGTGCCGCTGTTCCGGCGGTCGTACGCGCAGGTCGTCGTGCCCCTGGAGGCCGTCTCCGGGGTGGTGTACGAGCCCGGCCGCAGGCGGGGGCGGCTCAGGTTACGGCTGCGTGAGGGCGCGGATCCGCTGCTCCAGACGGCCGCCGGGCGGCTGCCCGGGGCGGCCGATCCCTATCGGCTGACGGTGGATCCGGACGGTTCGGGGGTCGCCGAGTACGTGGCGGAGGAGATCCGCCAGGCCCTTGCCGGGCTGCCGCCGGGGAAGGACCCGTACGCCCTGGACCTGTGGGGCAGTACCCGCCGCGATCTGCTCACCGCCCTGGACCTGTGGGGCAGTACCCGCCGCGATCTGCTCACCGCCCTGGACCTGTGGGGCAGTACCCGACGCGATCTGCTCACCGCCCTGGTCGCGACCGCGGTCACCGCGCGGCTGCCGCACCCGTCCACCCACACCGCCGCCGGCGGCCCGCCGCGCACCAGGCCGGCCGGGCCCGCGCCGGCCGGCCTCACGACGTACTGTTGCGACGCCTTACGGGAGTTGGGCGAACTGCACCGGGAAGGGGTACTCACGGACGAGGAGTTCGCGACGACGAAGGCGGCGGTGCTCCGGGGGTTCTGAGCGCCTCCTGGGTCAGCAGGTCGGGCTCCCGGCGCGTGATGTCCTGCCACAGCGGCTGGTAGTTGATCCACGCGACCAGGTCACCGCCGAGCTGTTCCCGGGTCGCGACCGCCAGTTTGTGGTCGATCAGGATCGGGCGGCCCGCGGCCTTGGCGGTCAGCTGCACCTGGCAGGAGCGTTCCATGGACAGGAACCACCAGGCCGCCGCGTCCACCGAGTCGCCGACGGTCAGCAGGCCGTGGTTGCGCAGCACCAGGGCCTTGCGGGAGCCGAGCGCGGCGGCGATCCTGCGCCCCTCCTCGGCGTTGACGGAGACGCCGGTGTAGGCGTCGTACAGCGCGTGGTCCTCGTAGAAGGCGCAGCTCTCCTGGGTGATCGGGTCGAGCAGATCGCCCAGCGCGGCCAGGGCGCGGCCGTGCACGGAGTGGCAGTGGGCGACGGCGACGACGTCGGGGCGGGCGTCGTGCACCTGGGCGTGCACGGTGAAGGCGGCCTGGTTGACGTGGTAGCGGCCCTCCACGACCTGCCCGTCCTGGTTGACCAGCACGAGGTCGCCGACGGTGACGTGACGGAAGGGCATGCCGAACGGATTGACCCAGAAGCAGTTCGTGTACTCGGGGTCGCGGGCGGTGATGTGCCCGGAGACGCCGTCCTCGAAGCCGTACCGGCCGAAGACGCGCAGCGCACCCGCGAGCCGTTCCTTGCGGTGCCGGCGCTCGTCGTCGACCGATTCGTACATCGGCGGCATGGCGAACTGAAGCCGGTCGGTGGGCAGCGGCTGGGGCGGGGTGGGCGCGGGCATCGGTCCTCCGGCGCTGGGTTCCGGTACGGAGCGGAAGTTACCCGCGGTCAGCGCGGGAGAACAGGGCTTCGGTGACACGGGCGGCACTCCGGCACCGCGCATACCCGACAGAAGATGTCCGGTTTCGGCACCAGACTCGTCGTATGGCAGCGAACTGGGCAACCTTCACCACCGCCGAACCCGATCTGGCGAAGACCGTCGAGGCACGCTTCGGCGCCTGCACCCACCATGTCCTGGCGACCCTGCGCAAGGACGGCTCGCCGCGCACGACGGGGCTGGAGGTGCGGTTCACCGGCGGTGAGCTGTGGCTCGGCATGATGCCGGACTCGCTCAAGGCCCTCGACCTGCGCCGGGACGCGCGCTTCGCGCTCCAGGCGAACCCGGGGGAGGGTACGTCGATGGGCGGCGGCGACGTGCGGATCGCCGGGCGGGCGATCGAGGTCGAGGACCCGGCGACGAAGGCCGGGTACCGCGAAGAGGTGGAACCGCCGGAGCCGTTCCACCTCTTCCGCACCGAACTGACGGAGGTCGTACGGACCTACGTCGAGGACGACACGTTCCTCGTCGTCCAGGTCTGGAAGCCCGGCACTCCCCTACGGACGGTCAGACGCACGTAGGGTTCACTCCCACTCGATCGTCCCCGGCGGCTTCGACGTCACGTCGAGCACGACCCGGTTGACGTCGCGCACCTCGTTGGTGATCCGGGTGGAGATCCGGGCGAGGACGTCGTACGGCAGACGCGACCAGTCGGCCGTCATGGCGTCCTCGGACGAGACGGGGCGGAGCACGATCGGGTGGCCGTACGTCCGGCCGTCACCCTGGACGCCGACGGACCGGACGTCCGCGAGCAGGACCACCGGGCACTGCCAGATGTCACGGTCGAGGCCGGCGGCCGTCAGCTCCTCGCGGGCGATGGCGTCGGCCTCGCGGAGCAGGTCGAGCCGCTCCTTGGTCACCTCGCCGACGATACGGATGCCCAGACCCGGCCCCGGGAACGGCTGGCGCTGGACGATCTCCTCCGGCAGGCCGAGTTCCTGGCCGACCATCCGGACCTCGTCCTTGAACAGCTTGCGCAGCGGCTCGATCAGCTGGAACTCGAGGTCCTCGGGCAGCCCGCCGACGTTGTGGTGGGACTTGATGTTGGCGGTGCCGGTGCCGCCGCCGGACTCGACCACGTCGGGGTAGAGCGTGCCCTGGACCAGGAACTCCACCGCCGGACCCTGGTCGGCGATGATCTCGGCCTGCGCCTGTTCGAAGACGCGGATGAACTCCCGGCCGATGATCTTCCGCTTCTCCTCCGGGTCGGAGACGCCCTTGAGGGCGTTCAGGAAGCGCTCCTCGGCGTCGACGACCTTCAGCTGCACGCCGGTCGCGGCGACGAAGTCCTTCTCGACCTGCTCGGTCTCGCCCTTGCGCATCAGTCCGTGGTCGACGTACACGCAGGTCAGCTGGGAGCCGATGGCCTTCTGGACCAGGGCGGCGGCCACGGCGGAGTCCACACCGCCGGACAGCCCGCAGATGGCGCGCCTGTCGCCGACCTGCGCGCGGATCGCCTCGACCTGCTCCTCGATCACGTTGCCGGTCGTCCAGTCCGGCTTCAGGCCCGCGCCCCGGTAGAGGAAGTGCTCCAGGACCTGCTGGCCGTGCGTGGAGTGCATGACCTCGGGGTGGTACTGGACGCCGTACAGCTTCTTCTCGTCGTTCTCGAACGCGGCGACCGGGACGACGTCCGTGGACGCCGTGACGCTGAAGCCCTCGGGGGCGGCGGAGCAGGCGTCGCCGTGCGACATCCACACGGCCTGCTCGGCCGGGGTGCCCTCGAAGAGGGTGGAGGACGAACGCGAGACGTGCAGGTCGGTACGGCCGTACTCACGGGCGCCGGTGTTGTCGACGGTGCCACCGAGGCTCTGCGCCATCAGCTGGAAGCCGTAGCACATGCCGAAGACGGGGACGCCGGCCTCGAAGAGCTCGCGGTCCAGGCGGGGCGCGCCCTCCTCGTACACCGACGAGGGCCCGCCGGACAGGATGATCGCCGCCGGGTTCCTGGCGAGCATGTCCTTCACCGGCATGGTGCTCGGCACGATCTCGCTGTAGACCCGGGCCTCGCGGACGCGTCGGGCGATGAGCTGGGCGTACTGCGCACCGAAGTCGACGACCAGGACGGTGTCGGGGGCGGCGGGGGTCGCTGATGACACGGGTTGCCTTCCGGCGTCTTGAAAAGGGCTGTACCCCCGATTCTAACGGGGCTGCCGTACGTGACCGCCGTCTCAGGATGCGAACCGGATTGGCGACCGCCGGGGGCCGCGGCATACTGGCCCCATGCTCGCGTACTCGACCTTCCTCTTTACCTATGGCGACCGGCCCGCCGGCTGCCATGGTCGTGCTGCTTGAGCAACTGACAAGCGACTTCCCAGGCGCCCCGGGCCGACAAGGTCCGGGGCGTTCGGCGTTCCAGGGGCCTTGTCCGTGCCGGAGCCGCACCCCGACGAGGAGCCCCCGATCATGACCACCACCGCAGCGCCGGCCGACAGGACCGGCGCCCGCACCGACGAGGCCGCCGAGCTGATCGGCGGCGCGCGCGAACGCATCGACGCGCTCGACGACCGGATCATCGGCCTGATCCAGGAGCGGATGGCCGTCTCCGCCGTGATCCAGGAGGCCCGCATCACCTCCGGCGGCCGGCGCGTGAACCTCTCCCGCGAGATGGAGGTGCTCGGCCGCTACCGGCAGGAGCTCGGCAGGCCGGGCACCGCCCTGGCCATGACGCTTCTCGAACTGTGCAGGGGCCGCGTCTGAGCTTCGAACTGGACAGGCATCGCATCTGAGTTCGCACCCGCTCTCACCCGTACGGCGCGTGACCGCCGCCCGCGAGGCTTCGTTGGTCCCGGTGTCCGTGCCAGCCAGGGGCGGGCCCGAAAGAACCACGCGTGGCTCGCTGGGGCGATGAGACGTACGGATCGTGCCGTGCGTCGTGGGACCTCGCTCCAGAAAAGTGACCGGACGGCAGGGGACAGCAGCCCGGTCACCCAAGAGAACGGCCGGCTCCGGGGACGCCCGGGGCCGGCCGGCGGAACTGTCCGAAGCGACGACGTACCCGCGGTCGAGACCATCCGGAAGCAAGCGGCGCAACCCCCCGGCGCCGCTTCCAGGCACCGGCGCTGCCCTGACGCCGGTGCTGACGAGAGAAGGGCCCCGCGGCTCCGCCCCGCGGGGCCCTTCTTCATGCCCACTCACCCGTCCCCTCGGCTGCCCCGGACCTCCCGGCCCAACCAAGTGATCCAGCTCACATAAATTCTGTGTGAAGCGTGGACAACCATTCACAGGCCTTGGTGATCAAACCTGCAAGAACCCTGGGCCACACCCGTACCCCCATACGCGGAGCCCTTCCGACTCAGCAGGTAGGTCTTCATGAAGCTTCGCCGTGCCCTGGCAGTCGCCGCCGCGACAGCCGCGATAGCCCCGATGGCTCTGCTCGCGGCGCCGGGTGCCTACGCGACGGATTCCCCGAGCCCCAGCTCGTCGGCGTCCGCCACCGAGACGGCGACCGTCTCCCCGCCCCCGTCCGACACCCAGTCGCCCACCGCGAGCGACCCGGGTACTCCGTCCGGCGACCCGAGCCAGTCGGTCACCACGGACCCGACCGCGACGGGCAGCGCCCCGGCGACGGCCACCACCGAGCCGACCGGCTCCACCTCGCCCTCGGCCTCCACCTCCGTGAGCCCCTCCCCGAGCAGCTCCGCGCCGGAGGAGGACCTCTGCGAGAGCGCCGACGAGGAGTCGCTCGGCCTCAGCGACGACCTGACCAGCGGTCTGTCGGGCCTGCCCGAGACGATCGTGGCCGGCAGCGGCTGGACCGAGTTCTCCTTCGACGTCTCCAACAACGGTGACGAGCCGATCAAGAAGATCAAGCCGCTGATCGGTGTCGCCGCGTTCGGCTGGGACGAAGAGGACTACTCCGGCGAGATCGTCGTCCAGGTCTTCGACAAGGCCGCGGGCAGCTGGCACACCCTGGCGGACGCGGCCGGCGAGGGCGCGACCTTCCCCGCGTTCGACCTCGGCGCGGGCCAGTCCACCTCCTACCCGCTGCGCCTGAGCGTCAGCGGCAAGGTGCCCGAGGCCATCGGCCTGACCGGCGGCTTCGCGCAGTACTCGGACGCCGAGGGCTGCTGGATGGCCGACGACCCGAACGGCTGGTTCTACATCTTCGACATCCTCGCCGCGGGCTCGGACGCCGGTGACCCTCAGGACGCCAAGCCGCAGGGCGGGATGGCCGAGCTGGACGAGGTCAACGACGTGGACGCCACGGGCAGCCTCGCCGAGACCGGTTCCAGCTCCGCGCTGCCCATGATCGGCCTGGCGGGCGGGGTCGCCGTCGTCGCCGGTGCGGGCGCGCTGTTCGTCGTCCGGCGCAAGAAGGCCGGTGCGCAGGCGTAACCACGCCTGAACCAGACAAAGGGAGAGGGAGCTGCGCTCGGAGGGGGGCGCAGGTCCCTCTCTCTTCTTTCTCTCCTCTTTTCCTTCCGGCCCTGACCGGTCCTACTTCTTCGGCGGGACGGCCGGGATCCCCAGGAACGGCAGCCGCAGCGCGCCGAACGCGTCCGCCGGGACCGCCGGGGACCTCGGCTCGACCGGCTTCAGGCGTTCGTAGGCCGTCCCCTGCCGCGGGCGTGGGTCGGCCTCGCCCTTGTTGGGCCAGTACGACATGGCGCGCTCCGCCTGCGCGGTGATGGTGAGGGACGGGTTGACGCCCAGGTTGGCGGTGACGGCCGCACCGTCGACGACGGAGATGCCCGGGTGGCCGTACAGCCGGTGGTAGGGGTCGATCACGCCGGTTTCGCGGGAGTCTCCGATCGGGCAGCCGCCGAGGAAGTGCGCGGTGAGCGGGGTGCCCATCAGTTCGCCGACGTTGCTCCCGGCGAAGCCGCCTATCTCGGCGGCGATCGCCGACGCGCCCTCGGAAGCGGCCTTGATCTGCTTGGGGTTGGGCGCGCCGTGCCCCTGCTTGGCGGTCAGCAGGCCCTTGCCGACGCCGTCCGGCTTCAGATACGTCGTCAGCGAGTTGTCCAGCGACTGCATCACCAGGCCGATGATGGTCCGCTCCGACCAGCGGTGGTTGCTGAGGGAGCGGAGCATCTGCAGGGGATGGCGGGCGGCGTTGCGCAGGAACGCCAGGGCGCGGGAGGAACCGTCCGCATAGGGGATCTGGAGGATCGCCATGCCGCCCATCGCATTGGAGCCCTTGCCGTAGCGGACCGGCTCGATGTGGGTGTCGGCGTCCGGGTGGATGGACGACGTGATGGCGACGCCGCGGGTGAAGTCGGCCTTCCGCTCGCCGGTGACCTTGCGGTAGCGGCGGTTGGTGGTCTGGGCGCCGACCAGGGCCTCGGAGTTGGTGCGGGTGAGTTCGCCCAGGCGCTCGGAGAGGTACGGCAGTTGACCGCCGGCCTTCATCCGGTGCAGCAGGGTCTGGGTGCCGTAGGTGCCGGCGGCCAGGACCACGCGCCGGGCCCGGAAGGTGCGGCCGCCGCCCTTGCCGCGCCTGCCGGTGGGCAGGGTGGTGACGGCGTACCCGCCCTGTGAGTCGTCCGTGACGGAGACGACCGTGGTCATGGGGTGGACGACCGCGCCCGCCCTCTCAGCGAGGTACAGGTAGTTCTCGCACAGGGTGTTCTTCGCGCCGTGGCGGCAGCCGGTCATGCACTCGCCGCACTCGGCGCAGGCGCGGCGGGCCGGCCCGGCACCGCCGAAGTACGGGTCGGCCGCCTCCTCGCCGGGGCGCGCCCTGACCTTGCCGTCGGCGTCCTTGCCGTCGCCGAAGAAGACCCCGACCGGCGCCATGTGGAAGCTGTCGCCGACGCCCATCCGCTGAGCGGCGGCCTTCAGATGGACGTCGGAGGGGGTCATCGTCGGGTTCAGCCGCACGCCGAGCATGCGCTGGGCCTGGTCGTAGTAGGGCGCCAGCTCCTGCTGCCAGTCGGTGATGTGGCCCCACTGCGGGTCCTCGAAGAAGGGCTTCGGCGGTACGTAGAGGGTGTTGGCGTAGTTGAGCGAGCCGCCGCCGACGCCCGCGCCGGCCAGCACCATGACGTTGCCGAGCAGATGGATGCGCTGGAGCCCGTACATGCCGAGCCTGGGGGCCCACAGGTAGTTCTTCAGGTCCCAGGAGTTCTTGGGGAGGGTGGCCCGGGTGAAGCGGCGGCCTGCTTCCAGGACGCCGACGTCGTAGCCCTTCTCCGTGAGGCGCAGGGCGGTGACGGAACCGCCGAAGCCGGAGCCCACGACGATGACGTCGTGGTCATAGGCGTCCTGTGGCACGTATTCTCCTCGTCGAGTGTGCGTGCGGGGCCTGAGGGGAGGGACTCAGCGGAACCTGAGTGACTTCATCACCCGCAGGCTGCGGCTCATGAACGCCGCGTACTTCTCGTCGTCCATGCCCAGCGACGGGGCCATCGGCAGCAGGCGCTGGTGCGCGATCGTCTGGGCCTCGGTGTACTTGAGGATGCCCTCGGAGCCGTGGCGGCGGCCCAGGCCGGAGTCCTTCATGCCGCCCATCGGGGACTGGACGCTGCCGTAGGCCGGCGCGTAGCCCTCGTTGATGTTGACGGTGCCGGTACGCAGCCGGGCGGCGACCTCGCGGCCACGGCGGGCGTCCTTCGTCCAGACCGAGGAGTTCAGGCCGTACGGCGTGGAGTTGGCGTGCTCGACGGCCTCGTCGTCGGACGAGAAGCGGTAGAGGGAGACGACCGGGCCGAAGGTCTCCTCGGTGCAGACGGCCATGGGCGGCTCCACGCCGTCGAGGATGGTCGGCTCGTAGAAGTAGGGGCCGATGTCCGGGCGGGCCGTGCCCCCCGCGACGAGCTTCGCGCCCTTGGCCACCGCCTCCTCGACGTGCCGCTTGACGGTCTCCAGCTGGCGCTCGCCCACCAGCGAGCCCATGTCGGCGCCGTACGCGAGGGACCTGCCCAGCCGCATGGCCTTCGTGCGGGCGGCGAAGCGCTCCACGAAGGCGTCGGCGACCGACTCGTGGACGTACAACCGCTCGATGGAGATGCACAGTTGACCGGCGGAGGAGAAGCAGGCGCGGACGGCGCCCGCGGCGGCCTTCTCCACGTCCGCGTCCTCCAGCACCACCATGGCGTTCTTGCCGCCCAGTTCGAGGGAGACGCCGACCAGACGTGCGGCGGCGCCCTGCGCGACCTCGCGGCCGGTGCGGGTGGAGCCGGTGAAGGAGACGTAGTCGGCGTGTTTGACGACCTCGGGGCCGACGACCGGGCCCTCGCCGAGCACGACCTGGAAGACCTCGGCGGGCAGCCCGGCCTCGATGAGCAGGTCACGGGCCCAGAGCGCGGTGAGGCAGGTCTCCGTGTCCGGCTTCATCACCACGGCGTTGCCCGCGACGAAGGCCGGCAGGGCGTCGCCGACGGAGAGCTCCAGCGGGTAGTTCCACGGGGCGATCTGGCCGACCACACCACGCGGGTGGCGCAGTTCGGTGACCTTGGTGAGGGCCGGGACGGCGCCGGTGTGCCGCTTGGGTCTCAGGTAGGCGGCGGCCTTGCGGCCGTAGTGCCGGGCCGCGACGGCCACGGCCTGCACCTCCTCGTGGGCGTGCAGCCGGGCCTTGCCGGTCTCCAGCTGGATCAGGTCGAGGACCTCGGCCTGACGCTCCAGCACCAGGTCGTGGAAGCGGAGCAGGACGGCCGCGCGCCGCCGTACCGGCGTCTGCGCCCACACGGCCTGTGCGGCGCGTGCCGCGGCGAACGCCTCCTGAACGTCCTGCGGCGTGGACTCGGGCAGGTCGGCCAGCTTCTCCCCGGTCAACGGCGAGTGGCTGGCGGTGCGGCCGGAACCTGCCACGCCCCGGGTGAGCTGGGCGACCAGCTCGGGGGTGACCACGTCCTCGGCGGTGCGGGCGCCCTCGGGTGCGGGGGCGAGAGGGTTGGTGCCGGTGGTGTGCGTGGCCTGCTCCAGGGCCTGCGAGTCCGTCATGAGCCGCAGGGTATGCCGCGCCGAAGGCTTTGTGTACCCGTCGGTAATGGGGATTCACCGAGTACACACATGCCGCCAGTGATCACTGGCAACAAACCAGCTGATCAGGGCGTTGCTGAGCCCGGACCCGTCTCGATCTGCAGCCGGCCGCGGGCGCCCCTGAAAGCGGCGGTGCCGCGGCACGGGCCTCGTGGTACAGACGGTGGGCGGCCCGGCGGTGGGACTCGTCCTTCGGGCCGCCCGGCAACCGGGGCTCCTTGACGGCGACTTCGCGTCCGGCGCGTTCGTCACGCGCGCGCCAGACGGTGCCCGTGCGGCCGGATCCGATGGGTTCGCTCAACCGGTAGCGCCGGCCGACCAGACGTCCGTCGCGCTGCTGTTCGCCGCCGTCACCCATGCCCCATGACTACCCCGCGCGACATGTGTTTGCCGGCGTGCGTTCAGAGCTTGTCGACGTCCAGGTTGGCGATCGCGACCCGGGCCACCTCGCGGCCGCGTTCGGTGAAGTCGCCCTTGCCCGGGTAGCTGATCGTGAGCTTGTACATGTCCTCGTCGCGGTTCATGTAGTAGAAGATCTGCACCTCGCGGGGGCGCGGATGCCGGCTGTCGGTCGTCGTGTACACGATCGTGTTCCGCGCGGCGTCCCTGCCCTGGTACCTGATCGCGTCGTCCGGCTCGGTGACGGGGTTCTCCGGCATGCCGAAGTCGTAGCTGCCGCTCTCCTCGAAGACGCGGTTGTCCTCGTACATCTCGGCGCCCGCGGACGCCTGGATGGAGTTGCCCGTGTCCTCTGACTTCTTGTCGAGGCGCAGCCCGATCCATATGGCGCCGCTCGGGTCGGTGTACGTCACCCAGTGGCTGTCGTCGGTGCCCTCGGGCACCGTCCTCACGTAGCCGTCGGGATGCGCGAGCGTCGCGGCGACGTCCTTCTCCGCCCTGGTCCTCCAGCCGTCGGGCAGCGGGCCCGCGAACGGGTCGGCGAGCACCAGGTACGCCGCCACCACGGCCGCCACGACCGCCGCGCCCAGCCCGAGCAGCGCCTTGCGGCCGACCCGGATGCCGCCCCGCCCGCTGTCACCGCCGCCCGCCGTCACGACCTGCGTGGCAACGGGAGCCGGCGGGTCGGCGGCCGCCTCCAGCAGGGAACGCACCTGGGCGGCGTTCGGGCGGCGCGCCGGGTCCTTCTGGAGCAGGCCGTTGATGACCTCGGCCAGCGGCCCGGACGCCGAAGCGGGCGACGCGGGCGTGGCGTTGAGGACGGACTGAAGGGTGGCCGGGGTGTTGCTGCGGCGGAACGGCGACACGCCCTCCGTGGCCGCGTAGAGCACGACGCCCAGCGACCACAGGTCCGACGCCGGGCCGGGGCGCTGGCCCAGCACGCGCTCCGGGGCGATGTACTCGGGCGAGCCGACGAAGCCGCCGGTGTCGGTCAGGTTCGTCTCGCCCTCGATCTGCGCGATGCCGAAGTCGGTGAGGACGACGCGGTCGTGCCGGCCGAGCAGGACGTTGTCCGGCTTGACGTCCCGGTGCAGGATGCCGGCGGCGTGCGCGGCCTGCAGCGCGCCCAGCACCTCCAGGCCGACGGTGGCCGCCTCACGGGCGGAGAGGGTGCCCTCCTGGAGCGCGTCACCGAGGGAACGTCCCTGCACCAGCTCCATCACGATCCACGGCCTGCCGTCCACCACGGCGACGTCGTGCACGTTGACCACCGCCGGGTGGTCCAGCCGGGCCGCGGCCCGGGCCTCGCGGCGCATCCGCTCGAACGCGTTGGCGCGTTCACGCTCGGGAAGGTGGTCCGGAACGCGGGGTTCCTTGACGGCGACCTCCCGGTCCACCGTCTCGTCCTTGGCGCGCCACACCGTGCCCATGCCGCCGTGCCCGAGCTTGGCGAGCAGCCGGTAGCGGCCGGCGATCAGCCGCCCAGCACCGGGTTCGCCGTGCGCCGGCTGGTGCGGCGGCTCATGCGGTGCCCGGTGCGCGGGCTGCTGGGGCGTGTGGTGCGGCGGCTGCTGGGGCGGCTGGTGTGCGGGCTGTTGCTGCGCCTGGTGTGCGGGCTGTTGCGGCGGCTGAACGGGCGGCTGCTGCTCCGGCACGACGGCGGCGGGCGACGCGTACGGGTTGTTCGGAAGCGGTACGGCGGCCGGCCGCGCCGGCGGTTGCAGACCGAAATGCGTTGGCTCGTCGGCCCCGTGGTGGGCTCCCCCGTTGTTGCTCATGCATCCATGCATATCGCGGCGGGCGCCTTCGCATCCACCACGGGGGCCCACCGGTCACAGACCCGTGACCCAGGTCGCCGCTCATCTGCTGTTCGGCGCGGAGTGTGAAGCACCGGCGGACGGCGACGCGGACGTGCTCGACGACGTGCTCGGCGCCGGACTCCCCGGCGGACCGTCACCGCCCCCGTGGCCCCCGTTCACGAACAGCGCCGCCGCCGACACCCCCGCCGCCACCATCGCGACGACCAGCAGCGCGATCACCAGCCGGTCCCGGGGGGTGCGTTGCAGGCGGGACGGCTCCCGGGTGCGGCCCGTTTCCAGGAAGTCCCGCAGCATCCGCTCGGCCTGCGCGGCGTCCAGCCGCCGCTCCGGATCCCGTTCCAGCAGACCGCGTACGACCGGCAGCAGCGGGCCTGCCTGCTCGGGCGGCCGGATCGGCGCGGCGACCACGGCGTGCAGCAGGCCGCCCAGCGAATCGCGGTGGAACAGCGACTCACCGCTGACCGACGTGCACAGCAGCACGCCGAGCGACCACAGGTCGCAGGCCGGCCCCGTCCCCGACCCCGACATCCGCTCGGGCGCCGTGTATTCGGGCGAGCCCACGAACGTCCCCGACTCGGTCAGCGTGGTCGCGCCCTCGACCTGGGCGACGCCGAAGTCGGTGAGGACGACCCGGCCGGTGCCGGACTCGATGAGGACGTTCGCCGGCTTCAGGTCGCGGTGCAGTACACCGGCCTCGTGCGCCGCGCGCAGCGCCCCGAGCAGGGCGACGCCGATCCGGGCGGCCTCGCGCGCGTCGACCGGGCCGTCCGTGGCGAGCCGGTCGGCGAGGGAGCCGCCGTCGATCAACTCCATGACGATGTACAGGCGTTCGTCGTGCTCGACGACGTCATGGACGACGCTGATGTGCGGGTGGCGCAACTGGGCCAGCGCACGTGCCTCGCGCAAGGTGCGGTCGCGTGAGGAGCGGGCACGGGCGGCCGACGGGGAGTCGTCCGTGACGAGTTCCTTGACGGCCACCTCACGGCCGAGAAGTTGGTCGGTGGCACGCCAGACGACGCCCATGCCACCCCGTCCGACCGTCGCCTGAAGGCGGTAACGGCCCGCGATGACACGCTCGTCGGACCCCTCGCTCCCCATGAGCACATCATGCCCCAGCCGGAGCGGGACCCTCCGGGCCGAACGGGTGGCGTGGCCGACAAACGCCCATGTCGCGCGGGTGCCGTTGCGCACTCAGCTGTCCGGCCTGGCAGTCCCGCCCGTCAGGACGGAGCTCGCGGCCGCCACCCCTGCAGCAGGGTGCCGAACTGCTCCCGCGTCGTCTCCCAGTCCGCCGCGGGCGCCGACATGTAGATCGCGTACTCGACCCCGTCCCGGGTCATGTACATCTCCTCGATCGCCCGGCGCGGCCCCGCGTACGCGCCGGGGTCGCTCTCCAGCGCGGTCCACGTGTACTCCCACCGGGCACTCTCGCGGTCCCGGTAGGTACTCCTCTCCAGGGTCACGCGCTGATACTGCGCGAGCCGCTGCAGCTGCTCCTCCAGGTCCAGCTGGTGCTCGTAGGGGTCGTCGAAGTCCGGCGACTTGTCGACGGCGATACGGATCAGGTGCGTGCCGTCGTCGGGCGTGTAGTCGATCTGTGTGAGGTCGCCCTGGACGCCGTACACCTTGCGCTGCCAACTGGCGTCGGGCAGCGAGAGGCCGAAACCCGCCGGGTCGTCCCTGCGCACCCAGGTGGCCGGGACGGACTCCTGGGGGTCCGGTGAGTCCGAGGGGGTGACGGACGAGGTGGCCGACGGGGACGGGCCGTTCCCGGAGTGGCCCTTGTCCCACTGCTGCACCACCACCGCCCCGGCCCCGCCGACGACGGCCGCCATGGCCAGGACGAGGGCCGGCGTGCGCAGCCGGAGCCGCCGGCGCGTCGGCACGGCCGCCGGTACGGGCGCGGCCGGGGGGCCGGGCGGGCCCGGCCGGGAGTGCTCGCGTGTCTCCTGCCGGCCGGGGCCTGCTTCCGGCTGCCGCGCCGGGGGCAAGAGCACCTCGGTCACCTGCGGCCGGCCCCCGCCGGCCACCTCGGCGAGCAGCCGCTCCGCCTCGTCGGAGGCGGGCCGCGCGGCCGGTTCCTTGCGCAGCAGGGCGGTGATCACGGGGCCGAGCGGACCGGCGTACCGGGGCTCGGCGGGGTGCTCCTCGACGACGGCCTGCATGGTGGACAGCGGCGAGGTGCGGCGGAACGGCGAGGTGCCCTCCACCGCCGTGTACAGCGTCGCGCCGAGCGCCCACAGGTCGGAGGCGAGTCCCGGGTCGTGTCCGCGGACCCGCTCGGGGGCCAGGTAGTCGACCGACCCGACGACCTCTCCGGTGCGGGTGATCGTCGTGTCGCCGTCGATCTGCGCGATGCCGAAGTCGGTGAGCAGGACACGGCCGTCGTCGGCGAGCAGGACGTTGCCGGGCTTGACGTCGCGGTGCAGGACACCCGCGGTGTGCGCGGCGCGCAGGGCACGCAGCACCCACATGCCGATCCGGGCGGCCTCGGCCGGTTCGACCCGGCCCTGCGCCGTGACCACGTCGGCCAGCGAGCGGCCCTCGACCAGCTCCATCACGATCCATGGCCGGCCGTCGTGTTCGAGCACGTCATGGACGGTGACGACGGCCGAGTGGTTGATCCGCGCGGCCGCCCGCGCCTCCGCCCGGGTGCGGGCCAGCAGGACGGCCTGGTCGCTGTCGGAGACATAGAGCGCCGCGGTCAGCTCCTTGATCGCGACGGCCCGGTGCAGCACCTCGTCGTGGGCGCGCCACACTCGTCCCATGCCGCCGCTGCCGATGGCGTCGGTGAGCCGGTAGCGGCCTCCGATGAGCCGGCCGCCCTGCATCTGATTCACGTTTCCCCGCAATGTTCTTGACAGGTGCAGCGTAGGGACCGGCCCGCGAACGGGGAACCACGGGAGACCCACGGAGACCGCACTGTGACGGTTGTCGCTTTCGGTGACGACAGGCAACCATCGGGCCAACTGCCCGGATGAGCTCAGCCGGTGGCCTGGTAGGTGGCCGCCGCCTGCTCGTAGAGCCTGGTCACCTGGTCCCGCTCGGCCTCCGGGCCCCGCACCTGGAGCACGTGGTAGCGCCCGTCGACCAGCATCGCGAGGTTGCGCACGAACAGGTCGCGCCCCGCGTCGTCACTCCAGGTGAACTGCCCCTCGGCCATGGTCCGCCCGCCGACCTCGATGGTCTTCAGCCCGGTGGAGGTGGCCCAGCTCGACTCCCGGTAGGGCCGCAGCTCCGGCTCCCGCTCCCGCTGGTACGCCATCGGGTCGCTGCCGTACTCGTCCGCACCGTCCCGGCCCGGTGCGAGGATCAGTTCGAAGTCGCCCTGGGAGTAGACGACCTGGCCGCTGCCGTTCTTCGGCGCGCGCTGCCAGCCCTCGGCGACGGCCACGCGGAAGCCCTCCGGGTCGTCGTGCAGGGTGAAGCCCTCGGCGGCGCCGGACCGGGAGCCCGCCGGTCCGTCGTCCGGCGAGTTCTGGTCCGGCCGCGGCTCGCTGCTCGCCTCCGGCGTCGGCCCGGGTGCCTCGCCGGTCTGCCCGGCGGCACCGGTCCTGTCGGGACTCGGCCCACCGGCGCCGCCCTCGCCTGCCTTGGGCATGAACAGCATGGCGTACGCGATCGCGCCGGCCAGCGCGAGCAGTATCAGCAGGAGCAGCGTGCGGCCCAGGCTGCGCGGCGAACGCGTCTTCTCCCGGTCCCGCTTGTGCCGCCCGTGCCGCGCGGGCAGCCCGGCGCGGCGCCTGCGCACCAGCTCCCCCCTGCGGCGCACGATCGGCAGCCGGCTCGCGTCGGGCGGCGGTGCGGCGACCACATGCAGACCGGCCTCAGGCTCGGGCGCGGACCGCACCAGAGAACGCAGCCAGCCGCGCAGCTCCTCGAAGTCCAGCCGCTCGGTGGGGTCCTGACGCAGCAGCGACTCCACCACGGGCCGCAGCGGGCCGCACTCCTCGGCGAAGGCGGGCGGCTCCGCGCACACCAGCTGCACCAGCTCGGCCGTCGAATCCTCCGGGTAGGGCGCATGCCCCTGCACGGCCCGGAAGAGCAGCGCCCCGAGCGCCCACAGGTCGGTGGAGGGGCCGATGGGCGGAGCGAGCTGCCAGTTCTCGTGCACCGGCCCGGCCTGCTCCGGCGCCCACCGCTCGGTCACCGGTCCGACCACGGCCATCCGCGCCTGCCGTGCGCGCTCCGCGGCCAGCGCCGTGGCGGGACCACGGCGGGGCGCGGGGGTGTCGGCCACGAGATCGCCCCAGCGGGTGCCGTCCTGGGCGGCGGCACGGCCCAGGGGTGCCTGGGGCGCCACCTCCCGGGCGGGGGCGGGTACGCCGGGATGAGCGGGGCCGTTGCCACGGGCGGGGAACGTCCCCGGCCGCGGAGGACCGTCGCCCTGTGCCGGTAGGCCTGGTGAGGTGAGTCTGCCGCCGTGCGGCGCCAGGCCCGGCTGGGCGAGGCCGCCCGTGTACGGCGGCCCGCCCGGCTGGGCGAGGCCGTTGCCGTGCGGTGGCAGCACCGGCTGGGCGCGGCCGTTGGCCTGGGACTGGCCGGGGTGTCCGGGACCTGCCACGGTGTCGCGCGGTGTCGCGCCGTGCCAGGGCGTGGCGCGCACGCCGTACGGGTCGGCGATCTGCCCCGGCGGGTTGCCGTCGGGGCCGCGGGTGTGCGGCTGCTCAGGGCCGCCTTCGGGCGCCGGGCGCGCGCCGGGCAGGGCCGCACGGCCGCTCTGCCGGGTCTCCTGGACCCGGGCCGCGGCACGTGCTCCCGCCCGGTAGGCGGCGATCGCCCCGGCCCGCGCCGCCCGGATGTCCCCGCCGCTCTCCTGCGCCCTGCGGGCCGGCGCCGCCGAACCGCCCACGCCGCCGGACGCGTCCACAGCGGGGACCGGCAGGCCTCCGGCCGCCCGCGCCTCGATGGCGGCCCGCCGCGCCGCCTCGGGATCACCGCCGCCGAGCGCACCCGCTCCGGGGGTACCGGCCTCGTTCAGCTCGTGGACCCCGGCGGCCGCGAACGTCCCCCGGGCCGGTCCCAGAGCCCTGGCCGGCCCGCCACCGTCACCGCCGTCGTCGTCGTAGGGCGGCGCCGGCACCGGGTCGTACCCGCACAGGGCCTCCTCCGCGGCCCCCACCGCGAGGCCGGTCAGCATGATCCGTCCGTCGTCGCAGACGAGCACCGTCCGCGCGGTGATGTTCCGGTGCACCCAGCCGTGCGCGTGCAGCACCCGCAGCGCGGTCAGCACGTCGGAGGCTACCTCGGCCGCCCGGTAGGGCGTCAGCGGCTGCTCGGCGAGCAGCGCGGCGAGCGGTCGCGCGGCCACCAGCTCACTCACCACCCACAGCGACCCGCCCTCGGCGAACACGTCGAAGACCTGGTCCAGCCGCGGGTGGTCGGGGATCGCGGCGGCCGCCTGAGCGGCCTCCACCGCGCGCCGCACCGCCGGGTCCGTGGGTCTGCGGACGGCCCCCGCGCGTCCGGCCGCCGGGCGCCGGGCCGCACGGTCACGCGCTGTGAAACCCTCGGGCAGCCCCTCCGCGTCGAGCACCTCCGCCTCGACGACCTCCGGCAACGGCACCTGCCGCACCAGGACTTCCTGTCCGCTGTAGGTGTCGAAGGCCCGTGTCTCGGTGAGTTCGTACTCGTCGGACGGGGGCAGCGGCAGGCGGTAGCGGTCGGCGAGCACGCGCCCCGCGTAGTCGTCCACGTTGCCTCCCCGGCCGCCGGGTGGTCAATTCCGTTCGTGCGGCGTCCCGTTCCGGATGCGTTCCCGATGCGTACGGTTCGCAACCACTCACGATACGTGCCGGAGGCAACCCGCACGGAGGGGATGGGAGATCTCACGAGATCTCATGCGCCCAACCCGCTCCCGGGCCCGCTCACGCCTTGGGGCGGAAGGTCTCGGTCAGCGTCCGCCAGGTGCTCTCGCGCGACGCGCCGCCCCATGTCGCGGCCTTCGCCGTGTACATCAGCGCGTAGCCCTGACGGTCGTTCACGACGAACCCGCGGTCGATCGTCCGGTACTTCGTGCCCCCGTCGACATAGGTGAACTCCCAGTCGGCCGTGTTCCAGCCGCGGTAGTCCACCTGAGCTATCCGGATCCGGTCGTACTGCGAGCGCGTCATGTACCGCTCCTGGTTCTCCCAGTCCTGGACGGGGTCGTCCTTGGGCGTGGAGGTCCAGGCGATCAGCAGCTTCTGACCGCCCGGCCCGGTGAACCGGTCGCCCGCGGCGTCCGACGACCCGTACTTCCAGCCCTTGGGCAGCCCGATGGAGTAGCCCTGGCCGCCCTGGTACGTCGACTGCGCGGCGGTGCCGTCCGAGGAGCCCTGCCCGTCGGACGGGTCGTCCGGGTCCTCACCGCCGTCGCCGGCCGCCGGCCCGCCACCGGCACTCGGCGTGCCGTCCGGCGTGGCCCCCGCGGACCCCGTCGCCGCACCGTCCGTGTGGGCGCCCTCGTCGTCCGACTTGGTGTCACCACTGCTGCTCGCGCCGGGAGCCGTCCGGTCGCCACCGCCGCTCGACCGGTCGGCTCCGTCGCCGCCCGCGTTGAGCGCGACGGCCAGCACGACACCGAGCACGGCGAGCGCGACGGCGACGGCGATGACCACCAGCGTCCGCCGCGGCACCACGTCGGTGAGCGGCGCCCTCGGCACCGGCCGCGGCGGCAGGTCCGGCGGCGTCATCACGGGCCACCCGGAACTCCGGCCGGCCGAAATCGCGTTGCCGCCCTGCGCACCGGAGTCCGACGGCGACCCGGTGGACGTGCGCCCGGCGGCCGCGCCGGAACCGCCCGCGTCCCCCGTGCCCTTCGCGGTGGCCGTACGAGCCCCGGCCGCCGCGCCCGTCGCCGCGCCCGTCGCCGCCGCGGTCTTGCGGGCCGACCGCAGCGCCCCGCGCAGCCGGTCGGCCCCCTCCTTGCCCTCGCCGCGCGCCGGAGGCCCGCTCCTCGCGGGCTGGTCCGGCTCCGGGGGCAGCGGCACGACCTTGGTGGCGTCGGCCGGCTCGGCCGTCTTCGGATCGGGGGCGCTGATGACGGACTTGAGCATGGCCCGGGCACCGGCGTCGTCGATGCGCTTGTCGGGATCCTTGGTGAGCAGCCCGTAGATGACGTCCTTGAGCGGGCCGGCGTGCTTCGGCTCCTCCAGCGGCTCGGTCATCACCGCGGTGAGCGTGGCGATCGCGGAGCCCTTGTCGTACGGCGGGACGCCCTCGACGGCCGCGTACAGCAGACCGCCCAGCGACCACAGGTCCGCGGCCGGGCCGGGCTTGTGGCCGCGGGCGCGCTCCGGGGAGATGTAGGAGGGCGCGCCGACGAGCATGCCGGTGGAGGTGATGGAGGGGTCGCCCTCGACCTGTGCGATGCCGAAGTCGGTGAGCACGACCCGGCCGTCGTCGGCGATCAGCACGTTCGACGGCTTCACGTCGCGGTGCAGGATGCCCTCGCGGTGCGCGGAGCGCAGTACGTCGAGGACGGCGAGGCCGACCTCGGCGGCGCGCCGGGGCTGAAGGAGGCCGTCCTCACGGATGACCTCGGCGAGGGACTTGCCCTCGACCAGCTCCATCACGATCCACGGCCGGTCGTCCTCGTCGACCACGTCGAAGACCGTCACCGCGCTGGTGTTGCGGATCCGCGCGATGGCCTTGGCCTCGCGCAGCGTGCGCGTGATGAGCCGGCGCTTCTCGTCCTCGTCGATGTTGGACGGGAACCGCAACTCCTTGACGGCGACCGTCCGGCCGAGGGTCTCGTCCTCGGCGCGCCACACCGTGCCCATGCCGCCGCGACCGAGCACGTCTCCCAGCCGGTACCGCCCGGCGAGAAGACGCTCGTTGTTGTCCTGACGAGTGTCCTGACGGTTTGTCCCCGCCCGCTCCGCCTCCGACATGCGTCCCCTCATGCAACCCGCCCTGACAGAGCCTCCATTGTCCCTCACCCGACAAGCGGCTCTCGCCCCGGGTGCCCACAGCTCCTACAACGGAACGATGTCGGGCGCCCCCAGTCTCGCCGCGTCCGCCGTGAGGTCGTCCGGCTGGCGCTGCGACTCGCGCTCGGCCTCCACCCGCTTCTCGTAGTGCTGCACCTCGCGCTCGATCTGGTCCTTGTCCCAGCCGAGCACCGGCGCCATCAACTCGGCGGCCTCGCGGGCGCAGCGGGTGCCCCGGTCGAAGGTCTCGATGGAGATGCGGGTGCGCCGCGTCAGCACGTCGTCCAGATGCCGCGCGCCCTCGTGCGAGGCGGCGTACACGATCTCGGCGCGCAGGTAGTCCTCGGCGCCCGTGAGCGGCTCGCCCAGCGAGGAGTTGCCTCCGATGAGTTCGAACAGCTCCTCCGCCATCGACCCGTACCGGTTCAGCAGGTGCTCCACGCGCACCACGTGCAGGCCGGTGCGCGCCGCGATCCTCGCCCGCGCGTTCCACAGTGCCCGGTAGCCCTCCGCGCCGATCAGCGGCACGTCCTCGGTGACGCACTCGGCGACCCGCAGGTCGAGGCCGTGCACCGCCTCGTCCACGGCGTCCTTGGCCATCACCCGGTACGTCGTGTACTTGCCGCCGGCCACCACGACCAGGCCCGGCACCGGGTGCGCGACGGTGTGCTCGCGGGACAGCTTGCTCGTGGCGTCGGACTCCCCGGCGAGCAGCGGCCGCAGACCGGCGTACACGCCCTCGACGTCGTCCCGCGTGAGCGGCACCGCGAGCACCGAGTTCACGTGCTCCAGCAGGTAGTCGATGTCGGCGCTGGACGCGGCGGGATGGGCCTTGTCGAGGTCCCATTCGGTGTCGGTGGTGCCGATGATCCAGTGCCGGCCCCAGGGGATGACGAACAGCACCGACTTCTCGGTGCGCAGGATCAGCCCGGTGCTGGAGTGGATGCGGTCCTTCGGCACGACCAGGTGGATCCCCTTGGACGCCCGGACGTGGAACTGGCCCCGCTCGCCCACCATGGCCTGGGTGTCGTCGGTCCACACGCCGGTGGCGTTGACTATCTGCTTGGCGTGGATCTCGTACTCGCCGCCCCCTTCGACGTCCTGCACGCGGGCCCCGACCACCCGCTCGCCCTCGCGCAGGAAGCCGGTCACCCGCGCCCGGTTGGCCGCCTTCGCCCCGTACGACACGGCGGTGCGCACCAGGGTGGCGACGAAACGGGCGTCGTCCATCTGGGCGTCGTAGTACTGCAACGCGCCGACCAGCGCGTCCTTCTTCAGCGCGGGCGCCACACGCAGGGCCTGACGGCGGCTCAGGTGCCGGTGCACCGGCAGGCCGCGGCCGTGCCCGCGGGCCATCGACATGCCGTCGTAGAGCGCGACGCCCGAGCCGGCGTACAGCCGCTCCCAGCCCTTGTGCTGCAAGGGGTAGAGGAAGGGCACCGGCTTCACCAGATGCGGCGCCAGCCGCTCCAGCAGCAGTCCGCGCTCCTTCAGCGCCTCGCGGACCAGGGAGAAGTCGAGCATCTCCAGGTAGCGCAGGCCGCCGTGTATCAGCTTGCTCGACCGGCTGGACGTGCCGGACGCCCAGTCACGCGCCTCGACCAGGCCCGTCGACAGACCGCGGGTCACGGCGTCCAGCGCGGTGCCCGCGCCGACCACTCCGCCGCCCACGACCAGCAGGTCGAGCTCCCTGTCGGCCATCGCCGCGAGCGACTCGGCGCGCTGCGCCGGCCCCAGTGTCCCTGTCCTCACCGCTGCCTCCCGCACATCGCCTCGCGTCGGCCGCACCCGTCGGGCGAGACCCGGTCCACATCCCCCACGCTCAAAGTGTGACCGCGTCGTCCGGCTTCAGCCACCACACACCTCCAGCCTGTGGACAACCTTCCCGGACCACGTGTGGACAACCTGCCCCGACAACGGCGGCCGAAGCGGCCGGGAGGCGGACACGAGCACGGACACGAGCGAGCGCAATACCGCAAAACGGTCATATTTACTCCTAGTCTGACAGTGCGCTCGCCCGTCCTGTCCACAGGGCTTGCGCACCTGTCCCGCTTCGGTTACTGGGAAGGACGGCCCACGCCATGCCCGCAGATCTCGCCGTCATCGGACTCGGCCCGCTCGGCCTGCCGCTGGCCCAGGCCGCTGTCGCCGCCGGCATCCCCACCGTCGGCTACAAGACCGGTCCCGAGCCCGGCTCGCTCAGCCCCGCCGAACTGCGCCGGATGCTCTCGGGGGGCTTCCGGCACGCCGTGGGCCCGAGCGAGCTCGGCCGGGTGCGTACCGCGGTCATCTGCGCCCCGGCCCCCAGGAACGCGGACGGCGGACTGGACCTGAGCCAGGTGGAGGCGGCCGCCCGCACCCTCGCGGCCCGGCTGCGCCCGCACACCACGGTCATCCTGGAGTCGCCGGTGTACCCCGGCACGACCGAGGAATTCCTCCGTCCGCTGCTCGAGGAGTGCTCACGGCTGCGTGCCGGCCGCGACTTCCACCTCGCCTACTCCCCCAGCCGCGTCGATCCCGGCAATCGCGACTTCACCCCTGCCAACACCCCCAAGGTGATCGGCGGCCTGACCCCCGCCTGCACCGAGTCGGCCGCCGCCTTCTACGGCCGCCTCACCGACAAGGTCGTCCGCGCGCGCGGCCCCCGCGAGGCCGAGACCGTGCAGCTCCTGGAGACCAACTACCGGCATGTCAACATCGCCCTGGTCAACGAGATGGCGGTGCTCTGCCACGACTTGGGCGTCGACCTGTGGGACGTCATCCGCTGCGCGGAGACCAAGCCGTTCGGCTTCCAGGCCTTCCGCCCCGGCCCCGGCGTCGGCGGCCACGCCGTCCCGCAGGACCTGACCGGCCGCGCGGGCCGCGGCCTGCGGATGGTGGAACTGGCCCAGCAGGTCAACAGCCGGATGCCCCGCTACGTCGTCCAGCGCGCCGCCACCCTCCTCAACGAGCACGGCAAGTCGGCCCGCGGCGCGCGCGTGCTCCTGCTCGGCGTCACCTACAAGCCCGACCTCGCCGACCAGCAGGCCACTCCCGCCCAGGAGATCGCGATCCGCCTGATGGAGCTCGGCGCCTCCGTCAGCTACCACGACCCGCACATCCCGTCCTGGAACATCCTCGACCGCCCGGTACCGCGCGCCGACTCCCTCTACGAGGCCGCCGCCGAGGCCGACCTCACGATCCTGCTACAGAACCACCGCACCTACGACCTGCAGGGCCTGTCCGTGAAGGCGCAGCTCCTGCTCGACACCCGGGGCACGACTCCGACCGGCGCGGCACACCGGCTCTGATCACCGAGGGCGGGGAATTCGCTGGTGGAACGGGCCGGTGCGGCTGTTACTCTTCGGCGTCCCGGTCGCCCACCGGTGCGCGGGACTCCGCTCGTCCACCAGTCCCGTGGGGGAATCTGTCATGACCCAGTCAGTACCGCCGCGGCCGGCCGGGGGCAACCCGTTCGCCCAGCCGCCGGCCCCCGTCCCGCCGGCCCCGCCCGCTCCCGCGCGCGGGAACGTCGCCCTCGGCGCGCTCACCGCCGTCGTGGTGGCCCTGGTCACCGCCGGGATCTACGGCGCCGTCGTCGGCGCCACCGAGTACGAGATCGGCTTCGCGGCCATCGGCGTGGGCTTCCTCGTCGGTTTCGCGGCCGGCAAGGTCGGCGGCGCCAACCCGGTGCTGCCCCTGCTGAGCGCCGCGCTGTCCCTGGGCGCCGTCTGCCTCGGCCAGCTCATCGGCACCGCGATCCTCGCCGCCGACCTGCTCGGCGTCCCGGCGCCCGAGATGTTCACCGGCCACCTGGACCTGCTGACGGAGGCCTGGCAGGAGTCCGCCGACGCGATGACGTTCCTGTTCCTCGCCATCGGCGCGTTCGCCGCGTACTCCGGCGCCAGGAAGGCGGCGGCCTGACGACACGGCCGAAGGGCCCGTCCACCGAGCGGTGGACGGGCCCTTTCGCGTCGTACGGCCTACCGGCGGTGCTGCGAGTCCGCCACCGTGACCTCGACCCGCTGGAACTCCTTGAGCTCGCTGTAGCCGGTGGTGGCCATGGCGCGGCGCAGGGCTCCGAAGAGGTTCATCGAGCCGTCCGGGGTGTGGGAAGGGCCGGTGAGGATCTCCTCGAGCGTGCCGACCGTGCCGAGGTCGACCTTCTTGCCGCGCGGCAGCTCCTCGTTGACCGCCTCCATGCCCCAGTGGTGGCCCTTGCCCGGGCCGTCCGTGGCGCGCGCCAGCGGGGAGCCCATCATCACCGAGTCCGCGCCGCAGGCGATCGCCTTGGGCAGGTCGCCGGACCAGCCGACACCGCCGTCCGCGATCACGTGCACATAGCGGCCGCCGGACTCGTCCATGTAGTCCCGCCGGGCAGCCGCCACATCGGCGACCGCCGTGGCCATCGGCACCTGGATGCCCAGCACGTTGCGCGTGGTGTGCGCGGCACCGCCGCCGAAGCCGACCAGGACGCCGGCCGCGCCGGAGCGCATCAGATGCAGGGCGGCGGTGTAGGTGGCGCAGCCACCGACGATCACCGGGACGTCCAGCTCGTAGATGAACTGCTTCAGGTTCAGCGGCTCGTGCGAGGACGAGACATGCTCCGCCGAGACCGTCGTGCCGCGGATGACGAAGATGTCCACGCCCGCGTCCACCACGGCCTTGGAGAACTGCGCCGTGCGCTGCGGGGACAGCGCGGCCGCGGTGACCACGCCCGAGTCGCGCACCTCCTTGATGCGCAGCCCGATCAGCTCCTCCTTGATCGGCGCGGCGTAGATCTCCTGGAGGCGGCGGGTGGCGGACTCGGAGGGCAGCTCGGCGATCTCGTCGAGCAGCGGCTGCGGGTCCTCGTACCGCGTCCACAGCCCTTCCAGGTTCAGCACGCCCAGGCCGCCGAGCTCGCCGATACGGATGGCCGTGGCCGGCGAGACGACCGAGTCCATGGGGGCGGCCAGGAAGGGCAGCTCGAAGCGGTAGGCGTCGATCTGCCAGGCGATCGAGACCTCCTTCGGGTCCCGCGTACGGCGGCTGGGGACGACGGCGATGTCGTCGAAGGCGTACGCCCGGCGGCCGCGCTTGCCGCGCCCGATCTCGATCTCAGTCACGTGTGTGGCCTTTCCCTGATGCGTTTCAGCGCCTTCCAGTATCCCCGACGGGCACGGCAAGGGCGGCCCCGGAACCCCGGGACCGCCCCTGAGCAGGCTTCACGCGCGCGCGTGCGTCACTTGCGGCTGTAGTTCGGCGCCTCGACCGTCATCTGGATGTCGTGCGGGTGGCTCTCCTTCAGGCCCGCCGAGGTGATCCGGACGAACCGGCCGCTGGCCTGGAGTTCCGGAACGGTCCGGCCGCCCACGTAGAACATCGACTGGCGCAGACCGCCGACCAGCTGGTGGACGACCGAGGACAGCGGACCCCGGTAGGGCACCTGCCCCTCGATGCCCTCGGGCACCAGCTGCTCGTCGGAGGCGACGCCCTCCTGGAAGTAGCGGTCCTTGGAGAAGGACTTGCGGTCGCCGCGGGACTGCATGGCGCCGAGCGAGCCCATGCCGCGGTACGACTTGAACTGCTTGCCGTTGATGAACATCAGCTCGCCCGGCGACTCCTCGCAGCCCGCGAGCAGCGAACCCAGCATCACCGTGTCGGCGCCCGCGACCAGGGCCTTGGCGATGTCGCCGGAGTACTGCAGACCACCGTCGCCGATGACCGGGATGCCGGCCTCCTTGGCGGCGAGGGAAGCTTCGTAGATGGCCGTGACCTGGGGTACGCCGATGCCGGCGACCACCCGGGTGGTGCAGATGGAGCCGGGGCCGACGCCGACCTTGATGCCGTCCACGCCGGAGTCGATCAGGGCCTGCGCGCCGTCCTTCGTGGCGATGTTGCCGCCGATGACGTCGACGCCTGAGGAGTTCGACTTGATCTTGGCGACCATCTCGCCGACCAGCCGGGAGTGACCGTGCGCGGTGTCGACGACGATGAAGTCGACACCGGCCTCGATGAGCGCCTGGGCGCGCTCGAAGGCGTCACCGGCGACACCGACGGCCGCGCCGACGAGAAGGCGGCCCTCGTCGTCCTTGGCGGCGTTCGGGTACTTCTCCGCCTTGACGAAGTCCTTGACCGTGATCAGACCCTTGAGCACGCCCTCGTCGTCGACCAGCGGCAGCTTCTCGATCTTGTGCTTGCGCAGCAGCTCCATGGCGTCCACGCCCGAGATCCCGACCTTGCCGGTGACCAGCGGCATCGGCGTCATGACCTCGCGGACCCGGCGGGCACGGTCGGTCTCGAACGCCATGTCGCGGTTGGTGACGATGCCGAGCAGCTTCTTGTCGCCGCCGGTGACCGGGACGCCGCTGATGCGGAACTTGGCGCACAGCGCGTCGGCCTCGGCGAGCGTGGCGTCCGGGTGGATGGTGATCGGGTCGGTCACCATGCCGGACTCGGAACGCTTGACCAGGTCGACCTGGTTGGCCTGGTCCTCGATGGACAGGTTCCGGTGCAGCACGCCGACGCCGCCCTGGCGGGCCATCGCGATCGCCATGCGCGACTCGGTGACCTTGTCCATGGCGGCGGACAGCAGCGGGATGTTCACCCGCACGTTCTTGGAGACGTACGAGGCGGTGTCGATCTCGTCGGGTGCCATGTCCGACGCGCCCGGCAGCAGCAGCACGTCGTCGTAGGTCAGCCCGAGGGTCGCGAATTTTCCGGGCACTCCGTCGACGTTGGCAGTCATGACACCTTCCCCAAATGGCCTTGCTCGGTGCGGATGTCCATGCTAACGGGAAGCACGGTGGGCAAATTCCACGGTTGTGGCCGATCGCGGGCTTCGTATGTTCGTACGGAACACCGCTCTCGCGTGTTCATCCGCCGGGCCCGACTACTGCTCGGCCAGCGCCCGCAGTCTGCTCAGCGCGCGGTGCTGGGCCACCCGGACGGCCCCTGGTGACATTCCCAACATCTGGCCGGTCTCCTCCGCCGTGAGGCCCACGGCGATGCGCAGCAGCAGCAGCTCGCGCTGGTTCTCGGGCAGGTTGGCCAGCAGCTTTTTGGCCCACTCGGCGTCGCTGCTGAGCAGCGCCCGCTCCTCGGGGCCGAGCGAGTCGTCCGGCCGCTCGGGCATCTCGTCGGACGGGACCGCCGTCGAGCCGGGATGCCGCATGGCCGCCCGCTGGAGATCGGCGACCTTGTGCGCGGCGATGGCGAAGACGAAGGCCTCGAAGGGGCGCCCGGTGTCCCGGTAGCGCGGCAGCGCGAGCAGGACGGCGACGCAGACCTCCTGGGCCAGGTCCTCCACGAAGTGGCGCGCGTCCCCCGGGAGCCGGGACAGCCGGGTGCGGCAGTAGCGCAGCGCCAGCGGGTGTACATGGGCGAGCAGGTCGTGCGTCGCCTGCTCGTCCCCGTCGACCGCGCGATGGACGAGGGCACCGATCGCCCCTCGGGCTGTGGCCGCCTCGTCGTCACGCATCGGTCCATGGTGCCTTGCGGCCGGATGGTCCGCGGCACTGCCTCCGTTGTTGTGCACCGAAGCGTTATGAGTAGGTGCGCCGGAAGTCATCCCCTGCGCCCTCCCCTTCCGCTCGACCGACTCGTCCCCGAGGAACTCCACACCTCAAGGATGCGGCATCCGCGCCGAAACGAGCAGCGGCCGCCCACCGGCCGGCCCCGCCGCACCCGCCGTCGACGCCCGTCCCGCCCCGGCCCGGGCTCCCGGCGCGGCGGCTGTGACCACGCACGACGGCGCTCCGGGCGACGCGATCACCCGCACGCCCGCCTTCCGCCCACGGCGTTCGGAAATCCCCGGCCCGCGAGGTACCCGGACCGGCACACGGCGAACCCGGGTAGCGGGTGCGCGCGGAGCGAGCCGACGGCTGACGAACGCGGCCGTGACCGGCCCGTCGCAGCACCGGCACTCGGGCGCGCCGGCGGCGCGGACCACCGGTCGTCGTCGGCGGTCGCACGTGCCCGGCACATGCGGCGCCGGGCCGTGGTCCGGCGCTCCGGGCCAGGCTGGGAGGTACCGCCATCGTGTCGCCTCCTCCGCACCCGAGCGGGGACTCGCCGCCCCCCCTCGCCGGGACGCGCGTCAGCGCACCAGGCCCCAGCGGAAGCCGAGCGCCACCGCGTGCGCCCGGTCCGAGGCGCCGAGCTTCTTGAACAGGCGACGGGCGTGCGTCTTGACGGTGTCCTCGGAGAGGAACAGCTCGCGGCCGATCTCGGCGTTGGAGCGGCCGTGGCTCATGCCCTCCAGCACCTGGATCTCCCGTGCGGTGAGCGTCGGCGCCGCCCCCATCTCGGCGGACCGCAGCCGCCGCGGGGCGAGCCGCCAGGTCGGGTCGGCGAGTGCCTGCGTGACCGTGGCGCGCAACTCCGCCCGGGAGGCGTCCTTGTGCAGGTACCCCCGGGCGCCGGCGGCGACCGCGAGGGCCACGCCGTCGAGGTCCTCGGCGACGGTGAGCATGATGATGCGCGCACCGGGGTCGGCGGACAGCAGCCGCCGCACCGTCTCGACGCCGCCCAGTCCGGGCATGCGTACGTCCATCAGAATCAGGTCCGAGCGGTCGGCACCCCAGCGGCGGAGGACTTCCTCGCCGTTGGCCGCCGTCGTCACACGCTCGACACCGGGCACGGTCGCGACCGCGCGGCGGAGCGCCTCTCGGGCAAGCGGGGAGTCGTCGCAGACGAGGACGGAAGTCATGGCCGCCCTCCGCAGCTGATGCGCGTCACCTTGAGCCTCCAGGCTGGTACGAAATCGTCACCTGTGCGGTCGACCGTCTCGGACGCCTGCCCGAGCGCTTGTGTTTTCAACCGCCTCGCACTCTCAACGACGGTCACTCGAAAGAGTTACGGGGCTGTGCGCCGTCTTCGGCACTCTACGTGAGGGCACGGACACGGTGCAGACATGCGCGGGAGACCCACAATCTTTCATCACAACCCATGCCCCATTTAGACCCATTTCTTCCCATCTGCTGGTGTCTGAGGCTAGATTCGCAATGAGTCATATTTTCATCTCCTTAGATCGTAGATGTACGGTCGTGGGCACCGTATCCGCTCAGAACGGCTACAAGGGGTCACGCAATGGCAGATTTCTCCCGCCTTCCCGGACCGAACGCGGACCTTTGGGACTGGCAGCTCCTGGCCGCCTGTCGCGGGGTGGACAGTTCGCTCTTCTTCCATCCGGAGGGTGAGCGCGGGGCGGCGCGGAGCGCTCGCGAGAACTCGGCCAAAGAGGTCTGCATGAGGTGCCCGGTCCGCGCGCAGTGCGCGGCACACGCCCTGGCGGTGCGCGAGCCGTACGGCGTGTGGGGCGGGCTGACCGAGGACGAGCGCGAGGAGCTCATGGGGCGGGCACGCCACCGGCTGGTGCCGGCGTCGACAGGCGGCAATGCCGCTTCGAACACCTGAAGGAACGTTTCTCCAGATGGAGCACACCTGCGCCTGCTCCCACCCTTGACCACGGGGTGCCCAAGACCCTCCGGGACCTGACGGGCGTGGCTACCGGGCCGCCGCCCGCGCCAGCTGGTCCAGCGTCGCCCGCACCGCCGGCACCTGCGCCAGATCGGGCAGCGTCAGCGCGACGATCTCCCTCCGCACCGCCGGTTCCAGCGTCACCGCACGCGCCCCCCGGGGCCGTACGGACTCGATCGCCAGCTGTGGCAGTACCGCCACCCCCAGGCCCGCGCCCACCAGGCCGACCACCGCCGGATAGTCGTCGGTGGCGAAGTCGATGCGCGGTGTGAAGCCGGCGCCCGCGCACACCTCGATCAACTGGCCGCGGCAGCGCGGGCAGCCCGCGATCCACGATTCGCCGTCGAGTTCGCCGATGGCGACGGACCGCGAGCGCGCGAGCCGGTGCCGTTCGGGCACCAGCGCCACCAGGCGGTCGGTCAGCAGCGGCCGTACGACCAGGTCGTCCCACTCCTCGGCGCCCGCCGCCCCCTCGTAACGGAACGCGAGAGCGACATCGCAGTCGCCGGCCCGCAGCTTGTCGACGGACTGCGGCGGCTCGGACTCCTCCAGGGAGACCCGGGTGCCCGGGTGCGCGGCGCGCAGGGCGGCGAGGGCGGTTGGCACGAGAGTGGAGCTGCCGCTGGGGAAGGACACCAGCCGGACCCGACCGGCGCGCAGCCCGGCGATCGCGGCGACCTCCTCCTCGGCGGCGGTGAGCCCGGCGAGGATGCCCGCGGCGTGCCGGACGAGCGCCTCGCCCGCCTGCGTCAGGCGCATCTCCCGGCCGGTGCGCACCAGCAGGGGCGTCCCCACGGACGCTTCCAGCGCCTTCATCTGCTGACTGACGGCGGGCTGTGTGCAGCCCAGCTCGCGTCCAGCGGCGGAGAACGAACCGGTGGCTGCGACGGTGCGCAGGACGCGCAGATGACGGGCCTCGATCACGGACCAAGCATAAGCGAGCCTTGGATACGACGTCGAATAATTCGTCGACACTTTGACTGCCGTCGCCTACCGTTCCGGCATGAGGCTTCTGTCTGTGAACCTGGGCCGAGTGCAGGCCGTCCCCTGCACGGACAACCCCGAAGGCGTGACCGGCATCGACAAGCGCCCGGTCGACCAGCCCGTCCGGGTGGCGGCGCCCGGACCCAAGGGCGTCGGGGGCAGCGGACTGGCCGGCGACGCGGTGTGCCACACGCGGCACCACGGAGGCGACGACCAGGCCGTGTACGCGATGGCACGCGAGGACCTCGACGCGTGGGAAGGGGAACTGGGACGCCCGCTGGCCAACGGCTGCTTCGGCGAGAACCTCACCACGACGGGGATCGACGTCTCCGGCGCGCTGATCGGCGAGCGCTGGCGGATCGGGCGGCAGGTGCTGCTGGAGATCACCTCGCCCCGGATCCCCTGCCGGACGTTCCAGAGCCATCTGGGGGAACGGGGATGGGTGAAGCGGTTCACCCGGCAGGCCGCTCCGGGCGCCTACCTGCGCGTGCTCGAGCCCGGCGAGATCCGTGCGGGTGATCCCGTGGAGATAGTGCACCGGCCCGCCCACGAGGTGACCGTCTCGCTGGCCTTCCGCGCGCGGACGACGCAGACGGCGCTGCTGCCGCGGCTGCTTCAGGCGGGCGACGCCCTGCACCCGGAGTGGCTGGCGAGGGCGCGCGGGTACGCGGCACAGCAGGACGCCTGACCGCAGGTCACGAGGGCATAACCCGCGAAAACTTCACCCTCGGCCGCCGTCGTCCGCCCTTCCGGGTCACTACCCTTGGCCCATGACAACGGCTCTGATTACGGGATCGACCGCGGGAATCGGCGCCGCGTTCGCGCGGCGGCTGGCGGCGGACGGGCACAACCTCGTCCTGGTGGCGCGCGACACCAAACGCCTCCGCGAGCAGGCGACCGAACTGCACGACCGGCACGGCATCGAGGCGGAGGTCCTCACCGCGGACCTGGCGGCGGACACCGGCATCGAGGCGGTCGCCGCCCGCCTCGTCGACCGCAAGAACCCCGTCGACCTCCTGATCAACAACGCCGGCTTCGGCAACAAGGGCCGCTATCTCGACGTCTCCATGGCCGACGAGCTGAAGATGCTCAAGGTGCACTGCGAGGCCGTGCTGCGGCTGACGTCGGCGGCGACCGGGGCGATGCGGGAGCGTGGACGCGGGGGTGTCGTGAACGTCGCCTCGGTGGCTGCCTTCCTCCCCCGCGGCACCTACGGCGCGTCCAAGGCCTGGGTCGTGCAGTTCACCCAGGGCGCGGCCCGCGACCTGGCGGGCAGCGGCGTGCGGCTGATGGCACTGTGCCCCGGCTTCGTCCGGACCGAGTTCCACGAGCGGGCGGGCATGGGCACGGACAACATCCCGGGCTGGATGTGGCTCGACGCGGACAAACTGGTCGCGGCGGCCCTCGCCGACCTGGCCCGCGGCAAGACCGTCTCGATCCCGGACCCCCGCTACAAGGCCCTCATGGGTGTGGTGAAGGTGGCACCCCGCGGACTGCTCGGCGGGGTCAGCTCACGGGCGGGACGCAAGTACGGGCCGCAGTAGGCCGCCCGGGGGACAATGGAGGCGTGCACCGGGCCCAGGGGGGACGGGAGGCGGCGCCATGACATTCGTGCAGGTCATCGACTGCAAGACCAGCCGGTTCCAGGAGCTGGACCGGCTGATGGACGCGTGGGTCGAGCAGACCAGGGGCAAACGGACGGCGACGCACAGTCTGATCGGCAAGGACCGGACCGACGCGTCGCACTTCATCGAGATCGTGGAGTTCCCGTCGTACGAGGAGGCGATGCGGAACTCCACGCTGCCGGAGACCGACCGGATCTTCCGGGAGATCGTCGCGCTCTGCGACGAGGCGCCGAAATTCACCGACCTGGACGTGGTGCGGGACGAGCAGCTGTCCAGCACGACGGTGCGGCGGTTCTTCGCCCTGGCGTCGGCGCCAGGGGAGCTGGCCCCGCTCGACGAGGTCATGGTCGAGCACCATCACCACCACGATCCGGCGAACGTGGAGGACGTGGTCGGGATGGATCACGTCCGGCGCGAGCTGCGCGTGTGGCGGGACGGCTTCGACTTCGAGTTCACCGTCGAGGACCTGATCGCGGAGGGCGACCGGGTGTGCGCGCGATGGTTCTGGAAGGGCACGCACAAGGGCGATTTCCTCGGCATCCCGGCCACGGGCAAGGACGTCACCATGACGGGGACGACCGTCTTCCGCTGCGCCGGTGACGGCAGGCTCGCCGAGGCCTGGTGGGAGTACGACCGGCTGGGGCTGATGGAGCAGCTGGGCGCGTTCGAGGAGATGGAACGGTAGACCCGCGAGGGGAAACGGGGAGGCCCGGCACCCTCCGGTGCCGGGCCTCCTCGGTGCGGTCGTGCGTCAGTGCGCGTGGCCGTGACCGTGGCCGTGGCCCGCGGCCTCCGGCTCCTCTTCCTTCTTCTCGACGACCAGGGTCTCGGTCGTCAGCAGCAGGGAGGCGATGGAGGCGGCGTTCTCCAGGGCGGAGCGGGTGACCTTGACCGGGTCGATGACGCCGGCCTTGACCAGGTCGCCGTACTCGCCGGTGGCGGCGTTGTAACCGCTGCCCTTCTCCAGCTCGGCGACCTTGGAGACGATGACGTATCCCTCCAGGCCCGCGTTCTCCGCGATCCAGCGCAGCGGCTCGACGGCGGCGCGGCGGACGACGGCGACACCGGTGGCCTCGTCGCCCTCCTTGCCGAGGTTGTCGTCCAGCACCTTCACGGCGTGGACGAGCGCGGAGCCACCACCGGAGACGATGCCCTCCTCGACCGCGGCGCGGGTCGCGGAGATGGCGTCCTCCAGACGGTGCTTCTTCTCCTTCAGCTCCACCTCGGTGGCGGCGCCGACCTTGATCACGCACACGCCGCCGGCCAGCTTCGCGAGGCGCTCCTGGAGCTTCTCGCGGTCCCAGTCGGAGTCCGTGGCCTCGATCTCGGCCTTGATCTGCGCGATGCGGCCCTCCACGTCCTCCTTCTTGCCGGCGCCGTCGACGACCGTGGTGTCGTCCTTGGTGACGGTGACGCGGCGGGCGGAGCCGAGGACGTCCAGACCGACCTGGTCGAGCTTGAGGCCGACCTCCTCGGAGATGACCGTGGCGCCGGTGAGGGTCGCCATGTCCTGGAGCATCGCCTTGCGGCGGTCGCCGAAGCCGGGGGCCTTCACCGCGGTGGCGTTGAAGGTGCCGCGGATCTTGTTCACGACGAGGGTGGAGAGGGCCTCGCCCTCGACGTCCTCGGCGATGATCAGCAGCGGCTTCGAGGCGTTGGACTGGATGATCTTCTCCAGCAGCGGCAGGAGGTCCGCGATCGCGGAGATCTTGCCCTGGTGGATCAGGATGTACGGGTCGTCGAGGACGGCCTCCATACGCTCCTGGTCCGTCACGAAGTACGGGGACAGGTAGCCCTTGTCGAAGGCCATGCCCTCGGTGAAGTCCAGCTCCAGGCCGAAGGTGTTGGACTCCTCGACGGTGATGACACCGTCCTTGCCGACCTTGTCCATCGCCTCGGCGATCAGCTCGCCGACCTGCTGGTCCTGGGCGGACAGCGCGGCGACGGCGGCGATGTCGGACTTCTCGTCGATCGGGCGGGCCGAGGCCAGCAGGTCGTCGGAGACGGCCTTCACCGCGGCGTCGATGCCCTTCTTCAGGGCGGCCGGGGAGGCGCCGGCGGCGACGTTCTTCAGGCCCTCGCGAACCAGCGCCTGGGCCAGGACGGTCGCGGTGGTCGTACCGTCACCCGCGATGTCGTTGGTCTTGGTCGCCACCTCCTTCACCAGCTGGGCGCCGAGGTTCTCGTACGGGTCCTCGACCTCGACCTCGCGGGCGATGGTGACGCCGTCGTTGGTGATGGTGGGGGCGCCGAACTTCTTGTCGATGACGACGTTGCGGCCACGGGGGCCGATCGTCACCTTCACCGTGTCGGCGAGCTTGTTGACGCCGCGCTCGAGGGCGCGACGGGCGTCCTCGTCGAACTTCAGGATCTTCGCCATGGCAGCGGGAGCCCTCTCGGAAAGTCTGCGGTAAATGAACTGCGCCCCGGACGCCCGGCTTCGTTATCGGTCGCGGGTGCCAGGGGCGCAGCTCAAAGCGGTGTGCTGTGGGTGAACTACTTCTCGATGATCGCGAGGACGTCGCGAGCCGAGAGGACGAGGTACTCCTCGCCGCTGTACTTCACCTCGGTGCCGCCGTACTTGCTGTACAGAACGACATCGCCGACGGCGACGTCGAGCGGAAGGCGGTTGCCGTCCTCGAAGCGGCCCGGGCCCACGGCCAGGACGACGCCCTCCTGGGGCTTCTCCTTGGCGGTGTCCGGAATGACCAGGCCAGAGGCGGTGGTCTGCTCGGCGTCGAGCGGCTGGACCACGATGCGGTCCTCGAGCGGCTTGATGGCAACCTTGGAGCTGGTGGTCGTCACGATCCGACCTCCCCCTTCGGAGATCTCACGGGGTTAACTGTCTGAGGTGGCGACCAGGTCGATCCGTCGTCGCGGGTGCCGGACCTGCCCGTCGCTGTGTTGGCACTCTCCAGTGGGGAGTGCCAGACCCGAGACTATGACTGTGGTTAGCACTCGGTCAAGCGGAGTGCCAGTTGCCCGTGGCGCGTCGGCCGTACGGCGCCCCCGTACGGCGGTTCGCGCGGCGTGCCGGGCGCCCCGGAGCCGCCCCGCACTCCCCGGCCTTCCCCTCAGAGGTAGTCCTCCAGCCGTCCCACGGTCAGGCCCGCCTCCTGGACCCGGCGGAGCAGGCGGGCCGTGCGTTCGCGCAGCATGGGCTCGGGGCTCTCGGTCGAGGGGACCGAGACGATGTCGCCGGGGCGCAGGCGGGCGGGGCCCTTGGTGAAGGTGAGGTCGGCGGCGTTCATCGTTGCGCGCCAGAGCACGATCGCCGTGATGCCGCAGTCGGCGGCCGCCTTGCGGGTCGTCGTGTCGTACGTGCCGTAGGGCGGCCGGAACAGATGCGGGCGGACACCGAAGCGGGCGCGGAGTTTCTGCTGCTGACCGCAGATCTCGGCGCGCTGCCCGGCGTACGGGAGCCCGCGCAGGGCGGCGTGGTCGAGGGTGTGGTTCTGCACGCTCGCGCCGACCGAGCGCAGGCGCGCGAAGTGGCCGTAGCCGGGGCCGACGACGCTGTCGGTGAGGAACATGCTGACGGGCAGGCGCAGTTCGCGGACCATGTCGACGAAGCGCGGGTCCTTCTCGGCGCCGTCGTCGAAGGTGAGGAAGACGACCTTGCGGGAGGTCGTGATGCGGTCCAGGACCGGGGCGAGCCCGTCCGCCGGCCTGGCGGGGTGGCGCAGCGGCGAGGGCGGCGGGGAGAGCGGCGCGGACAGCCCCCAGCGGCGGTACGGCGGGGGCTGTGTGGCGGTCGAGCCGGGTGCCGCCCCCGCCTCCGCGGACCGCCCGCGCGGGGGGTCGGGCAGGGCGCAGCCGGCGAGCAGGGCCAGCAGCACCGCGGCCCCGGCCGTCCACCCGCGCCGAGTCACAGGTAGTCCTCCAGGCGTCCCACCGCGTATCCCTTCGCCGTGATCTTGTCGAGGAAGACGCGGATCATGTCGGGCATCTCGCCCGCCCAGTCGTCCGTGCCCCGGAAGTGGCTGAGGACGATGTCGCCGGGGTGGATGTCGCGGTCCCACTCGCGGTAGTCCCAGCGGTCGACGAAGACCTCCTCGTTCCACAGCGGGACGTGCGTGATGCCGCAGTCCTTGGCGGCGTGCAGGGTGTCGGAGTTGTAGTTGCCGTAGGGCGGGCGGAACAGGAGCGGGCGTTTGCCGTAGCGCTGCTCGATGACGTCCTGCATGCCGCAGATCTCGTCCCTCTGCTCGGTGTAGGACAGGCCGGGCAGATAGGGGTGGCTGAGGGTGTGGTTGTTCAGGGTCACCCCCCTGGCCTGCATCTTCTTGAAGTAGCCGTAGTCCTCGCTCACCAGGTAGTCGCTGAGGAACGCGGTGTACGGGATCTTGAGGTCGGTCATCATCCGCAGGAACGCGGGGTCCTTCTCGGCGCCGTCGTCGATGGTGAGGAAGACGACCTTCTCCTTGGTGGGGACGGTCGTGAAGACCGGCGGAAGCCCCTGCTCCTCGTGTCCGTCCACCTCGAATCCCTCGCGGGTGGTGATGTGCGGCTTGCGCGCGGGCGGCGCCGGCGCCCTCAGCGGGGTCTGCTTCAGGCCCCAGCGCTTCGCGGCGGCGACCCGCGCGGCGTGCTCGGCGCGGAGTTCGGCGGCGTATTCGTCGAGGGCGCGGGCCGGTGGCGCCTTGAGGGGCGGCGGGGGCGCCTCGTCGCTCCGCGCGCAGCCCGAGGCGAGGGCGGCGGCGGTCAGTACGGCGACTCCCGCCATGGTCGTCGAGGCCCTGTGGCGGCCATTCGGCCCTTTTTTGTCATTTTGTACTACTAGTCCCATGGGGCCGGATCATCCCAGGCCCCACCCCCCGGCCCGCGCTGACACCGCCGCCGGAGGCGGACCATCCACCGACTGGCCGACAATGTCCCGGTGAACGACCTCGCCCCTCTCCTCACCCCCGAAGGCCAGGCCCTCCTCGACGAGGTGCGCGGCACCGACCCCGCCCAGGAACTCGCCGTCGCCACCCGGCTGCGCCGCGACCACCCGGCCGGCCTGGTGTCGGCGGCGCTCGGTCAGGCGCGGCTGCGGCAGCGGGCGGTGGCCAAGTTCGGGGCGGCGGACGCCGGGCGGATGTACTTCACGGCGGACGGGGTCGAGCAGTCGACTCGGGCGAGCGTGGCGACGTACCGCGCCCGGCGTTTCGCCGAACTGGGCGTGACCTCCGTGGCCGACCTGTGCTGCGGCATCGGCGGTGACGCGATCGCCCTCGCCCGCGCCGGGATCCGCGTCCTCGCCGTGGACCGCGACGCGCCGACGGCGGCCGTCGCGCGGGCGAACGCCGAGGCGCTGGGGCTGGACGCGCTGATCGAGGTGCGCGAGGCGGACGTCACCGAGGTGGACTTCTCGGCGTACGACGCGGTGTTCGTGGACCCGGCGCGGCGCGGCGGCCGGGGCCGGATCTTCGATCCGGAGGCGTACTCGCCCCCGCTCTCCTGGGCCGTCCGGGCCGCGGCGACCACCCCGCACGCCGCCCTGAAGGTCGCGCCCGGCATCCCGCACGAGGCGGTTCCCGACGCCGCCGAGGCGGAGTGGATCTCGGACGGCGGGGATGTGAAGGAGGCGGTGCTGTGGTTCGGCACCGAGCCCGGCCTGGTGCGCGCCACCCTCCTCCCCGGCCCCCGCACCCTGCGCTCCCGCGGCCTGCCCGATCCGGCGGTTCGCCCCGTCGGGCGCTATCTGTACGAGCCCGACGGGGCGGTCATCCGCGCCCATCTGGTCGCCGAGGTTGCCGCGGAGCTCGGCGGCGGGCTGATCGACGAGACGATCGCGTACGTCACCGCCGACGAGCGGCACCTCGCACCGTATGCCTCCGCCTACGAGATCACCGACCAACTCCCCTTCAACGTCAAGAAGCTGAAGGCCCTGCTGCGGGAGCGGGAGGTGGGGATCCTGACCGTGAAGAAGCGGGGCTCGGCGGTGGAACCGGAGGAACTGCGCAAGAAGGTGAAGCCGCGGGGACCGCACTCCGCGACGGTGTTCCTCACCCGGGTGGCGGGGGCCCCGACGATGCTGATCGGCCACCCGGCGAGCTGACGGGAGCCCCCAGGGCGCGACGACGGCCTCGCCGATCGCGGAGCCCTCGGCCGGCCCGGGGCTCACCGCGTCGGTGCCGTAGGGAACCCGGTGCTCGCCGGTCGGGTGCGGGGCGCGGGCGCCACTGCGGCACGAGCGACACCGCCGCGACGGTACGGGGGAACGGCTCCTGACGGGGCGTAACCGATGCCGATCAGCCGTACGGGTGATCGGCATCGGCCGCATGAAGCGCCCCGCGGGGTTCCGCCGCCCCGGCCGGCCGCCCCGGCCTACCGCAGCGACTCCCACAGCTGCGCCGCCTCCGGCTCCTGCGCCACCACCCGGTTGCGGTCCGAGGCCGCCGGCACCACCGGCATCGTCACCGTCTCCATGGCGTTTGCCGACAGGCCGCTCAGGCTCTCGCCGAGCGCCGTCAGCTCGGGCAGCGAGTCGAGGCCGGTGTCGGTCGTCAGGCTCCCGGTCACCGCGTCCGCGACCTCGTACAGACGGGCCGGGTCCGACAGCAGGTCGCTCGACGCGGCCTGCTCCAGCAGCGCCTTCACGAGCTGGTGCTGAAGGCCTATGCGCCCCAGATCGCTGCCGTCCCCGATGCCGTGCCGGGTGCGGGCCAGCGCCAGGGCCCGCTCGCCGTCGAGGTGGTGGGTGCCGGCCGCCAGGGTCAGCCGGCTGTCCTCGTCCTCGATGTCCGCCCCGGTGGTGACGGTGACCCCGCCGAGCGCGTCCACCAGCTGGGCGAATCCTGCGAAGTCGATCTCGATGTAGTGGTCCATACGGACGCCGGTCATCACCTCGACGGTCTTCACCGCGCACACCGGACCGCCCAGCTCGTACGCGGTGTTGAACATGACGCCCTGGGCCTCGGCCGCCTCCCCGCCCGACTCCAGCGGGCAGGACGGGCGGGTGACCAGGGTGTCGCGCGGGATGCTGACCACGGTGGCCTCGGTGCGTCCGGCGTCGAGGTGCACGACCATCGCCGTGTCGGACCGGGCTCCGGTGCTGTCACCGCCCCCGAGGGCCTGGTTCTCGGCGCCGGCCCGCGAGTCCGAGCCCAGCACCAGGATGTTCAGCGCCTCGCGGTGCGCCGGGGGGACGGACACGGAGGCGGAGGGCGTCGGCTTCGCCGGGCGGTCGTCCCCGAGGGCGCTGTTGATGTCGACGCTCTTGATGTTGTCGTTCAGCTGCCAGTAGAGCCAGCCCGCCCCGGCACCGCCGAGCCCCAGCACGCCGGCGAGGACGACACCCGCGGCCTTCAGCGGTCCTTTCCGCCGGCTCCCCCTTCCGCCTCCTCGGCCTCCCCGGCCTCCCCGGCCTTCAGGACTCCCGTCGCCGTCCCCGTTCCCGCCATGTTCCGTTATGTGTCCCGTCACGAACAGGAACGTACGTCCGAATTGTTTCGCGTGGGGGCGCGAACCCCGTTTTCTTCGGAGAATCTAAGACTTCATCCGACGCCCGGCAGTCCGGACGCGCCCTCACTCCTCGGCCACCGACTCGAACCGCCACCGGTGCACCGCCCGCGTGACCAGCTCCCCGTCCGGTTCCGGCAGTTCCGGGAGGACGGCGTCGTGGGCCGCGTCCCACCAGGTGATGACGAGGACCCGGTCCTGCGGGGCGCGGAAGGTCTCCCGGCGCAGCGGGCCAGGGACGAGACGCTGGGCGCGTGCCCACGCCAGCAGGTCCTCGCCCCGCCCGGGTACCGCCCGCGCCTCCCACATCAACGCGACCGTCACGAGTACAGGTTCTCCCTGCTGACCTCGTGCACATGGTCGTGCCCGGGCACGTGCGGGTCCGTCACCGGCAGCGACGAGTCCGCCGACAGGTCCCAGCCGGACGCCGACCGGTTGCGGGCCACCATCTCCGCGCCCAGCGCCGCGACCATCGCGCCGTTGTCGGTGCACAGCTTGGGCCGGGGCACCCGCAGGCGGATGCCGGCGGCCTCGCAGCGCTCCTGGGCGAGGGCGCGCAGCCGGGAGTTGGCAGCGACTCCGCCTCCGATCATCAGGTGGTCGACGCCCTCGTCACGGCAGGCCCGCACGGCCTTCCGCGTCAGCACGTCCACGACCGCCTCCTGGAAGGACGCCGCCACGTCCCGCACCGGCACGTCCTCGCCGGCCGCCCGCTTGGCCTCGATCCAGCGCGCCACGGCGGTCTTCAGCCCGGAGAAGGAGAAGTCGTACGCCGGGTCGCGCGGGCCGGTCAGGCCGCGTGGGAACGCGATCGCCTCCGGGTCGCCCTCGCGCGCGTAGCGGTCGATGACCGGGCCGCCGGGGAAGCCCAGGTTCAGCACCCGGGCGATCTTGTCGAAGGCCTCGCCGGCCGCGTCGTCGATGGTGGCGCCCATCGGCCGCACGTCGGAGGTGATGTCGGAGGAGAGCAGCAGCGACGAGTGGCCGCCGGACACCAGCAGGGCCATCGTCGGCTCGGGCAGCGGCCCGTGCTCCAGCTGGTCCACGCAGATGTGCGAGGCGAGGTGGTTGACGCCGTACAGGGGCTTGCCGAGCGCGTACGCGTACGCCTTCGCTGCCGACACGCCGACCAGCAGCGCGCCCGCCAGACCCGGCCCGGCCGTCACCGCGATGCCGTCCAGGTCCTTCGCGCCGACCCCCGCCTCCTTCAGCGCCCGGTCGATGGTCGGGATCATCGCCTCCAGGTGCGCGCGGGACGCGACCTCGGGCACCACGCCGCCGAAGCGGGCGTGCTCGTCGACGCTGGAGGCGACGGCGTCCGCGAGCAGTGTGGTGCCGTGCACGACGCCCACACCGGTCTCGTCGCAGGAGGTCTCGATCCCCAGCACCAGGGGTTCGTCAGCCATGTCGGATCTCGGTTCCTTGTACGGAGGTTGCTGGGTCGGTCAGGCGCATCACCAGGGCGTCCACGTTCCCCGGCTGGTAGTAGCCGCGCCGGAAACCGATGCCCTCGAAGCCGAAGCGCTCGTAGAGCTTCTGCGCGCGGACGTTGTCGACCCGGCATTCGAGCATCACCTCGGTGCACTCGAACGCGGTCGCCGCCCGCAGCAGTTCGGTCAGCAGCCGCCCGCCGAGGCCGCTGCCCCAGTAGGCGCGGGCGACGGCGATGGTCTGGACGTCGGCGATGTCACCGGCGGCGGCGAGCCCGGCGTACCCGGCGATCCGGTCGCCGTCCTGGGCGACGAAGTACCGCCGGGACGCGCCGGGGCCGCGGGCGTGGGCGAGTTCGGACCAGAACATGCCGCGCGACCAGGCGTCGTCGGGGAACAGGTCCCGCTCCAGCTCCAGCACGGCGTCGATGTCCCACCAGCGCATCTCCCGCAGCACGGGCGTCACGGGCTCGGTCACCTCGGTCACTTGGGCGTGACCACCTTGTAGTTCTTGGGCACCTGGGCGTCCGGGCGGCGCAGGTACAGCGGCCGGGCGGGGGGCAGTTCCCCGCCCTCGTCCAGCCGCTCGACCGCGAGCCGGGCGAGTGCGGCGGCCGAGACGTGCTCGGGCTCGTGCGCCACCGGGAAGGTGTCCGGGTAGAGCAGCGCGCCCGCGCCGACGGCGGGCAGGCCCTCGACCTGTCCGGCGATGTCGGCGGGCCGGTCGACGGCCGGGTCGGTGACGCGGGTACGGGAGTCCTCGTACCGCGCCCAGTAGACCTCCTTGCGCCGGGCGTCGGTCGCCACGACGAAGGGGCCCTCCATGTCGGTCGCGTAGGCGAGCCCGTCCAGCGTGCACACGCCGTGCACGGGGACCCCGAGGGCGAGCCCGAAGGTGTCGGCGGTCATCAGCCCGACGCGCAGCCCGGTGTACGGCCCCGGGCCGATCCCTACGACGATCCCGGTGACGGCGTCGAGTTTCGTTCCGGCGTCGGTCAGGACGCGATCGACGGCCGGAAGCAGCAGCTCACCGTGCCGGCGGGCGTCCACCTGGCTCGACGAGGCGATGACGTCCGTGCCGTCGTGCAGGGCGACGGTCACGGCGGGGGTGGCGGTATCCAGAGCGAGCAAGAGCACGCAATCAGCGTACGGCTCCTCGCGCCCGGTGGCCGACGCCATGGCACCGACGGCCCCCGGCGGCCCCGACACGGTGCCCGGTCACGGCCGCGGCCGCCCCGATCCATCCCCTGAGTACTGCTACCGTCACCTAACGTAACCATACCCAGGACGGACGACGCGGAGGTGGGCGCCGTGGCCAGCACCAGCGCCGGAATCGTGACCGGGCTGACGGCGGCCGCCCTCACGGCGGTCGGCTTCCTCGCCTACCAGGCGGCGGCGACCGTCCCCGCCGGGATGTCGCCGGACGGCGCCGGCGGCTCGCCCGCGGCGGTCGCGTCCAAGGCCCCCCGGGACAAGCGGCACCCCACCGCCCTGCCCGGCGGCTCCGGCACCGGCGAACGGGTCGTGTACTCGCTCGACGACGACCGGGTGTGGCTGGTCGGCCCGCGCGACACGGTCCAGCGCACGTTCAGGGTCATGCCCAGCGCGGTCGACCCGGCACCGGGCACCTACGCGGTGACGTCCCGCTCCGGCGAGACCACCGGATCCGACGGCATCCCCGTCGAGCACGTCGTCCGTTTCACCAGCGTCGACGGGGTGGTCATCGGCTTCAGCGCCGCGGTCGACGGCTCCACGCTGCCCCCCGACCCCGCTGTGCGCACAGGGGGCATCCGGCAGACGCAGGAGGACGGGGACGCGATGTGGATGTTCGCGACGATCGGGCAGAAGGTCGTCGTCATCCGCTAGACCCAACCTGCGAAGTCCGGGGCCAGACGCCGGCGTCGTGCGTCGCCAGGCGCTCGTCCGCTCCCCGCTATGCGGCCTCGCGGTGCTCCACCCGCTGCCGGGGCGCCGGCGGCTCGGGGGCGCGCGGCGGGGTGGAGATCGCGGCCGCGGCGGCGCAGGACGCCAGCAGATCGCGCATGGACGGCCCGGCGGGCGGGCGCTGCGGTGTGCGGTCCGTGGTCGGCATGACGCCTCCTGAGGGCGGGGGCGGAGCTGGCCGGACGTAACTTAGGTACACCTAACCAGCGACTGGATACCATGTGACCACGTCCGGGTCACCGGACGCAACATCTTGCCGACGTCTTGTCGGAACCTCTTGCCGGAACGTCTTGCCGGAACGTCTCATGAGGTGACGTCCCGTGACGTCACGCCGACAGCGACGCCAGGTCCACCGCCGCCCAGCGCTCACCGAGCCCCGTGAGCGTCACGTGCCGTACCTCGTCCGTCGTGTCGCCCACGGCGCGGTGGACGGTGAGGTGCAGCCGGTCCTCGGTCAGCTCCTCGACCTTGCCCTCGCCCCACTCCACGACGACCACGGACTCGGGCAGCGAGACGTCGAGGTCGAGGTCCTCCATCTCGTCCAGCCCGCCGCCCAGGCGGTACGCGTCCACATGGACGAGCGGCGGCCCGTCCTCCAGGGACGGGTGGACGCGGGCGATCACGAACGTCGGCGAGGTCACCGCCCCGCGTACTGCGAGACCTTCACCGAGCCCCCGGGTCAGCGTGGTCTTGCCCGCGCCGAGCTCCCCGCTGAGCATGACCAGGTCTCCGGCGCGCAGCAGTTTGGCGAGCCGGCGGCCGAGGTCGCGCATCTGCTCGGGCGAGTGGACGATCAGCTCGGTCTCAGCCGGGTTGTGCGGTGCCGCTGGTGCTTCCATAGCCACCCACGGTAGCCCCTGCCGGCACGGCACCCGCGCGGGTGAGCAGGTCGGCGAGCCGGTCGGTGACCACTTCCGGGTGCTCCAGCATCACCAGGTGCCCCGCGTCCGGTACGAGGACCAGCTCCGCGTCCGGCAGCAGACCGGCGATGGCCTCGCTGTGCTCGCTCGGCGTGACGAGATCCTTGAGCCCGGCCAGCACCAGAACGGGCAGATCCGCGAAGTGGGCGAGCGCCTCGGTCTTGTCGTGGTCGGTGAACGCCGGGTAGAACTCGGCGACGACGTCGATCGGAGTGCCCTCGATCATCCGCTCGGCGAACCGTGCCACGGCCGGATCGATGTCCCGGGAGGCGAACGAGTACCGCTTGATGATCCCGGCGAACAGATCGGCGACCGCCCGCCGCCCCTTCTCCACCAGCTCCGCCTGCTGTCCCAGCGCCCGCAGCACGCCGGGCAGCACCCGCCGCACCGCGTTGACGCCGGCGACCGGCAGCCCGAAGTTGACCTCGCCGAGCTTCCCCGACGACGTACCGACGAGGGCGACCGCGACCACCCGGTCACGGATCAGCTCGGGACACTGCTCGGCCAGCGCCATCATGGTCATGCCGCCCATGGAGTGCCCGACCAGCACGATCGGCCCCTCGGGCACGGCCGCGTCGAGCACGGCCCTCAGATCCCGCCCGAGCTGGTCGATGGTGACCGGCGCACCGTCCTGGACCTGCGCCGCCCCGCGGCCGGACCTGCCATGGCTGCGCTGGTCCCAGTGCACGGTCCGGACGACGCCCCGCAGTGCCGCCCGCTGGAAGTGCCAGGAGTCCTGGCTGAGGCAGTAGCCATGGCTGAAGACGACGGTGACGGGTGCGGGGGCCTTGCGCCCGAACAGCCGGCGCCGCCGTGGCGAGACGCCCGCCTCGGCCTCGACCTCGTCCACCTCGTAGTACAGCTCCGTGCCGTCGTCGCCGTACGCCCGGCCGGGTGTGCCGCGCAGCGCGCCGTACGGTCCCGTCGAGTCGAGGGCGAGCCGGGCCCTTCTGCGCATGCCGCGCCCGACGGTCATCCGTTCTATCGCGACGCCGGCGGCCGCGCCGGCCGCGATCACGCCTATGGCGGCGCCGGCGACACCGGTCACCTTGCGCCAGTTTCCGGCCACCCCCGTGGCGGAAGCGACGGCCGCGGCGGCGTCGGCAACGCCCCCCGCACTGCTCTCGCTCACGTACCGCTCCTCTTCGCCGGATCGTCGTCGTTCGTCTGTGGGTCGGTGGGTCTGGTGGAACTGCTGGGTCCGTCGGGCCTGTTGACCGCTCTGTGGAGTTCGCCCCCCGGCCGGTTACCCGTACTGTTCCCCGTTCACCTACCCATGAGGGGCAGTTCCCGGCCGACCTCGGTATCGACATAGACGCGCGGGACGCGCGTTCCGATGCGGGTCACGATCTCGTACGCGATCGTCCCCGCGGCCTGCGCCCAGTCCTCGGCGGTGGGCTCCCCCCGGTCACCGGGGCCGAAGAGCACCGCCTCCGCACCCGCCGGTGGCTCGTCTCCCCCCAGGTCGACGACGAACTGGTCCATCGCGATCCGCCCCGCGACAGTGCGCCACTTACCGCCGATCAGCACCGGCCCGTTCCCCGAGGCGTGCCGCGGGATGCCGTCGGCGTAACCCAGCGGGACGAGGCCGAGGGTGGTCTCGCCGGGGGTGGTGTAGCGGTGGCCGTAACTGACGCCGTGCCCGCCCGGCACCTGCTTCACCAGCGCCAACGACGCCGAGAGCGTCATCACCGGCCGCAGCCCGAGGTCGGCCGGCGTGCCGATCTCGGGGCTGGGCGAGATCCCGTAGAGCGCGATTCCCGTGCGTACCAGATCGAAGTGGGCCTCGCGAAGGGTGAGGGTGGCGGGCGAGTTGGCGATGTGCCGCACCTCGGGCCTGACGCCCTCGCCCTCGGCGTACGACACCATCTCCCGGAAGCGGCCGAGCTGGAGGGCGATGGACGGATGCCCGGGCTCGTCGGCGCACGCGAAGTGCGACCACAGTCCCGTGATCCGGACGAGCCCCTCGGCCTCCGCCTGCACCGCCGCCTCGACGAGTTCGGCCCAGTCGTCGCCGGGCTGGCACCCGTTGCGCCCGAGCCCGGTGTCGGCCTTGAGCTGCACGCGCGCGGGCCGCCCCGCCTGCCGGGCGGCCTCCAGGACCTCGCGCAGGGCCCACATCCCGCTCACGGACATGTCGATGTCGGCCTCGACGGCCGCACGCCAGGGCCCCCCGGGCGTCCACAGCCAGCACATGATCCGCACGTCCGCCGGGATGCCCTCCGCCGCCCGCAGCGCCAGGGCCTCCTCGGGCGTGGCGGTGCCCAGCCAGCCGGCTCCGGCCGCCACGGCCGCCCGCGCGCACGGCAGCGCGCCGTGCCCGTAGGCCTCGGACTTCACCACGGCCATCAGGGCCGCGCCGGGCGCATGGGCGCGCAGGGCCCGCACGTTGGCGCGCAGCGCGCCAAGATCGATCTCAGCCCGACCGCGCAACGGGGCGGTGCTCGGCAACTGTGCAGTGGTACTCATCGCGCCCAGTCTCTCAGAGCGGTCGGACAGCCCTTCGACCCCGACCCCCACCGCCCCGCCGGCGCTCCGCCCCTGTCAGTGGCGGACCGGCCCGGGGGCGCGAGGGCCGCCCGGGCCCTGACCGGCCCGTACCCACCCCGCCGCACGGGCCCCGGACCCGACCCCGCGCCCCTGCTGGTTCCGCGCCCCGCGACAGGCCCGGGCCGGGGTCCCTGCTCACTCCCGCCGTACGTCCCGCCAGGCCCCCGGAATCGCCCCCGCCACGTCCAGCGCCCCCACCGGCGCGCCGTCGGCGGCGAACCTCCCCGCCAGCCCGTGCAGATACGCCCCCACGCTTCCCGCGTCCCGGGCCGAGAGCCCCGCCGCCAGCAAGGACCCGGCGAGTCCCGAGAGCACGTCCCCGCTCCCTGCCGTGGCCAGCCACCCCGTCCCGGTGGCGTTCACCCGCACGGCCACGCCGCCTTCCGGGTCGGCCACCAGCGTCGTCGACCCCTTCAGCAGCACGGTCGCCCCGTACCGCCCCGCCAACTCCCGCGCCGCTGCGAGCCGGGCCCCCTCGACCTCCTCCCGGCTCACCCCCAGCAACGCCGCCGCCTCCCCCGCGTGCGGAGTCATCAGCGTCGGCGCGCTCCGCCCCCGCACCGCCCCGGCCTCCGCCAGCCGCAGCCCGTCCGCGTCCACCAGCACCGGCACATCGGCCCTCAGCACCTCGGCCACCGTGCCCGCGTCGTCCCCGGCGCCCGGCCCCACGACCCACGCCTGCACACGCCCCGCCCGCCGCGGCCCCTGATCCGACACCAGCGTCTCGGGGAACCGCGCGATCACCGCGTCCGCGGCCGGCCCGACGTACCGTACGGCCCCCGCCCCGCCCCGCAGCGCGCCGGCGACCGCCAGCACGGCGGCCCCCGGATACCGGGCCGACCCGGCGGCGATCCCGACGACCCCGCGCCGGTACTTGTCGCTCTCCGGAGCCGGCACCGGCAGCAGAGCGGCCACATCCGAGTGCTGCAGGGCCTCCAGCTCGACGCCCGCGCGAGGCAGCTCCAGCCCGATGTCGACGAGCCGCACCGACCCGGCGTACTCCCGCGCGGGATCCACCAGCAGTCCCGGCTTGTGCGTCCCGAACGTCACCGTCAGATCGGCCCGGACAGCCGCACCCCGCACCTGCCCGGTATCGGCGTCGACCCCACTCGGCAGGTCGACGGCGACCACGGCCGCCCGCGCCCGGGTGGCGGCCGCCGCCAGCGGCACGGCCTCGGCCCGCAGCCCGCCCTTCCCCCCGATTCCCACGATCCCGTCGACGACCAGGCCGGCCCGCTCGATCAGCCCCTCCGCCCCGTCCGGCCCGGCCGCGGAGCCCCCCGCCCGCCGTAGCGCCGCAAGCCCACCCGCATGGGCCCGCTCAGGGGACAGCAACACGGCCGTCACCCCTGCCCCCCGCCGCGCCAGGCGCGCGCCCGCGTAGAGGGCGTCGCCCCCGTTGTCACCGCTTCCCACCAGCAGCACCACGCGGCTGCCGTACACCCGCCCCAGCATCTCCGCGCAGGTGACGGCGAGCCCGGCCGCGGCCCGCTGCATCAACGCCCCCTCCGGAAGCCGCGCCATCAGCTCCCGCTCGGCCGCCCGAACCGACTCCACGTTGTACGCAGTACGCATACGCCGAGTCTCCCGCACACCACCGGCACCGTCGCACCCCTCGCCGGGTTGCCACCCCATTGCCGGGAGCGGCGGAACGCGGCCGACCGGCTGCCGCGCGAGCCGGCGCCGGGACCCGCCCCGCGAACTGGCCGGGGTCACGGACCTCCGCCGGGCCGGTCCGTGGCGGCGGGTCTCACCCTTCCGCGACGACGACGGCCGAGGCGACACCGGCGTCATGACTGAGCGACACGTGCCAGGACCGAACGCCGAGTTCCGCCGCCCGCGCCGCCACGGTCCCGGCCACCCGCAACCGGGGCTGCCCGCTGTCCTCGACGTAGATCTCGGCGTCGGTCCAGTGCAGACCGGCCGGGGCGCCGAGCGCCTTGGCGACCGCTTCCTTGGCGGCGAACCGGGCGGCCAGCGAAGCGATGCCCCGCCGTTCCCCGCTCGGCAGCAGCAACTCGCTCCGCAGGAAAAGCCGGTCGGCCAGCGCGGGCGTACGCTCCAGCGACGCCCGGAACCGATCGATCTCGGCCACGTCGATCCCGACCCCGATGATGCTCATGCCGAGCACCCTACGGGCGGGGCCGGGCGCCGGCCTGGAGGCGCTGGTTCCCTTGCGCACCGGCGCCCGGTGCGACGCGGGTGCCCGCCGGGCGGGAAGTGATGCCCGATTTCACGTGTTCCGCGCACTGTGCGCCCTGGTGGGTCACATCTCCCGGGGCCGGACGCACGCACGAGGGGCCGGGGCCTGAAGCACGAAAGGGCCCGGTCGGCGACCGGACCCTTTCGTGTCGACGCGCACCCGCGACGAGACGGCCTACCAGCGATACCAGCGGCCGCGCCGGCCACCCGCGCCTGTCGGCCGGACCACGAAGCCCAGCAGCCACAACACGATCACGATGATCGCGATCCACCACAGCACCTTCAGCGCGAAGCCGGCACCGAAAAGGATCAGGGCCAGCAGAAGAACAAGAAGAAGGGGAACCATGTTTATCAACCTCCAGGACGACGGGTTCCCCGCTTCCGGGCGGACAAGCACACGAGAATTCGGGTTGTTTGGCCCTCGCCGGAGCGGTAACCCGGACATCACCAAACGCCGTGACGACGTTGGGATGTGGAAACTCATGACTGGCAACCAGAAGGCGAAGGCCAAGGCGGAGCAGCTTGTGGGCATGGCGAAGGAGGCCCTCGGCCGCACGTCCGGCAACCGCCGGATGCATGCCGCGGGGCGCTCGCATCGCGCCCACGGTGATGCGCGCCAGGCCTGGGAGAAGGCGAAGGACGCCTTCCGCCACTGAGCCCGGAAGGGACGCCGGGACAGGGACGGTAATCGGGTGCGGGCCCTCTCTTGGAGGTGTCCCGCACCCATTACCGTCCCTCTTTTACGCCGCGCCGAGCTCACACCACACGAATTTCCCCCGATTTCCCTCCCGCGCCGACGGCTGCCACCCCCACACATCGGCGCACGCCCGCACCAGCGCCATCCCCCGTCCCGCCTCCACCTCCTCGAGTTCACCCCGGGACCGTGGCGGCTCGGGCGGCTCCGGATCGGCGTCCCAGGCCCCGATCCGCAACACCCCTTCCGCCCACTTCACCCTCATCGCGGCAGGCCCCTTGGTGTGCCGTACGGCATTGGAAACCAACTCGGCCGCGAGCAACTCGGCGACGTCGACGTACCGGATCAGCCCGCAATCGATGGTCCTGAGGCGTGAACCAACGGCACGCCAGGTGCGCCTGGGTGTCGAGTTGCGCAAACTCCGCGAGGCGGCGGGCCTCACCGCCCGCGAGGCCGCAGCACTGCTCGGGACGGGCCGCGTGCAGATCAGCCACATCGAATCCGGGCTCACGGGTGTGAGCGAGGAGCGGGTCCGCCGCCTCGCGTCCCACTACGCGTGCACGGACGAGAACTTCATCGACACCCTGGTCGCCATGGCCACCGACCGGACACGCGGTTGGTGGGAGGAGTACCGGGGTCTCCTTCCCACGTCGTTCCTGGACCTCGCCGAACTCGAACATAACGCCACATTCCTGCACGAGGTGGCGATCATGTACGTACCGGGCCTGCTGCAGACAGAGGACTACGCCCGCGCGGTCTTCTCTTCCAGGATCCCGGAACTCACATACGCGGAACTGGAGTTGCGCGTCCGCCATCGACTGAGGCGCCAGCAGATCCTTCAACCGTACGAGTTGGTGATCCACGAGTCGGCCCTACGGATCAGGGTCAGCGACCGTCCCGCCACCCGAGCTCAGCTCACGAAGGTCCTGGAACTCTCCGACGCGGACAACATCACCGTGCGCGTCATCCCCCTCGACCGGGACGGCTTCGCCAGAGCCTCGAGCACGATGACGTATGCGTGTGGCCCGCTACCCAAGCTGGACACAGTGATCCGCGACGCACCCCATGGCTCGGCCTTCCTCGAATCCGAGGCTCAACTCAACGCCTATCGAACGCGCTTCCGTAGGGTAGAAGCTGTGTCACTCGAACCCGAACGGTCGCGTGACTTCATCCACGAGCTGACGAAAGAGCTGTGAGGCACTCCATGACCATGCCCGACAACTGGCGGAAGTCGTCCTACTCAGGCGAGGGCGACGGCAACGCCTGCGTGGAAGTCGCCAACTCCCCCACCCGCACAGCCATACGCGACTCCAAGGCCCCGGCCAGCGCAATCCTCACCTTCCCGGCCGGAGCCTTCGCCCCCTTCCTCGACGCCCTGAAGGCGAGGCCCTACTCCACGGTCACCGACTTGGCCAGGTTCCGAGGCTGATCCACCTCGTTCCCCCGCGCCGTCGCCAGCTCGCACGCGAACACCTGCAACGGCACCGCCGCCACCAGCGGCTGAAGCAGTGTCGGCGTCACGGGGATCCACACCAGGTGGTCGGCGTACGGCACCACCGCCTCGTCGCCTTCCTCGGCGATCACGATGGTCCGCGCGCCCCGGGCCCGGATCTCCTGGATGTTGGACACGATCTTGTCGTGGATCAGGGACCGCCCCCGGGGTGAGGGGACGACGACGACCACGGGCAGGTCCTCCTCGATGAGGGCGATCGGCCCGTGCTTGAGCTCGCCCGCAGCGAAGCCCTCGGCGTGCATGTAGGCCAGTTCCTTGAGCTTCAGGGCTCCTTCGAGGGCCACCGGATACCCGACGTGCCGCCCCAGGAACAGCACGGTGTTCTTCGCGCCGAGCGAGCGCGCAAGCTCCCGAACCGGCTCCATGGTCTCCAGGACCCGCTCCACCGCACCCGAGATGTGCGACAGATCCCGGATGACGTCCTGGATCTCGTCTCCCCACTTGGTGCCCCGCACCTGGCCCAGGTACAGCGCGACCAGATAGCAGGCCACCAGCTGGGTGAGGAACGCCTTCGTGGACGCCACCGCGACCTCCGGCCCGGCGTGCGTGTAGAGCACGGCGTCCGACTCACGTGGGATCGTCGAGCCGTTGGTGTTGCAGATCGCCAGCACCCGGGAGCCCTGCTCACGGGCGTGCCGCAGCGCCATGAGGGTGTCCATGGTCTCGCCGGACTGGGAGATGGCGATGACGAGCGTCTGCTGGTCGAGGATCGGATCCCGGTACCGGAACTCACTCGCCAGCTCCACCTCGCACGGGATCCGGGTCCAGTGCTCGATGGCGTACTTGGCGATCAGCCCCGCGTGGAAGGCCGTACCGCACGCGACGATGACGACCTTGTCGGCCTCCCGCAGCACCCCGGGAGGGATCCGCACCTCGTCCAGCGTCAGCGAGCCGGACGCGTCGATGCGCCCCAGCAACGTATCGGCGACAGCCTTGGGCTGCTCGGCGATCTCCTTGAGCATGAAGTAGTCATAACCCCCCTTTTCCGCGGCCGACGCGTCCCAGTCGATGTGGTACGAACGCACGTCCGCCGGCCGGCCGTCGAAGCCCGTCACCGTGACCCCGTCCCGGCGCAGCTCCACCACCTGGTCCTGCCCCAGCTCGACCGCCGACCGCGTGTGGGCGATGAACGCGGCGACGTCCGAGGCGAGAAATGCCTCGCCTTCTCCAACGCCCACCACCAGCGGCGAGTTCCGCCGGGCCCCCACCACCACGTCCGGCACGTCCGCGTGCACCGCGACCAGCGTGAACGCCCCTTCCAGCCGCCGGCACACCCGCCGCATCGCCTCCGCGAGGTCCGCGCAGGCCGAGAACTCCTCGGCGAGCAGATGAGCGACGACCTCGGTGTCGGTCTCGGACGCCAGGTCGTGGCCACGCTCCGCCAGCTCGGCCCGCAGGCTCGCGAAGTTCTCGATGATCCCGTTGTGAACCACGGCGACCCGCCCGGCGTTGTCCAGATGCGGATGCGCGTTCGCATCCGTCGGACCGCCGTGCGTGGCCCACCGCGTGTGCCCGATCCCCGTCGAACCGGCCGGCAACGGCCGCTCCACCAGTTCCTTCTCCAGGTTGAGCAGCTTCCCGGCCTTCTTCGCCGACACCAGCCCACCGTCCGCGAGCACGGCGACGCCCGCCGAGTCGTACCCCCGGTACTCCAGCCGCTTCAGCCCCGCCGTCACCACATCCAGCGCCGACTGCGACCCCACGTATCCCACGATTCCGCACATGCCGGGCAGCCTACGATCCGGCGGCCACCCAAAAAGCCTTCCGCGTGCCCGAAATCGGAAATTCCCACGAGAGTACGAACGCATCAGCGGCGACTACCACGGCCAGCCGCCCACGCGAGCGAGGGGCGACAATCAGCCACTCCCGCACCTCCTTCGGCGGACCCGGTGACGTGACCCACCCCACCCCCCACCTCGTTCAAACTCCGTTAACAATGGACTGTGATCTCTCCGGTCTCCCCGACACGGAGCGCCCACCGGCCCCGCCCGGAGGCGACTCCCTACGTCGATCTCACCCGCGCCGAGTGGAGCGCGCTGCGCGACAAGACGCCGCTGCCTCTGACGGCGGAGGAAGTCGAGAAGCTGCGCGGCCTCGGTGACGTCATCGACCTCGACGAGGTGCGGGACATCTACCTCCCGCTCTCCCGCCTCCTGAATCTCTACGTCGGCGCCACCGACGCCCTCCGCGGCGCCCTCAACACCTTCCTCGGCGAGCAGGGCTCCCAGTCCGGCACGCCCTTCGTCATAGGCGTCGCCGGCTCGGTCGCCGTCGGCAAGTCCACGGTCGCCCGCCTGCTCCAGGCCCTGCTCTCCCGCTGGCCGGAGCACCCGCGCGTGGAGCTGGTCACGACCGACGGCTTCCTGCTCCCCACCAAGGAGCTGGAATCCCGCGGCCTGATGTCCCGCAAGGGCTTCCCCGAGTCCTTCGACCGCCGCGCCCTGACCCGCTTCGTCGCCGACATCAAGGCCGGCAAGGACGAGGTCACCGCCCCCGTCTACTCCCACCTCATCTACGACATCGTCCCGGGCGAACGACTCGTCGTCCGCCGCCCCGACATCCTGATCGTCGAGGGCCTGAACGTGCTCCAGCCCGCCCTCCCCGGCAAGGACGGCCGTACCCGGGTCGGCCTCGCCGACTACTTCGACTTCAGCGTCTACGTCGACGCGAGCGCGGAGGACATCGAGCGCTGGTACCTCAACCGCTTCAAGAAGCTCCGCCAGACGGCCTTCCAGAAGCCGGACTCCTACTTCCGCAAGTACACCCAGGTCTCCGAGGAAGAGGCCGTCGAGTACGCCCGCACCCTCTGGCGGACCATCAACAAGCCCAACCTCGTGGAGAACATCGCCCCCACCCGCGGCCGCGCCACCCTGGTCGTCCGCAAGGGCCCTGACCACAAGGTGCAACGCCTCCGGCTGCGCAAGCTCTGACCGTTACTCTGCCGCCATGCTGCATCTGAGGGTGATCACACCGTCCGGCAAGACCGACGACGTGGTCCGCACGATCGAGCAAACCGTCGGCACCACCCATCTCTGCGTGCTGACGGGCGTCGCCCGCAACCCTGCCGGAGATGTGGTGACCTGTGACGTGGCCCGCGAGGCGGGTGACGAACTCCTCGACAGACTCCAGGAACTGGGCATCGAGGACTGCGGTTCGATCGCCGTCGAGGACATCGATCTGTCGCTGTCCGAGCGTGCCGTCAAAGCCGAGAAGGACGCCCCCGGCGAGGCCGCGGACGCGGTGCTGTGGGAGCACCTGACCGAGGCGACCCACGAGGAGTCGACGCTCTCGGTCACCTACCTCGCGTTCATCACGCTGGCCACGATGATCGCGGCCTGCGGTGTCGTCCTGGACAACGCGATCCTGATCGTGGGCGCGATGGCGGTGGGCCCGGAGTTCGGCCCGCTCACCGGCATCAGCACCGCCCTGATCCAGCGCCGCCCCCGCCTCGCCCTGCGCTCGCTGATCGCCCTGCTGGTCGGCTTCACCGTGGCGATGGCGGTGACCGTCGGCTTCAGCCTCTTCATGGACGCCGTCGGCCTGTTCACCGAGGACCGGCTGGAGGGCGACCGGCCGCAGACCGGGTTCGTCTGGGCCCCCGACTGGTTCTCCTTCGTCGTGGCGGTCCTGGCCGGCATCACGGGCACTCTCTCGCTGACGTCATCGAAGTCGGGCGCCCTGGTGGGGGTCGCGATCTCGGTGACCACGATCCCCGCCGCGGCGAACGCCGCCGTGGCCCTGAGCTACGGCGACACCGAGCAGACCGTCGGCTCCATCGAACAGCTCCTGCTCAACCTGCTCGGCATCGTCCTCGCGGGCAGCCTCACGCTGATGGCCCAGAAGTGGTTCTGGTCGTCCCGCCGACCCCGGATGACCGAGGCCGGATGACCGATCCATGATGACCGCCCCCAGATGGCCGACGCCGTTGTAAGGGGCGGGGCTTCCCGGCAGCCACGGCCGACCCGCGGTAGACACCGGCACGAGCACAGGCCCCGGCCCCGGCCCCGGCCCCGGCGGCACCCCACCCCGACCCGGCGCTAACCCAGCGCCGACTTCACCGCATCGGCCAGCCGGCCGGCCACGGACCGCGCCTGGTCGATGTCCGCCGCCTCGACCATGACCCGCACCAGCGGCTCGGTCCCCGACGGCCGCAGCAGCACCCGCCCGGTCGCCCCCAGCTCCCGCTCCGCCTCCCCGACGGCGGCAGCCAGGTCCGCGGACGTGCGCACCCGCGACTTGTCCACGTCCGGCACATTGATCAGCACCTGCGGCAGCCGCTCCATCACACCGGCCAGCTCCCGCAGCGACCGCCCGCTCTGCGCGACCCGCGCCGCCAGCAGCAGCCCCGTGAGCGTGCCGTCCCCGGTCGTCGCGTGGTCGAGGATGATCACGTGCCCGGACTGCTCGCCGCCGAGGGCGTAGCCGTGCTCCTTCATCTCCTCCAGCACGTACCGGTCGCCCACCGCGGTCTGGACCAGCTGAATGCCCTCGCGCTCCATGGCCAGCTTGAAGCCCAGGTTCGACATCACGGTCGCGACAACGGTGCCGGAGCGCAGTGCGGAACGCTCCCGCATCGCCAGCGCGAGCACGGCCAGAATCTGGTCGCCGTCCACCTCCTGACCGGTGTGGTCCACGGCGAGGCACCGGTCCGCGTCACCGTCGTGCGCGATGCCGAAGTCGGCCCCGTGCTCGACGACCGCGGCCTTCAGCGGTCCCAGGTGCGTCGACCCGCACCCGTCGTTGATGTTCAGCCCGTCCGGCTCGGTCCCGATCGTGACGACCTCGGCCCCGGCCTGTGCGAAGGCCTCCGGCGACACCCGCGCCGCCGCCCCGTGCGCCTCGTCGAGGACGATCTTCAGCCCGTCCAGCCGGTTCGGCAGTACGTCGAGCAGGTGGCCGACGTACTGGTCGGCCCCCTCCTCGTAGTCCCGGACCCGTCCGACGCCGGACCCGGTCGGCCGCTCCCAGGGCTCACCGCGCCGGTGCTCCTCGTAGACGGACTCGATCCGGTCCTCGAGGTCGTCCGGCAGCTTGTGCCCACCGCGCGCGAAGAACTTGATGCCGTTGTCCGGCATGGCGTTGTGGCTGGCGGAGAGCATGACGCCGAGGTCGGCCCCCAGCGCCCCGGTCAGATGCGCCACCGCCGGCGTCGGCAGCACGCCGACCCGCAGGACGTCCACGCCGGCGCTGGCGAGGCCCGCGACCACCGCGGCCTCCAGGAACTCTCCGGAAGCGCGCGGGTCCCGCCCGACCACCGCCGTCGGCCGGTGGCCGGCGAAGGTGCCCGCCTCGGCCAGTACGTGGGCCGCCGCGACGGACAGACCGAGCGCCATCTCGGCCGTCAGATCCGCGTTGGCGACACCGCGCACGCCGTCCGTGCCGAAGAGTCGTCCCACTTGTCCTCCTGAGGAAACGTCAGTCCCGGTAGCCCCGCGGGTGCGTCCCGTGCTCGTGGCTCCCGGGTCCCAGGCATATGCTGCCTGGCCATCCCATCACACAAGACTTTGAGCGTCTTGTGCCGTTATACGCCTGTGCCAGTTGATAAACGAACGCCCCGGCGGCACAGTGGCGTGCCGTCGGGGCGTTCGGAGTACAGCCCGCGATTAGCGCTTGCTGTACTGCGGAGCCTTGCGGGCCTTCTTCAGACCGGCCTTCTTGCGCTCGACCGCACGGTCGTCGCGGCGCAGGAAGCCCGCCTTCTTCAGCGCACCGCGGTTGTTGTCGACGTCGGCCTCGTTCAGCGCACGGGCGACACCGAGACGGAGCGCACCGGCCTGGCCGGAGACGCCGCCACCGGCGATACGGGCGATGACGTCGTAGCGGCCCTCGAGCTCGAGCACCTTGAAGGGCTCGTTGACCTCCTGCTGGTGCACCTTGTTCGGGAAGTAGTCCTCGAGGGTGCGGCCGTTGATCTTCCACTTGCCGGTGCCCGGAACGATCCGGACGCGGGCAATGGCGTTCTTGCGACGGCCCAGGCCGGCGGCCGGCTGGGGCTCGCCGAAGCGGGAGGCCATGGACTCCGAGGTGTACTCGCCCTCGACGGGGACCTCGGACTCGGTGGTGTAGCTGTCGATGTCAAGCTCTTCGAGCGGCTGCTCGGCAGTGGTCTCGGCCACGATTCTCCTCAGATTCTCTTCAGTCTTAGGGGTGGCCGGACTTACTGCGCGACCTGGGTGATCTCGAACGGAACCGGCTGCTGGGCAGCGTGGGGGTGGTTCTCGCCGCGGTAGACCTTCAGCTTGGAGAGCATCTGACGGCCCAGGGTGTTCTTGGGGAGCATGCCCTTGACGGCCTTCTCGATGGCCTTCTCGGGGTTCTTGTCGAGCAGCTCGTCGTAGCGGACGGAGCGCAGACCACCCGGGTAGCCCGAGTGGCGGTACGCCATCTTCTGGGTCCGCTTGTTGCCGGAGAGGTGCACCTTGTCGGCGTTGATGATGATGACGAAGTCACCAGCGTCGACGTGCGGCGCGTAGATCGGCTTGTGCTTGCCCCGGAGGAGGGTGGCGGCAGTGGTGGCGAGTCGGCCCAGGACGACGTCCTGAGCGTCAATGACGTGCCACTGGCGCGTCACATCGCCGGGCTTGGGGCTGTACGTACGCACGGTTCGTAGCCTTCGCTTCGAGTGAATGGTCCTGAACAGGTCACCGAAACGATCACGACAGCCCTGACCGCACAGCGGTTGACGCAAACCGCGTGCTGGTCGCTGGTCATCGGCCCGGTGGACCGGTGTAAGGGCCCGTCCCGTGAGAATGAGCAAGCCAATACACAACGAAGAAGCAGGATACCCGTGGCGTGTCCACCCGGTCAAAACGGGTGCGCCGCGACCCCGCAATCCCGTCCCGCAGCCTGTTCGAAAGCGCGGCACCCCCTCCTCCTCAAGACCTCACCCGCTCGCACCGCACGGTCACGGCCGCCACACAGAACGTGAACAACCGTCGGGCACACCCTCGCGGTCCGGCCGAGCAGCAACGGGGCACGACCAGCAGCAGAAGGTCGTACGGCGGCCCCTGCACCCGTGTCCCCGAGAGCACCAGGCCGGCCGCGACCTCGCCGAGCACCCCCCACAGGCCGCCCGCGACCCTTCGTACCAACCACCCGGAGATGCCGTATTTGCCCGTGCTCATGGAGCGAACGCTAGGGCTTCCAGGGCTCGTTGAGACGGACCAGCACACCCCTCGGCCCGTCTAAACTGCGCCCCATGAGCTATGGGCAGGGGGGACCCCAGTCCCAGTGGGATCCCTGGAAACCGCATTCGCAGCAGCAGCCCTGGAGCGGCGGCAGCGACCAGACGCCGGACTGGGCGGCGCTCGCCGAGGCGTCCGAGGCACGCCACAAGCGGCGCCGGCTGCTGTTCATCGGCGGCGGCGCGCTCGCCACCGTCGCGGTGGGCGCGGCCGTCGCGGTGGCCGTCGTCTCCGCGAACGGCAGCAGCCAGGCGTCGAACAAGCCGACCTCCCAGCTGCCCGCGACCGCCGACATCCCCGGCGAGTCCACCCCGCCGGCGCCGTCCTTCGCGCCGACCAGCGCGCCGCCGCCGCTGGACCCGAAGGACTTCGTCTCCAGCAAGACCAAGGACACCGCCCCGCTCAGCGCGGCAGGCCTCTTCCCGGGCACCCAGCTGACCATGGGCGACACCGTCTACAAGAAGGGCCCGACGGCCGACACCGAGAACTGCGCCACGGCCGCCGCGGGAAGCCTCCCGAAGGTCCTCACCGCCAACGACTGCACCCGGCTGCTGCGCGTCACCTACACCAAGGACGGCATCGCCGTGACGGTCGGCGTGGCCGTCTTCGACACCGAGGCCAAGGCCGCCAGGGCCAAGAAGCAGGCCGACAGCAAGAGCATCGTGGAGTCGCTGTCCGGCGGCGGCGTCAAGGAGTTCTGCAATGCCGCGGTCTGCCGCTCCACCACCAACTCCTACGGCCGCTACGCCTACTTCACCCTCGCCGGATTCACCAACGGCAACGACGTGACGCCCAAGGACACGGCCGTCTTCTCCACCGGCGACGACCTGGCCGAGTTCACCTTCCGCCAGATCCGCAGGCGGGGCGAGGCCCAGGCCTCGGCGGCGGCCAACGAGTAGGGCGCCGGCTCAGCAGCACCCCGCCGTACCCGGCAGCGACCGCTTGTTGCGCGCCTCCCTGTTGCGCGCGGCGAGCTGGTCGTCCGCCGGGTAGCCGACCTCCTCCAGCGTCAGCCCGTGCGGCCGTACGACGTGCACCGCCGAGTCCCGTACTCCGGCGGCGAGCACCTTGCCCGGCCAGTCCGCCGGGCGGTGCCCGTCCCCCACGAACAGCAGCGCGCCGATCAGCGAGCGCACCATGTTGTGGCAGAAGGCGTCGGCCCGCACGGTCGCGGTGACGATCCCGTCGTCACCGCGCACCAGGCTCAGCTCCTGCAAGGTGCGAATGGTCGTGGCACCCTCGCGCTTCTTGCAGTAGGCGGCGAAGTCGTGCTCCCCCAGCAGCCTGCGCGCCGCCTCGTTCATCACGCCGACGTCGAGCGGCCAGTCGTGCCACAGGACGTGGCCCCGCAGCAGCGGGTCGACACCGCCCGGGTTGTCGGTGACCCGGTAGGCGTAACGGCGCCAGACGGCGGAGAAGCGCGCGTTGAAACCTGGCGGGGCCTCCCGCAGGGCCCACACCCGCACATCCTTCGGCAGCCGCCCGGCGAGCCGCTTGAGCAGCTTCTCCTTCTGCTCCGCCCACACGTCCCGGGGCAGATCGACATGTGCCACCTGCCCCCGCGCGTGTACACCGGCGTCCGTCCGGCCGGCCACGGTCAGCTCGTACGTCGTGTGGCGCGACCGTGTCACGGTCCGCAGCGCGTCCTCGATCTCCCCCTGCACCGTCCGCTTCCCACCGGCCTGCTTGGCCCACCCGTGGAACGCGCCGCCGTCGTACGACAGGTCGAGCCGGATACGCATGTAACCGGGTGCTGCTTCATCACTCACGTACAGATCCTCTCAGCAACACAAGAGCGGGCCCGCTCCTCGAAAGGAACGGGCCCGCAACGCCCTGAAGGGGGCGGGGAACTGCGCGACAAGCCACAACGAACCCGCAGCCGCCGGCCGAACAGCCCCCGGCAGAACGCTTACGCGTCCTTCGACTCCTCGGCAGGAGCCTCGACGGCCTCGTCGGACTTGGCCTCGGTGGCCTCCTCCTTCTTGAGGGCGTCTTCCTTGACCGCACGCTTGGTGGCGGCCTCGGCCTCACCCGTCGCCTGCTGCGCGACCGTCAGCGCCTCGACCAGCTCGATGACAGCCATGGGCGCGTTGTCGCCACGACGGTTACCGATCTTGGTGATGCGGGTGTAGCCACCCGGACGGTTCTCGTATCGCGGGCCGATCTCGGTGAAGAGCGTGTGGACGACGCTCTTGTCCGTGATGACCTGGAGCACCTGGCGGCGGTTGTGAAGGTCGCCCTTCTTCGCCTTGGTGACCAGACGCTCGGCGTACGGGCGCAGGCGGCGGGCCTTCGCCTCGGTGGTGGTGATCTTGCCGTGCTCGAAGAGCGACTTCGCGAGGTTCGCGAGAAGCAGCTTCTCGTGCGCGGCGCTGCCGCCCATGCGGGCACCCTTGGTGGGCTTCGGCATTTTCCATCTCCTGTGTCTCTGCCCCGGCCGTATCAGGTACCGAGGTCAGTATCCGAGCGGGCGGTTGCCCGTCGAAGATCCGGGAGCCGCCCCGGAAGGGGCGGTCCCGGAAGGGGCGCGGGGAACTGCGTGACCAGCCACAACCGGTCCGCAGACACAGTACGGCCTCCCCGCGGAGCGCTCAGTACTGCTCGGTCTCCACGAAGCCGGCGTCCGCGTCGTCGTCGGCGCCGAAGGCGTCGGCGGCCGCCGTGGGGTCGAATCCGGGCGGGCTGTCCTTCAGGGCCAGGCCCATGCCGGCCAGCTTCGCCTTGACCTCGTCGATCGACTTCGCACCGAAGTTGCGGATGTCGAGCAGGTCGGCCTCGGAACGCGCCACGAGCTCACCCACGGAGTGGATGCCCTCACGCTTGAGGCAGTTGTACGACCGGACGGTGAGCTCCAGCTCCTCGATCGGCAGCGCCAGATCGGCGGCGAGCGCGGCGTCCGTCGGGGACGGACCCATGTCGATGCCCTCGGCGTCGATGTTCAGCTCACGCGCGAGACCGAACAGCTCGACCAGCGTCTTACCGGCGGACGCCATGGCGTCACGCGGCCGCATGGCCTGCTTGGTCTCGACGTCGACGATCAGCTTGTCGAAGTCGGTGCGCTGCTCGACACGGGTGGCCTCGACCTTGTACGTGACCTTGAGCACCGGCGAGTAGATGGAGTCGACCGGGATACGGCCGATCTCCTGGCCGACCTGCTTGTTCTGCACGGCGGAGACGTAACCACGGCCACGCTCGACCGTGAGCTCCATCTCCAGCTTGCCCTTGCCGTTGAGCGTGGCGAGGACCAGGTCGGGGTTGTGCACCTCGACACCGGCCGGCGGCGCGATGTCGGCGGCGGTGACCAGACCCGGGCCCTGCTTGCGCAGGTACATCACGACCGGCTCGTCGTGCTCCGAGGAGACGACCAGCTGCTTGATGTTGAGGATCAGGTCGGTGACGTCCTCCTTGACGCCCGGCACGGTGGTGAACTCGTGCAGCACGCCGTCGATGCGGATGGACGTGACCGCCGCACCCGGGATCGAGGACAGGAGGGTACGGCGGAGGGAGTTGCCGAGGGTGTAGCCGAAGCCCGGCTCCAGCGGCTCGATCACGAACCGGGAGCGGAACTCGTCGACGACCTCTTCGGTCAACGAGGGACGCTGAGCGATCAGCATGTTGCGTTCCTTCTGTCAGGGGCGCCCGCTATTTGACGCCCTGAGCCACCGGGCGGCAGCCCGATGCCGATTTCCTTACAAGGGTACGGGCGATACGACCCGAAGGGGCCGTACCGCCCGGATACCTCAGCGAAGCGGGGTCAGACGCGACGACGCTTCGGCGGGCGGCAGCCGTTGTGCGGGGTCGGCGTGACGTCCTGGATGGAGCCGACCTCGAGACCGGTCGCCTGGAGCGAACGGATCGCGGTCTCACGACCGGAACCCGGGCCCTTCACGAACACGTCGACCTTGCGCATGCCGTGCTCCTGGGCGCGGCGGGCGGCCGACTCGGCGGCCATCTGCGCGGCGAACGGCGTGGACTTCCGGGAGCCCTTGAAGCCGACGTGGCCGGCGGAGGCCCAGGAGATCACGTTGCCGGACGGGTCCGTGATGGAGACGATCGTGTTGTTGAACGTGCTCTTGATGTGCGCGTGGCCGTGAGCGACGTTCTTCTTTTCCTTGCGGCGCACCTTCTTGGCAGCGCCCTGACGTCCCTTGGGGGGCATCTCTTAACTCCTACGGGAGGTGGTCGGTCCTACAGCGAAGACCGCTGGACGGCGAGTCCGCTGCGGACTACTTCTTGCCCGGCTTCTTCTTGCCGGCGATGGCGCGACGCGGGCCCTTGCGGGTGCGGGCGTTGGTGCTGGTGCGCTGACCGCGGACCGGCAGGCCACGGCGGTGACGCAGACCCTGGTAGCAGCCGATCTCGACCTTGCGGCGGATGTCGGCCTGGATCTCGCGACGGAGGTCACCCTCGGTCTTGATGTTGTTGTCGACGTACTCGCGGATCGCGACGAGCTGCTCTTCGCTCAGGTCACGGACGCGGGTGTTCGGGTCGATGCCCGTGGCAGCCAGCGTCTGCTGCGAGAGGGTCCGGCCGATGCCGAACACGTAGGTGAGGGCGACCTCCACGCGCTTTTCGCGCGGGATGTCGACACCGGAAACGCGTGCCATTCAATGGCTCCTGGTGATCTTCGGAGGTCTTCCGCAGGACCGGTTCCCAGCCGCCGTGTCAGGTACGAACTGGGTCCCCGGCCTCCGACCGGGGGTGTCGAGCCGTGGCGCGGCTCGGGCCCTGCGTATGAACAAATTCAGCTCGCGTCGCGCGAATCTCTGCGAAAGCGGTGCAGAGGGAGAGGTCCTGCGTCAGCCCTGGCGCTGCTTGTGGCGCGGGTTGTCGCAGATGACCATGACCCGGCCGTGACGGCGGATCACCCTGCACTTGTCGCAGATCTTCTTGACGCTCGGCTTGACCTTCATGGGGTGAGGTTCTCCGGGTCAGTTGCCGACGGCCCCGCGCGGGACGCGGGGCGTGGGCAAGATCTACTTGTACCGGTAGACGATCCGGCCACGGGTCAGGTCGTACGGAGAAAGCTCCACCACGACCCGGTCGTCAGGGAGGATGCGGATGTAGTGCATGCGCATCTTGCCGCTGATGTGTGCCAGGACCTGGTGGCCGTTCTGGAGCTCGACCTTGAACATGGCGTTCGGCAGAGACTCGACGACAGTGCCCTCGATCTCGATGGCACCTTGCTTCTTGGCCACGCTTCGCCCTTCGGAATCGACTACCTTGATCGACCCCTGGACTTTTCCCTTACGGGCGCATGCAGACATGCGGGTACACAAGAGCCGACGAGTCAGTCTACGTCAGCGCACCCGGAAAGACGAATCGAGGCAGTCTGCCCCAACCCCGAGATCATCATGCGACCGGGTCCGGCGCCGTGGTGATCCCGTACTCCGCCAGCTTCGCCTTGCCGCCGTCGGGGGCCGTCAGGACCAGCGGGCCCTGCTCGGTCAGGGCGATCGAGTGCTCCCAGTGGGAGGACCAGGTGCCGTCGGTCGTGATGACCGTCCAGTCGTCCTTCAGGACCTGGGTCCTCGGGGTGCCGAGCGACACCATCGGCTCGATCGCCAGGCAGAGACCGGGCACCAGCTTCGGGCCCTTGCCCCGGCGCCGGTCGACGTAGTTCAGCAGGTGCGGATCCATGTGCATCTCGCTGCCGATGCCGTGGCCGCCGTAGTCCTCGATGATCCCGTAACGCCCGCCGCCGGGCTTCGGCTGGCGGCGGATGTACGTCTCGATGGCCCGGGAGATGTCGACGAGCCGGTTGCCCGGCTTCATGGCCGCGATGCCGGCCCACATCGACTCCTCGGTGACCCGCGACAGCTCGATCAGCTCCGGGGCGTGACCTGAGCCCACGAAGGCCGTGTACGCCGCGTCGCCGTGCCAGCCGTCGATGATCGCGCCGCAGTCCACGGAGATGATGTCGCCGTCCTTGAGGACGACGTCCTCGGACGGGATGCCGTGGACGACGACCTCGTTGACGGAGGTGCAGATGGTCGCGGGGAAGCCGCCGTACCCCAGGAAGTTCGACTTGGCCCCGTGCTCCGCGAGCACCTTGCGAGCGACCTCGTCCAGATCCTTCGTGCTGGCCCCGGGCACCGCCGCCGCCCGCGTGGCCGCGTGGATGGCGGCGACCACCAGCCCGGCCTCACGCATCTTGGCGATCTGCTCGGGACTCTTGATCTGCACCATGAAGACGACGGCCTTTCTTGGACCGGGAAGGAACGGACTGCTTCCACGATACGGGGCCGCCGCGGCTGCCCACCCACGCAGCGGCCGCGGCCCCTGTGAGGGAACCGCGGCCGTGACCACGTACGAACGACTACTGGGCGTCGTCCTCGCGCTTGAGCGCCTCCAGGGCGCGCCCCGTGACCTCGTCGACCGCACCCATCGCGGAGATGGTCACGACCAGGCCCTGCGCCTTGTAGTAGTCGATGATCGGCTCGGTCTGCGTGTGGTAGACCTCGAGCCGCTTGCGCACGGTCTCCTCGGAGTCGTCGTCACGCTGGTACAGCTCGCCGCCGCAGACGTCGCAGACGCCCTCCTTCTCCGGCGCGCTGTACGTCACGTGGAACACGTGCGCGGAGTCCTTGCGGCAGATCCGCCGCCCGGCGATCCGCTTCACGACCTCTTCCTCGGGGGCCTCCAGGTCGAGCACGGCGTCCAGGGTGATGCCCTCGCTCCGGAGCAGCTCGTCCAGCGCCTCGGCCTGCGAGACGTTGCGCGGGAAGCCGTCCAGCAGGAAGCCGTTCTGCGCGTCCGGCTGCTCCATGCGGTCCTTCGCCATGGCGATGGTGACCTCGTCCGGCACCAGGTTGCCGGCGTCCATGTACGACTTCGCCAGCTTGCCGAGCTCCGTCTGCCGACTGATGTTGGCCCGGAACAGGTCGCCCGTGGAGATGTGCGGGATCGACAGGTTCTTGGCCAGGAACGCGGCCTGCGTTCCCTTCCCGGCACCCGGCGGCCCGACGAGGACGATTCGCATCAGCGGAGGAACCCTTCGTAATTGCGCTGCTGGAGCTGGCTCTCGATCTGCTTCACCGTCTCGAGGCCCACACCCACGATGATCAGGATGCTGGTCCCGCCGAACGGGAAGTTTTGGTTTGCCCCGAAACCAGCCAACGCCGTCGTCGGCACGAGAGCGATCAGACCCAAGTACAGCGAGCCCGGCCAAGTGATCCGGTTGAGCACGTAGGAAAGGTACTCAGCGGTCGGTCGGCCAGCCCGGATGCCCGGGATGAAGCCACCATACTTCTTCATGTTGTCCGCGACTTCCTCGGGGTTGAACGAGATGGCCACGTAGAAGAAGGCGAAGAAAATGATCAGGAAGAAGTAGAGAACGATGTGCAGCGGGGCGTCCGGCAGCGCGAGGTTCTGCTCGATCCACGTCTTCCATCCGGCGTTCCCACCGGAGAACTGCGCGATCAGTGCCGGGATGTACAGCAGCGACGACGCGAAGATCACAGGGATGATGCCCGCCTGGTTGACCTTCAGCGGGATGTACGTCGACGTACCGCCGTAGGCCCGGCGGCCGATCATGCGCTTGGCGTACTGCACCGGGATGCGGCGCTGGGCCTGCTCGACGAAGACCACCAGGCCGACCATGAAGAGGCCGACGAGGACGACCGTGCCGAACTCGATCCAGCCGTCGGCCAGGGAGCCCTGCTGCTTGATGGCCCACAGCGCGGAGGGGAAGGTGGCGGCGATCGAGATGAACATCAGGATCGACATGCCGTTGCCGATGCCGCGGTCGGTGATCAGCTCACCGAGCCACATCACGACGGCCGTACCGGCGGTCATCACGATGACCATGGTGACGGTCACGAAGATCGACTGGTCGGGGACGATCTGGCCGGCCACCGGGCAGCCGGAGAAGAGGGCGCCGCTGCGGGCGGTGGCGACGAGGCCGGTGCCCTGGAGGATGGCGAGCGCCACGGTCAGATAACGGGTGTACTGCGTGATCTTCGCCGTACCGGTTTGGCCCTCCTTCTTGAGGGCTTCGAGGCGCGGGATCACCACCGTCAGGAGTTGCAGGATGATGCTCGCGGTGATGTACGGCATGATGCCGAGCGCGAAGATCGTGATCTGCAGCAGGGCGCCGCCGCTGAACATGTTGACCAGACCGAACAGACCCTGGTTGCCCTTGGCTACGTCGATACAGGTCTGGACGTTCTGATAGTCGACGCCCGGAATCGGAATGTGCGTGCCGACCCGGTACACCACGATGATGCCGAGCGTGAAGAGCAGCTTCTTGCGCAGGTCGGGCGTCTTGAACGCCCGGGCGAACGCGGTGAGCACGGTGCCTCCTGCGACCCCCGCGCATCTGCGTCAAGGGTGACGGTCTTGAGGTTCCAATAGAACAACGACATGGATAACGGTCAACTGCCGCTCAAAGTGCCCGAGGTGCGGCAGCTGTGAAAGTTGGCAGTGCAGGCCACCTTACCCGCGGGACTGCCACCCTTGGAACGACCAACCGGGGATACCCCATTTGTGGGGTATCCCCGGTCGGGATCGTTCAAGTCATCGAGACGCCTGTTGCGTTCAGACGAGCTCGGTGACGGTACCGCCGGCGGCGGTGATCTTCTCCTTGGCGGAGCCGGAGACGGCGTCGACCGTCACCTGCAGCGCCACGGAGATCTCGCCCTGGCCGAGGACCTTGACGAGGCTGTTCTTGCGAACGGCACCCTTGGCCACCAGACCCTCGACGGTGACCTCGCCACCCTCGGGGTAGAGCGCGGCCAGCTTGTCGAGGTTCACGACCTGGAACTCGGTCTTGAACGGGTTCTTGAAGCCCTTCAGCTTCGGAAGACGCATGTGGAGCGGCATCTGGCCACCCTCGAAGCGCTCCGGAACCTGGTAACGGGCCTTCGTACCCTTGGTACCACGACCGGCCGTCTTACCCTTCGACGCCTCACCACGACCCACACGGGTCTTGGCGGTCTTGGCGCCCGGGGCGGGACGGAGGTTGTGGATCTTGAGCGGGTTCTGCTCCGCCATGATCAGTCGACCTCCTCGACCGTCACGAGGTGGCGGACGGTGTGCACCATGCCGCGGAACTCGGGGCGGTCCTCCTTGACGACCTGCGTGTTGATGCCCTTGAGACCAAGGGAGCGCAGGGTGTCACGGTGGTTCTGCTTGCTGCCGATGTAGGACTTGACCTGCGTGATCTTGAGCTGCGCCATGACCTACGCACCCGCCCCGGCACGCGCACGGAGAAGAGCCGCGGGGGCGACGTCCTCGAGCGGCAGACCACGGCGGGCCGCGATCTCCTCGGGACGCTGCAGGCCCTTCAGGGCCTCCACGGTCGCGTGCACGATATTGATGGCGTTGTCGGAGCCGAGCGACTTCGACAGCACGTCGTGGATACCGGCGCACTCGAGCACGGCACGCACGGGACCACCGGCGATAACACCGGTACCCGGCGACGCCGGCTTCAGGAGCACGACACCGGCAGCCTTCTCGCCCTGGATCGGGTGCGGGATGGTGCCCTGGATACGGGGGACCTTGAAGAAGTGCTTCTTGGCCTCCTCCACACCCTTGGCGATGGCGGCCGGCACCTCCTTGGCCTTGCCGTAACCGACACCCACGGTGCCGTCACCGTCGCCCACCACGACCAGCGCGGTGAAGCTGAAGCGACGACCACCCTTCACAACCTTGGCGACGCGGTTGATCGCGACGACGCGCTCAACGTACGCGGTCTTCTCGGCGGCAGCTGCGCCGCCGTCACGGCCCTTCCGGTCCCGCCGCTCGCCGCCACCGGCACCGCCACCGCGGCGCTGGGGTCCAGCCATTGGAATTACCTCTCTCTGTTTCCGCTAGGACGGAACCGGCTCAGAACTTGAGCCCGGCCTCGCGGGCGGCGTCCGCCAGAGCGGCGATGCGCCCGGCGTACTGGTTACCACCACGGTCGAACACGACAGCCTCGACGCCGGCGGCCTTTGCGCGCTCGGCGACCAGGGCACCGACCTGCTTGGCCTGCGCGGACTTGTCGCCCTCGGCACCACGGATCGAGGTGTCCAGGGTGGAGGCCGACGCCAGGGTGTGGCCCTTCAGGTCGTCGATCACCTGCGCCACGATGTGGCGGTTGGAGCGGGTCACGACCAGACGGGGACGCTCGGCCGTACCCGAGATCCGCTTGCGGATCCGGATGTGACGGCGCTTGATCGAGGCGCGCTTGTAGGCGTCGCCCTTGAGGATCTTCTGCCCGTATGCCATGGCTTACTTACCCGCCTTTCCGACCTTGCGGCGGATGACTTCGCCCTCGTACTTGACGCCCTTGGCCTTGTACGGGTCGGGCTTGCGCAGCTTGCGGATGTTGGCCGCAACCTCGCCGACCTTCTGCTTGTCGATGCCCTCGACCGAGAAACGGGTCGGGTTCTCCACCTTGAAGGTGATGCCCTCGGGGGCCTCGACCAGGATCGGGTGGCTGTAGCCGAGCGCGAACTCGAGGTTCGAGCCCTTGGCCTGGACGCGGTAACCGACACCGCTGATCTCGAGCTTCTTCACGTAACCCTGGGTCACGCCGGTGATCATGTTCGCCACCAGCGTGCGGGACAGGCCGTGGAGGGCCTTGTTCTGACGCTCGTCGTTCGGGCGGGTGACGTTCAGGACGCCGTCCTCACCCTTGACGATCTCGATCGGTGCCACGACGGTGTGGGTCAGCTCGCCCTTGGGGCCCTTGACCTTGACCGTACGGCCGTCGATGGTGACGTCCACGCCGGCGGGAACCGCGATGGGGAGCTTGCCGATGCGCGACATAGCTGTTTCCTCCGTTCCCTTCCGTTACCAGACGTAGGCGAGAACTTCTCCGCCTACGCCCTTCTTGCCGGCCTGCTTGTCGGTGAGAAGCCCGTGCGACGTGGAGATGATCGCCACGCCGAGGCCGCCGAGCACCTTCGGCAGGTTGGTGGACTTCGCGTACACCCGGAGACCGGGCTTGGAGATCCGCTTGATGCCCGCGATGGAGCGCTCACGGTTGGGGCCGAACTTCAGCTCCAGGACGAGGTTCTTGCCGACCTCGGCGTCCTCGACCTTCCAGCCCGTGATGAAGCCCTCCTGCTGGAGGATCTCCGCGATGTGCGACTTGATCTTCGAGTGCGGCATCGCCACGGTGTCGTGGTACGCCGAGTTCGCGTTCCGCAGACGCGTAAGCATGTCTGCGATCGGATCAGTCATGGTCATGAATTGGCCTTCGGCCTCTCTCGCCGGGGTTTCCTGGTGCGCCATCCCTCTCCCCGATCCGAGACGGGACGGGTGCGGCGCGGTGGACCTACGGCGTAGTAAGTCGTACGGGCGGCAGACGCCCAACCCCACAAGCCTAAGGCATGCGGAGAAGGGCCTCTGCCGACCCAGATGCTTACCGAGAGCTTCAGGAATCCCCTATTACAGGGATTACCAGGAGCTCTTGGTCACGCCCGGCAGCTCGCCACGGTGAGCCATCTCACGAAGGCACACGCGGCACAGGCCGAACTTGCGGTACACGGAGTGCGGACGGCCGCAGCGCTGGCAGCGGGTGTAGCCACGCACACCGAACTTGGGCTTGCGAGCAGCCTTAGCGATCAGAGCCTTCTTCGCCATCTCGCTCACGCCTCCTTGAACGGGAAGCCGAGGTGACGAAGGAGCGCGCGGCCCTCAGCGTCGTTGGTCGCCGTGGTGACCACGGTGATGTCCATACCCCGGACGCGGTCGATCTTGTCCTGGTCGATCTCGTGGAACATGACCTGCTCCGTGAGACCGAAGGTGTAGTTGCCACGGCCGTCGAACTGCTTGGGGGACAGGCCGCGGAAGTCGCGGATGCGCGGCAGCGCGAGCGACAGGGTGCGGTCCAGGAACTCCCACATGCGGTCGCCACGGAGCGTGACGTGGGCACCGATCGGCTGACCCTCACGCAGCTTGAACTGCGCGATGGACTTGCGGGCCTTGGTGACGGCCGGCTTCTGACCGGTGATCGTGGTGAGGTCGCGGATGGCGCCCTCGATCAGCTTGGAGTCGCGGGCGGCGTCGCCCACACCCATGTTGACCACGATCTTGACGAGGCCGGGGATCTGCATGACGTTCTCGTAGGAGAACTCCTCACGCAGCTTGCCCGCGATCTCCTCGCGGTACTTCGTCTTCAGACGCGGAGTGGTGGTGGTAGCCATCAGATGTCCTCACCCGTCCGCTTGGCAACGCGGATCTTGTTGCCCTCGTCGTCGAAGCGGTAACCGACGCGGGTCACGACCTTGTTGCCGTCCTTCTCCACGACCAGCTGGACGTTGGAGACGTGGATCGGCGCCTCGGTGGTGACGATGCCGCCGGCCTGCGAACCGCGAGCCGTGGGACCGGCCTTGGTGTGCTTCTTGACCCGGTTGACACCCTCGACCAGGACGCGGTCCTCGCGGGGGTAGGCCGCGATGACCTTGCCCTGCTTGCCCTTGTCCTTACCGGTGATGACCTGGACCAGGTCGCCCTTCTTGATCTTCATGCTTACAGCACCTCCGGCGCGAGCGAGATGATCTTCATGAACTTCTTCTCGCGCAGCTCACGGCCGACGGGGCCGAAGATACGGGTGCCGCGAGGGTCGCCGTCGTTCTTCAGAATGACGGCGGCGTTCTCGTCGAAGCGGATGTACGAGCCGTCCGGACGGCGGCGCTCCTTGACGGTGCGAACGATGACCGCCTTGACGACGTCACCCTTCTTCACGTTGCCACCGGGGATCGCGTCCTTGACGGTGGCGACGATGACGTCACCGATACCCGCGTAGCGGCGACCGGAGCCACCGAGCACACGGATGCAAAGGATCTCCTTCGCACCAGTGTTGTCGGCGACACGCAGTCGCGACTCCTGCTGGATCACGTCTATCTCCTGGTTGTCTGCCGGTTCCCGGGGCGGGTGTCACAGTCGCACACCCGCCCCGAGCCTGGCGGAACGATGCCTAGGGGGTCCCCCTAGGAGGGATTACTTGGCCTTCTCGAGGATCTCGACGACGCGCCAGCGCTTCGTCGCGGACAGCGGCCGGGTCTCCATGAGGAGGACACGGTCGCCGACGCCCGCGGCGTTCTGCTCGTCGTGCGCCTTGAGCTTGTTCGTACGGCGGATGACCTTGCCGTACAGCGCGTGCTTGACGCGGTCCTCGACAGCGACGACGACGGTCTTGTCCATCTTGTCGCTGACGACAAGACCCTCACGGGTCTTACGGAAGCCGCGTGCCTCGGTGTTCTCAGTCACGTTGTTCTCGCTCATCAGGCGTTCTCCACCGTCTCGATGCCGAGCTCACGCTCACGCATGAGGGTGTAGATCCGGGCGATGTCCTTGCGGACCGCCTTGAGACGGCCATGGTTCTCGAGCTGGCCGGTCGCCGCCTGGAAGCGGAGATTGAACAGCTCTTCCTTGGCCTCGCGGAGCTTCGCCAGAAGCTCCTCGTTGCCCAGCTCGCGCAGCTCGGACGCCTTGGTACCGGCCGACATCACGCTTCACCTGCCTCGCGCTTGACGATCCGGCACTTCATCGGCAGCTTGTGGGCCGCACGGGTCAGCGCCTCACGGGCGATCTTCTCGTTGGGGTACGAAAGCTCGAACATCACGCGTCCGGGCTTGACGTTGGCGACCCACCACTCCGGGGAACCCTTACCGGAACCCATGCGGGTCTCGGCAGGCTTCTTGGTGAGGGGGCGGTCCGGGTAGATGTTGATCCAGACCTTGCCGCCACGCTTGATGTGACGGGTCATGGCGATACGAGCCGCTTCGATCTGGCGGTTCGTCACGTACGCCGGGGTCAGCGCCTGGATGCCGTACTCGCCGAACGCAACCTGCGTTCCACCCTTGGACATACCGTTGCGCTTCGGGTGGTGCTGCTTGCGGTGCTTGACCCTACGGGGGATCAGCATGTCGGTCAGGCCTCCGTTCCGGTGCTCTCAGCCGGAGCGGCAGCCGCGGGGGCCTCGGCCTTGGGGGCCTCGGAACCGGCAGCCTGCTGCGGCTTGCGACCGCGCCCGCCACGCTCGCCGCCACGGCCACCACGGGCCGGGCGGTCGGCGCCGCCACCGCGAGCCGGGCGGTTACCCGCACGGGCGGCAGCGTTCTCGGCGCGGACCTCGGCGATGTTCTTGACGTCGCCCTTGTAGATCCAGACCTTCACACCGATGCGGCCGAAGGTCGTCTTGGCCTCGAAGAAGCCGTAGTCCACGTTCGCGCGGAGCGTGTGCAGGGGCACACGGCCCTCGCGGTAGAACTCCGAGCGGGACATCTCGGCGCCGCCGAGGCGGCCACCGCACTGGATCTTGATGCCCTTGGCGCCGGCCTTCATGGCGGACTGCATGCTCTTGCGCATGGCCCGGCGGAAGGAGACGCGGGAGGAGAGCTGCTCGGCGACAGCCTGGGCGACCAGCTGGGCATCGGTCTCGGGGTTCTTGACCTCGAGGATGTTCAGCTGGACCTGCTTGCCGGTCAGCTTCTCCAGGTCGCCGCGGATGCGGTCGGCCTCGGCGCCGCGGCGGCCGATGACGATGCCCGGGCGAGCGGTGTGGATGTCGACGCGGACGCGGTCACGGGTGCGCTCGATCTCCACCTTGGAGATACCGGCGCGCTCCATGCCGGACGTCATCATCCGGCGGATGGCGACGTCTTCCTTGACGTAGTCCTTGTACAGCTTGTCGGCGTACCACCGGGACTTGAAGTCCGTGGTGACACCGAGCCGGAACCCATGCGGGTTAACCTTCTGGCCCATTACCGGGTTCCTTCCTTGCTGCTGACGACCACGGTGATGTGGCTGGTCCGCTTGCGGATCCGGTAGGCACGGCCCTGGGCGCGCGGCCGGAACCGCTTCAGGGTCGGGCCCTCGTCGACGTACGCCTCGGAGATGAAGAGGCTGTCGGCGTCGGTGTGGTCGTAGTTGTGCGCGGCGTTGGCAATGGCGCTGTCGAGCACCTTGCCTACCGGTACGGAGGCGGCCTGCGGAGCGAATCGCAGGACCGCCTGGGCCTCCGTGGCGTCCATGCCACGGATGAGGTCCACCACACGGCGGGCCTTCATGGGCGTGACGCGGATGTACCGCGCCTGGGCCCTGGCTTCCATGGTTGTCCCTTTCAGGTTTCTTTGTCTGAATGCGATCCGCGTTAGCGGCGCTTCGACTTCCGGTCGTCCTTGACGTGGCCCCGGAAGGTGCGCGTCGGCGAGAACTCGCCGAGCTTGTGGCCGACCATCGACTCGGTGACGAACACCGGGATGTGGGTCTTGCCGTTGTGCACCGCGAGCGTGTGGCCGAGCATGGCCGGCACGATCATCGAGCGACGGGACCAGGTCTTGATGACGTTCTTGGTGCCGGCTTCGTTCTGGGCGTCCACCTTCTTCATCAGGTGGTCGTCGACGAAGGGCCCCTTCTTCAAGCTACGAGGCATCTCAACCCGTCCTTAGCGCTTCTTGTTCGTCTTGCGGCGGCGGACGATGTACTTGTTCGACGCCTTCTTGGGCGAACGAGTACGGCCTTCCTTCTTGCCCCACGGGGACACGGGGTGACGACCACCGGAGGTCCGGCCCTCACCACCACCGTGCGGGTGGTCCACCGGGTTCATGACCACACCACGCACGGTCGGGCGAACGCCCAGCCAGCGCTTGCGGCCCGCCTTGCCCCAGTTGATGTTCGACTGCTCGGCGTTGCCGACCTCGCCGACGGTGGCGCGGCAGCGCACGTCGACCAGGCGGATCTCTCCGGACGGCATGCGCAGGTGGGCCATCGAGCCCTCCTTCGCGAGCAGCTGCACGGAGGCACCGGCGGAGCGGGCGAACTTGGCACCGCCACCGGGACGGAGCTCGATCGCGTGGATCGTGGTACCGACCGGGATGTTGCGCAGCGCCAGGTTGTTGCCCGGCTTGATGTCGGCCCCGGGACCGTTCTCGACGCGGTCACCCTGCTGCAGGTTGCGCGGGGCGAGGATGTAGCGCTTCTCGCCGTCGGCGTAGTGCAGCAGCGCGATACGCGCGGTGCGGTTGGGGTCGTACTCGATGTGCGCGACCTTCGCCGGCACGCCGTCCTTGTCGTGACGACGGAAGTCGATCACGCGGTAGGCGCGCTTGTGTCCGCCACCCTGGTGGCGAACGGTCACACGACCGGCGTTGTTACGGCCGCCCTTGCTGTGCAGCGGGCGGACCAGCGACTTCTCCGGCGTGGACCGCGTGACCTCGACGAAGTCGGCGACGCTGGAGCCACGACGGCCCGGAGTCGTCGGCTTGTACTTGCGGATTCCCATTGTCTCTCAGTCCTCGGAAGATTCCGATTATCTGGACGCTCCAGACCTCCGTCAGGAGGCCGGACCGCCGAAGATGTCGATACGGTCGCCCTCGGCGAGGGTCACGATCGCGCGCTTCGTCGCGGCTCGCTGGCCGAAGCCGGTGCGGGTCCGCTTGCGCTTGCCCTGGCGGTTGATCGTGTTCACGCCGGTGACCTTGACCGAGAAGACCGCCTGGACGGCCTGCTTGATCTGGGTCTTGTTGGCGTTCGGGGCCACGATGAACGTGTACTTGCCCTCGTCGAGAAGCGCGTAGCTCTTCTCGGACACGACCGGCTTCAGCAGGACGTCACGGGGGTCCGTGAAGGCCTTGCTCGCCGGGGTGACGACGGTGTTCTTGCCCTCGGCCTCGTGGCGGCGCGCCTTGGCGACGCGCGCGGCCTTGGCGGCCTTGGCGGCCTTCGAGGCAATGGCGGGGTGACGGATAGCCATCAGGCCTCGCTCCCTTCGGTGTCATCGGCCTTCGGGCCCGACACGAAGGACTCGAAAGCGGCCTTGGTGAAGACCACGTCGTCCGAGACGAGAACGTCGTACGTGTTCAGCTGGCCCGGCTCCAGGATGTGGACCTGGGGCAGGTTACGGGCGGACAGCCACGCGGCCTCGTCGGCGCGGTCGACGACCAGGAGCAGGTTCTTGCGCTCCGAGATCTTGCCGAACAGCGTCCGGGCGGCCTTCGTCGACGGGTTCTCACCCTCGACGACGCCGGAGACGACGTGGATGCGGTTGTGGCGGGCCCGGTCGGTGAGGGCGTGACGCAGGGCGGCAGCCTTCATCTTCTTCGGGGTCCGCTGCGAGTAGTCACGCGGCACGGGACCGTGCACGACGCCACCACCGGCGAACTGCGGCGCGCGGGTCGAACCCTGACGGGCGCGACCGGTGCCCTTCTGGCGGTACGGCTTCTTGCCACCGCCGCGGACCTCGCCACGGGTCTTGGTCTTGTGCGTGCCCTGACGGGCCGCGGCCAGCTGCGCGACGACGACCTGGTGGATCAGCGGAATGCTGACCTTCTCAACGCCGAAGATCTCCGCGGGGAGCTCGACGGAACCGGCCTTGTCGCCCGCCGGCGAAAGGATGTCAACAGTGCTCATCGGTTACCTCAGGCCCCCTTGGCCGCGGTGCGGACCAGGACGAGGCCGCCGTTCGGACCGGGAACCGCGCCCTTGATGAGCAGCAGACCCTTCTCCGCGTCAACGGCGTGGACGGTCAGGTTCTGGGTGGTGACCCGCTCGTTGCCCATGCGACCCGCCATGCGGAGGCCCTTGAACACGCGGCCCGGGGTGGCGCAGCCACCGATGGAACCGGGCGAGCGGTGCTTGCGCTGGGTGCCGTGTCCGGCGCCGAGGCCACGGAAGTTGTGGCGCTTCATGACACCGGCGAAGCCCTTGCCCTTGCTCTTGCCGGTCACGTCGACCTTCACGCCGGCCTCGAACACCTCGGCGGTGATCTCCTGGCCCAGCGTGTACTCGGAGGCGTCCGCGGTGCGGATCTCGACGAGGTGGCGACGGGGGGTGACGTCGGCCTTGGCGAAGTGGCCCTTGAGGGGCTTGTTCACCTTGCGCGGGTCGATCTCGCCGAAGGCGATCTGGACGGACTCGTAGCCGTCGGCGTCGTTCGTACGGACCTGGGTGACGACGTTGGGCCCGGCCTTGACGACGGTGACCGGAACAACACGGTTGTTCTCGTCCCACACCTGCGTCATACCGAGCTTCTCGCCCAGGATGCCCTTGATCTGCTTAGCCATCTCTCAGATCACCGGCCTCAGAGCTTGATCTCGATGTCGACACCGGCCGGGAGGTCGAGTCGCATCAGAGAGTCAACGGTCTTGGGGGTCGGGTCGAGGATGTCGATCAGGCGCTTGTGCGTGCGCATCTCGAAGTGCTCGCGCGAGTCCTTGTACTTGTGCGGCGACTTGATGACGCAGTACACGTTCTTCTCAGTGGGCAGCGGCACCGGGCCCGCGACCGACGCACCAGTGCGGGTCACCGTCTCGACGATCTTCTTCGCCGAGGAGTCGATGACCTCGTGGTCGTAGGCCTTGAGCCGGATGCGGATCTTCTGTCCCGCCATGGCTACTTCGTAGTCCTGTCTCTCTACAGCTCTGGAACCCGGTGTTCCCGTCCTCTTCTCCGACCCACGCGGTCGGGCGTGTCGCACTCTCGCTGACACAGATGTCCCTTGTTCGAACATCCCTGCGGGATTGCACACAGCCCTGCCGGAACCGTGAACCGGGGGCGAGAGGCCCACCGGGCGCCTGGCCGGTGCCGCGCCCACGCTTCCCGGAAGATTCCCGTACGTCCGTCCCACATGGGGACGACGAGTACTGTGGGACTCGCTTCCGGTCCTCCCGGCGGGAGGCGCGCAGCATCAACACTCGACCGAGCAACTCGGACAGTCTGCCATATGGGGCAGCACCGACGCCAATCGAGCCGGAGAGAATACCCCGGGCGTGACGCGGGTCAAACCCCCGTCCGCGGCGCCCCCGCCCGCTCGGCCGCGCGCCTGCGGCCGCCGCTCACCCGGTCTCCCACACCCGGTGCCGGGGCAGCGCCCAGAACGTCAGGCCCAGGGCCAGGACCAGCGCGGCGGGGATGAGCAGGACGATCGCCGGGCGTACCTCCGCGTACAGGAGCCAGGCTCCCAGCAGGCCGCCGGCGAACATGGCGGCGACCGACGCGAAGCGGCGGCCCTCGTGACGCAGGCCCGACCCGATGCGGTGGCCCGCGGCCGGAGTGAGCCCGCCGAGCAGGGCTGTCAGGGCGCGGGTGGAGACGGTGGTGGGTACGTCGGGCACCTTGACCCGCATGGTCGTGACGTTGCGTACGCCCATGGCCGCGGCCACCAGGGCGATCGCGGCCAGGTGGTGACGGGTGACGGGTCCCCCCGGATCGACGGCGCCGACGCGCCACGCGACCAGGCCGCCGCACACCAGGAGCAGCGCCTCGGTGATCAGGCCGGGCACCAACCAGCGGCGGCCCCGGACGTCGACGACCGCCTCGAACAGGGAACCGGCCACCGCGCCGGCCACGAAGCCCGCGCACGAGACGGCGGCCGGTGCCGGGGGGAGGTCGGCCGCGCCGGCGAGCGCGAAGGCGAGGAAGAGGATGTTGCCGGTCTGCACGGCCGTGAAGGCCGGGCCCAGCACGAGAAAGCTGACCGCCTCGATCATGCCGGTCGTCAGGGTGAGCACGACCATGGCGGAGGTGAGCCCGACGCCGCTCCTGGGCTTCATGCGGGGGTCCACGTCATGCCGGGGTCCTCTTCATACGGGGACCGTAAGGCGCGACCGATCCGTCCGCCCGCCCCGGCCGCGCGCCGCTACGCCGATCAGGTACGACGCCCCGCGCCGGGGCCGGTCCGCGCCGCCGCCCCCGCCTCGGCGGAACGGCGTCTTCCGCTTACCGCCCGCGTGGATCATGGTCGCCATGTCGACCGCCTCCCGGCGCGGCCTGCTCGCCGCCCTCGCTGTCTCGGCCGCGTCCGTCCCGTTCAGCGGCCTGGCCGCCGCCCCGGGGCGCGAGCCGCCGAGCCGCTGCATGCCGTCGAGCCGCTGCATACGCGCTGTCCTTCGGCTACCAGGACACCCACAACAACTACCGGGCGCGGCTGTCCTTCCTCACCACCGGCGCGGTCGAACTGCGGGTCGAGAAGGAGGTCGACGACGCGGTCAGTCAGCTGACCTCCGCCGTCACCCTCGCCACCGGTGTCCCCGCGGGCACCGACTGGACGATCCGGGTCCGCCGCGAGGGCACCCGTATCCGGGTCAAGGCCTGGCGCTCGGCCCGAGCGGAACCCTCCGGATGGGCCGCCGACGTCACCGACGCCACCTTGGGCAAGGGGCGGACCGGCCTGCGCGCGCTTGCCAACGACGGCTGCACCAACCTGCCGATCGGACTGCTCGTCAGCCACTTCGAGGTGAGCGCCGCGACCTGGGCGGCACCGCCGACCGTCACCCACGGCGACTGGGTGCGGGTACTGCCGGAGCCCTTCGACGGCACCTGGACGCCGGAGCTCGAAAGGACCGTGCGCGGCTGGGCGGGCTCCACCGCGCCGGACGTCCTGGCCCACGCGGCGATGTTCCTCACCGGCGCCCCGCCGTCGTCGCGGGCTCCGGACCGGCCGAGGGCAGGCAGGTCCTCGGCGAGTCCGGCCACGGCCACCTCGACCCGCAGGGCAACCGCTACGGGGGCGCCGACTTCCACGAGTACATGGACATCGGCTGGACCTTCCCCGACGGCGCCCACACGGGCCCGTCCGGCAAGCAGGCCGGCAACCTGGACCGCTCGGGCTGCACGCGGATGGTGTACGGCTACCACCTGGGCATACCGTTGGCCGCGGGCCGGGACACCTCCGGCACGCGGATACCCCGCAAGTCCCGCGACATGGCGGAGTACGCGCCCGGCGTACGCCTCGCCCGCACCGACGGCACGCACCCGCCCGCGGCGCCCCTGCTCCAGCCCGGCGACCTGGTCCTGTTCAACGCCGACTCGGGCGACGACACCACGGCGGCCACGGTCGACCACGTCGGCATCTACCTCGGCGAGGACGCGGCGGGCGGGCGCCGCGCCCTCTCCAGCCGCAAGACGGTCAACGGCCCCACCATGTCGGACCTCGGTGGCGCGTCGCTCCTGGACGGCACGGGCACGTACGCCACCAGGCTGCACACGGCCCACCGCATCTGATGCCGCCTGACCACGCCTGATCCCGCTTGATCCGCCTGCGCCCGGCCGGGGACAGGGACCCGCTCGCCCGCGTCCCCTCAGACGACTCCCTGAGCCACCATCGCCTCCGCCACCCGCTCGAAGCCGGCGATGTTCGCGCCCGTGACGTAGTCGCCGGGGCTGCCGTAGCGGGCGGCGGTCTCGCGGCAGGTGGTGTGGATGCCGGTCATGACGCGGGCGAGCTCCTCCTCGACGCGGGCCGCGGGCCAGGACGTACGGGACGCGTTCTGGGCCATCTCCAGGGCGCTGACCGCCACGCCGCCGGCGTTCGCCGCCTTGGCGGGACCGAACGCGACCCCGGACTGCTGGAACAGCTGGACGGCCCCCGGCGTCGCCGGCATGTTCGCGCCCTCCGAGACCGCCTTCACGCCGTTGCGGATCAGGGTCGCGGCGTCGTTCTCGTCGAGTTCGTTCTGGGTCGCGGACGGCAGGGCGACGTCGGCCGGGACCTCCCAGACCCGGCCGTCCGGCACGAACCGCGCGGAGGCGCCCCGCCGCTGCGCGTATGTGCCGACCCGGCCGCGCTCCACCTCCTTGACCTGCCGCAGCAACTCCAGGTCGACACCCTTGTCGTCGACCACGTAGCCGGAGGAGTCCGAACATGTGAGGGGGTTCGCGCCGAGGGCCGTCAGCTTCTCGATGGTGTGGATCGCGACGTTCCCCGAGCCCGACACGACCACCGTCTGGCCTTCCAGGTCCTCGCCGCGTTCCCGCAGCATCGCCGCCGTGAACAGGACGTTGCCGTAACCCGTCGCCTCCGGGCGGATCAGCGAGCCGCCCCAGCCCGGCCCCTTGCCGGTGAGCACTCCGGCCTCCCAGCGGTTGGTGATCCGGCGGTACTGGCCGAAGAGGTAGCCGATCTCCCTGCCCCCGACGCCGATGTCACCCGCCGGCACGTCCGTCTGCTCGCCGATGTGGCGGTGCAGTTCCGTCATGAAGGACTGGCAGAAGCGCATGACCTCCGCGTCGCTGCGCCCCCTCGGGTCGAAGTCGCTGCCGCCCTTGCCGCCGCCGATGCCGAGACCCGTCAGCGCGTTCTTGAAGATCTGCTCGAAGCCGAGGAACTTGACGATGCCGAGGTTCACCGAGGGGTGGAAGCGCAGGCCGCCCTTGTACGGACCCAGTGCGCTGTTGAACTCCACGCGGAAGCCGCGGTTGACGTGCACCCGGCCCCGGTCGTCGTGCCACGGCACCCGGAAGATGATCTGCCGCTCCGGCTCGCACAGCCGCTCGACGAGACCCGGCTCCGCGTACTCCGGCCGGGCCGCGAGCACCGGCGCCAGCGTCTCCAGCACTTCGGCGACGGCCTGGAGGAACTCCGGCTGCGCGGGGTTGCGGTCCTCGATCTCGGTGCGCAGGCGGTGCAGCACGTCCGCCGTCCTGGTCTCGTCGCGTCGCTTCGTCACGGGCTCCCTTTCCTGTCCGGCACGCCGCTGTCCGACGTACCGCTGTCCGGCACGGCCGGTGGCACGGCGCGATGCTGATGGGCCACGGACGGCACAGCACCACCGCGTCCACGGCACCACAGCACCACGGCACCACGGCACCACAGCACCACGGCACCACGGCATCACGGCATCAGGGCACACACGGCACACACGGCACGATCACAGGTACCGCACCACCGCTCGCCCGCACCACCGCTCGCGTCCGGCACGATCACTGATTCCGGCACCATCGCGGATCGAGCGCGCCCGCAGCCACGGCGCGCCCGTTGATCCGGCACGATCGCTGGTACGGCCTACCCGCCGCGTACGTTCAGGAACAGGCGGCCCGAGCCGGCCGCGGCTGTCCGATCCGGCACCAGGAGACCGCCCAACTGGTCTGTACCAACCCCTTGCCCCCACCCCGCCCCCGCCGCAAGCTCGGCTCATGGAGCTGGAGTTGCGGCATCTGAAGACGGTCCGTGCCATCGCCGACGCCGGGAGTCTCACCAGGGCGGCGACGGCGCTCGGGCTCGCACAGCCCGCGCTGAGCGCACAGCTCAAGCGCATCGAGCGGGCCCTGGGCGGTACGTTGTTCGAGCGAGGCCGGCACGGGGTGCGGGCAACGCCGCTCGGTGAGCTGGTGCTCGAACGCACCCGTGTCGTGCTGCCCGCGGTGACCGAACTGCAGCAGGAGGCGGCGCGGTTCGCCCGCTCCCCGGGCGGGGCGGCCGCTTTCCGGCTGGGCGGCACCCACGGGCCGCTGCTGGGTGCCCTGGTGGACCGGCTGGCAGACGTGATGCCCGAGGCCCGTGTGACGACCTGCGCCTCGTGGTCCGAGCGGCAGCTGGCCGATCTGCTCGCCGAGGGGCGCCTGGACTTCGCGCTCGCCGGGACCTGCGGATCGGCCGCGCCGCCCGGCGCCGACGGGCTGGCCTGGTGCGAGGTCGCCGTCGATCCGGTGTTCGTCATGGTGTCCGAGGCGCACGCCCTCGCCGCCGCGCGCGAGGTCGGGCTGAACGAGCTCTTTGACGCGCAGTGGGCGTGCGTACCCGGCGACGGGTGTTTCGGGGACTGCTTCACCGCATCCTGCGCCCGAGCGGGGTTCACACCTCGCCGGATGTACGAGACGGACACCTCGTCGGTGGTGCATTTGGTGCAGGTGGGGCGGGCGGTGGGGCTGTGCCGGGCCACGTTCCCGAGCACGCCGGGGATCGTCACCCGGCCACTGCGCGATACGCCGCTGGCCTGGCGGCATCTGCTCGGCTGGCATGCGGTGGCGCAGGACGCGGACACCGCCGCCACCGTGCTCGCGCAGGCGCGGACGGCGCACGCGAGCGTGGCGGCACGCAGCGACAGCTACACCGAGTGGCTGGCCGCGCGCCGCATGCCCTGACGCTGTTCCATAACGCCGGGGAGAGGGTCAACCGACGTCTTATGCAGGCCTGTTGACCCTTCCTACGGTTTCGGCACCTCCCCACCGAGCGAGACCGAGACCGAGGAGATCCCCCATGCTCCAGCGACACACCCGTGCCAGAGCCGCGGGTGCCGCCGTGGCGGCGACGGCCGCCCTGCTCGTGGCCGGGCTCAGCGGCTCCGCGAGCGCGGGCGCCGCCGTACCGCCCGTCCCCTCAGCCCCTCCGGCCCCGGCCGCCCCGGCCGCCCCGGCCCCCTCGGCCGCCGAGACGCTGCGCACCGACGCCGCTCCCCCCGCCCTGCTCCGTGCCATGGCGCGCGACCTCGGCCTGGACAGGCGGCAGGCGGAGCGGCGCCTTGCCAACGAGGCGGAAGCCGGGTCCACCGCGGGCCGCCTGCGCGCCGCGCTCGGCGGCGACTTCGCGGGCGCCTGGGTGGGCGGCGCCGAGTCCGGCACCCTCACCGTGGCCACCACGGACGCCACCGACGTACGCCTGATCGAGGCGCGGGGCGCGAAGGCGACGGTCGTCCGACACTCCCTCGCCGACCTGGACGCCGCCAAGGCCCGCCTGGACCGGGCGGCCGGACAGCAGGGCACCACCGACGCGCCGGTCTGGTACGTGGACGTGCGCGGCAACACCGTCGTGGTGCAGGCCGTACGCCCGGCAGCGGCCCGCACCCTCCTGGACGCGGCCGGCGTCGACCGCTCCCTCACCCGCATCGAGAGGACCGCCGAGATGCCTCGCACCCTGTACGACCTGCGTGGCGGCGAGGCGTACTACATCAACAACAGCGGGCGCTGCTCGATCGGCTTCTCCGTCACCAGAGGCACCCAGCAGGGCTTCGCCACCGCCGGCCACTGCGGCCGGACCGGCGCGAGCACCACCGGCCACAACCGGGTGGCGCAGGGCACCTTCCAGGGCTCGATCTTCCCCGGCCGGGACATGGCGTGGGTCGCCACCAACTCGCAGTGGACGGCGACGCCCTACGTGAGAGGCGCGGGCGGCCAGAACGTCCAGGTCACCGGCTCCACACAGGCCCCGGTGGGTGCCTCCGTCTGCCGCTCCGGCTCCACCACCGGCTGGCACTGCGGCACGATCCAGCAGCACAACACCAGCGTCACCTACCCGGAGGGCACCATCACCGGCGTCACCCGCACCTCGGTCTGCGCCGAACCCGGCGACTCCGGCGGCTCGTACATCTCCGGCAGCCAGGCCCAGGGCGTGACGTCGGGCGGCTCGGGCAACTGCAGCAGCGGCGGTACGACATTCTTCCAGCCGATCAACCCGCTGCTCCAGAACTACGGCCTCACCCTCAGAACCACGACGGACCCGGGAGACCCCGGCGACCCCGGCGGCACCTGGACGGCCGGCACCGTCTACCAGGCGGGCGACACGGTGACGTACGGCGGCGCCGGCTACCGCTGCCTCCAGGGCCACCAGGCACAGGTGGGCTGGGAGCCGCCGAACGTCCCGGCTCTGTGGCAGCGGGTGTGAGCCACTGACCAGTTGGCGGGTCCGGGCGCCGACCCCGGACCCGCCCACGTTCAGCCACCGGAGCCGGCCCTACGTCACCTGCGCGCCACCGCCTCGGACCGCGTACGGCGCCGGCCAGCTCCGGGTGATCGTCGCGCACTCGTCTCCGCCGGCCATCTCCCCCAGGGGTGTCTCCGGTCGTACGGATCGCGGGCCTGAGCCGTGGGCACGGGGCCGGCGGGAGCGGTCGCCGGGAAGGACGGGTGCAGGAACCGTCGTTCTCGCAGGCGACGCTGAAGTACGCCTCGCCGCCGCGCCCAGCGTGCCTCTTCGGCGGGCCCGCCCGTCGGCCTCGTGCCAGGCAGGACCTCTACGCCATCCCGGAGGGGTCGCCGGCTGGCCCTGCTCGCGCACCCGCCGGACCACCATCCGTGCTCGCGCGGACGGTTCCTTCGCGGCGTCGCGGCCCCCGTCCTCGGCGGCGTCGCGGAGCAACGCTTCCAACTGCTCGTCGGTCATCGAGGGTTCCTCGCCTGGCTGCGGGGAGGACGGGGCTCACGGGCTCACCCTCGGGGAAGGATCTGATGCGGCACGACAACGTGCGTGATCACTCCAGACGCCGGCATCCCCTCGTACAAGTGTGCCTACGCCCTGCCGGACCCCGGCACCGCCCGGCCTACCTCGCCTCCGGCATACGCACAACCGCGCATACGCACAACCGCACAACGGCTCAAGCCGCCCGCTGAAAACTCCGCAACCGCGCGAACGACGACTCCAGCCCCCGCTTCAACGCCCGCGCCACCGGCCGCTCCACGAACCGGTGCACCAGCCAGCTCAGTACCAGGAACCCCGCGACCAGGACCGCGACCAGCAGGCGGGGGTCCATGGTGCCGCGGAGGTGGTGGATGAGGACGATGCCGGCGAGGTAGTGCGTGAGGTAGAGCGGGTACGTCAGGCAGCCCGCCGTCACCAGCCACTTCCAGCGGATGCGGTCGGTCCAGCCGAGCGCGATGCCCACCATCAGCAGCATGAAGAGGGTGAAGAGGACGACCGCGCCGCGCCAGCTGCTGACCTGCTCGTACTCGACCCGCTCCCCCAGCTCCAGCTGGCCCATCAGCCACGACATCGCGAGGATGCCCCACAGCAGCAGGTCCTGGCCGAAGCGGTGCATCAGGTAGAGGGCGAGACCCGCGATGAAGTACCAGGCTGCGCTCGGGTCGGCCACCAGCGTCAGCAGCGGGAACTTGGAGATCGGGGCCAGCATCGCCGCCGCGCCCCAGACGCAGCAGAAGACGACGACCCGGCGGTACGTCAGGCCCATGGCGACGACGACGAGGAACAGCAGGTAGAAGCGCAGCTCCGACCAGAGCGTCCAGTACACGGGGTCGACGTTCGGGACCTTTGAGCCGGCCTGCAGCATCGTCAGGTTGAACAGGACCTCCCGCAGCCGCAGCCGCTCCTGCACACCCGGCAGCAGCACCAGCACGGCCGTGGTGAAGAAGACGGCGAACCAGTACGCGGGGTACAGGCGGATCACGCGCGAGACGAAGAAGTCCTTCGGCGTGCGGCCCCAGCACGACATGCAGATCACGAAGCCGCTGATCACGAAGAAGATCTCGACGCCGATCCAGCCGAAGGAAGCGACGCGGAACACGGTCGGCATGAGCTCCGAGACCGGGCGGTCCCAGATGACGTTGCCCGGCTCATTGGCCCGTCGGGTGCCGGCGAAGTGGTGCAGGACGACCATCAGCGCGGCGACGAGTCGGATGCCGTCGACGACGTACAGCCGGGGTCGCCGCCTGGGGGCGCGCGCCGAGGTGTCCACCTTCGACGCGCCCGCCGGCTGTGGCGGGCGTTCGGCCACCGCCACCGGCATGGGTATCGACAATCCGCTGCGCGCACCCTGCATAGGGAAGTCCTAGCCATCCTCGGGAGAGACTCGGGGCCCGACGGCCACTGAACGACGGTTCACGCTACGTCGGCACTTTCCGCCCCACGGGGACAGAAAAGAACAATCCCCCCGTGCGCGCGGGGAAGTTGAGATAACCCTCGCCAATTCGCCGCACAGTGTTCGACCAGGTTTCACTCGGGTTCAGGACACCCTTCCGCATTGTTCGAGCGTGGCCGGGCACGGCAAAGGGGCCCGTACGACCGAAGTCGTACGGGCCCCTTCAGGCCTTGTCAGGTCAGGCGACCCTCAAGCAAGCGGTACTTACTTGACGATCTTGGTGACCTGGCCGGCGCCCACGGTCCGGCCACCCTCACGGATGGCGAACTTCAGGCCCTCCTCCATGGCGACGGGCTGGATCAGCTCGACGCGCATCTCGGTGTTGTCGCCCGGCATGACCATCTCGGTGCCCTCGGGGAGGTGCACGACACCGGTCACGTCAGTCGTACGGAAGTAGAACTGCGGGCGGTAGTTGTTGAAGAACGGGGTGTGGCGACCACCCTCGTCCTTCGACAGGATGTAGGCCTGGGCCTCGAACTCGGTGTGCGGGGTGACAGAGCCCGGCTTGATGATGCACTGGCCGCGCTCGACGTCCTCGCGCTTGATGCCGCGAAGCAGCAGACCGACGTTCTCACCGGCCTGGCCCTCGTCGAGGAGCTTGCGGAACATCTCGATACCGGTGACCGTGGTGGTGGTCTTCTCGGTCTTGATGCCGATGATGTCGACGGTCTCGTTGACCTTGAGGACACCACGCTCGATACGGCCGGTGACGACCGTACCGCGACCGGTGATCGTGAAGACGTCCTCGATCGGCATCAGGAACGGCTTGTCGACGTCACGCTCGGGCTGCGGGACGGACTCGTCGACAGCCTTCATCAGGTTGAGGACGGAGTCGACCCACTCCTGCTCGCCCTCGAGGGCCTTGAGCGCGGAGACCTTGACGACCGGCAGGTCGTCGCCCGGGAACTCGTACTCGGAGAGCAGCTCACGGACCTCGAGCTCGACGAGCTCCAGGATCTCCTCGTCGTCCACCATGTCCGCCTTGTTCAGGGCGACCACGATGTACGGCACGCCGACCTGGCGGGCCAGGAGCACGTGCTCCTTGGTCTGCGGCATCGGGCCGTCGGTGGCGGCGACCACCAGGATCGCGCCGTCCATCTGCGCGGCACCGGTGATCATGTTCTTGATGTAGTCCGCGTGACCCGGGCAGTCGACGTGGGCGTAGTGACGCGCCTCGGTCTGGTACTCGACGTGCGCGATGGAGATGGTGATACCGCGCTGACGCTCTTCCGGCGCCTTGTCGATGTTGTCGAACGGGGTGGCCTCGTTCAGCTCCGGGTACGCGTCGTGCAGCACCTTGGTAATGGCGGCCGTGAGGGTCGTCTTACCGTGGTCGATGTGACCGATGGTGCCGATGTTGACGTGCGGCTTAGTCCGCTCGAACTTCGCCTTCGCCACTGGGGTCCTCCTGTGGAGTGGTTCTGTACGCCTTACTTCATCGGCGCCAGGTGATCTTTGCTGTTAAGTCCCGGGCCCCGGGACATTCACCCGCGAATGGGGTGAATGTCCCGTGAGGCTCCGGAGTCAAGCCTACGGCGTATGAACGCGGTGCGTTACTCGCCCTTGGCCTTCGCGATGATCTCCTCGGCGACGTTCCGCGGAACCTCGGCGTAGGAGTCGAACTGCATCGAGTAGCTTGCGCGACCCGACGTCTTGCTGCGGAGGTCCCCGACGTAGCCGAACATCTCCGAAAGGGGCACGAGGCCCTTCACGACGCGGGCACCGGCCCGCTCCTCCATGGCCTGGATCTGGCCACGGCGGGAGTTGATGTCACCGATGACCTCGCCCATGTAGTCCTCGGGCGTGGTGACCTCGACGGCCATCATCGGCTCGAGCAGCACGGGGCTGGCCTTGCGCGCGGCCTCCTTGAAGGCCTGCGAACCGGCGATCTTGAACGCGAGCTCGGAGGAGTCGACCTCGTGGTAGGCACCGTCGAGCAGGGTCACGCGCACACCGGTCATCTCGTAACCGGCGAGGATGCCGAACTGCATGGCCTCCTGCGCACCGGCGTCGACCGAAGGGATGTACTCCTTCGGCACACGGCCACCGGTGACCTTGTTGACGAACTCGTACGAGGCGTCGCCGCCCTCGATCGGCTCGATCGCGATGATCACGCGAGCGAACTGGCCGGTACCACCCGTCTGCTTCTTGTGGGTGAACTCGACCTTCTCGACCGACTTGCGGATGGTCTCGCGGTACGCGACCTGCGGCTTGCCGACGTTGGCCTCGACCTTGAACTCACGGCGCATACGGTCGACCAGCACCTCGAGGTGCAGTTCGCCCATGCCGCCGATGATGGTCTGGCCGGTCTCCTCGTCCGAGTGGACCTGGAAGGACGGGTCCTCCTCGGCCAGGCGCTGGATCGCGACGCCCAGCTTCTCCTGGTCGCCCTTCGACTTGGGCTCGATGGCGACCTGGATGACCGGCGCCGGGAAGTCCATGGACTCCAGGATGACCGGGTTCTTGTCGTCGGACAGCGTCTCACCGGTGGTGGTCTGCTTCAGGCCCATGACGGCGACGATGTCACCGGCGCCCACCGACTCGATCTCCTCACGCTTGTTCGCGTGCATGCGGTAGATCTTGCCGATGCGCTCCTTCTTGCCCTTGACGGAGTTCAGCACCGAGGTGCCGGACTCCAGGCGGCCGGAGTACACGCGGACGAAGGTGAGCTTGCCGAGGTGCGGGTCGCTCATGATCTTGAACGCCAGCGCGGCGAGCGGCTCTTCGTCCGACGGCTTACGGGCGATGACCTGCTCCGCGTCCTTGACGTCGTGGCCCTCGATGGCCTCGACGTCGAGCGGGGAGGGCAGGTAGCGCACGACCGCGTCGAGCAGGGGCTGAACGCCCTTGTTCTTGAACGCGGTACCGCAGAAGACGGGGGTGACGGTGGTGCCGCCGCCCTTGCCGGACGCGATGGTGATCCGGCGGATCGCCGCGTAGAGCTGCTCCACGGAGGGCTCGGTGCCCTCCAGGTACAGCTCCATCAGCTCCTCGTCGTTCTCGGCCACGGCCTCGAGCAGCTTGCCGCGGTACTCCTCGGCAGCCTCGGCGTGGGTGTCCGGGATGTCGACGGTGTCGTACATCTCACCCTTGGTCGCCTCGGCGGACCAGACGAGGGCCTTCATCGTCACGAGGTCGATGACGCCCTTGAAGTCGGCCTCGGCGCCGATCGGCAGCTGCATGACCAGCGGCTGCGCGCCCAGACGGTCGCTGATCATGTCGACGCAGCGGTGGAACTCGGCACCGGTGCGGTCGAGCTTGTTCACGAAGCAGATGCGCGGAACGCCATAGCGGTCCGCCTGACGCCACACCGTCTCGGACTGGGGCTCGACGCCGGCGACGCCGTCGAACACCGTCACGGCACCGTCGAGCACACGCAGGGAGCGCTCCACCTCTACGGTGAAGTCGACGTGCCCCGGGGTGTCGATGATGTTGATGGTGTGGTCGACGTTCTCCAGCGGCCAGTGGCAGGTGGTGGCAGCCGAGGTGATCGTGATGCCACGCTCCTGCTCCTGCTCCATCCAGTCCATGGTGGCAGCGCCGTCGTGGACTTCACCGATCTTGTAGGAGACACCGGTGTAGAACAGGATCCGCTCGGTGGTGGTCGTCTTGCCCGCGTCGATGTGGGCCATGATGCCGATGTTGCGCACCCTGGCCAGGTCAAGCGAAGTGGTAGCCATAAGGCTTCAGTCTTCTCTCGGTCTCGATGTGGGTAGCGACTACCAGCGGTAGTGCGCGAAGGCCTTGTTGGACTCGGCCATCTTGTGCGTGTCCTCGCGCTTCTTCACAGCGGCACCGAGGCCGTTGCTGGCGTCGAGGAGTTCGTTGAGCAGACGCTCGGTCATGGTCTTCTCGCGACGGGCGCGGGAGTAACCGACCAGCCAGCGCAGCGCCAGGGTGTTGGCACGGCCGGGCTTGACCTCGACCGGGACCTGGTAGGTGGCGCCACCGACACGGCGGGACTTGACCTCGAGGGTCGGCTTGATGTTCTCAAGAGCGCGCTTGAGCGTGATGACCGGGTCGTTACCGGTCTTGTCGCGCAGGCCCTCCATGGCGCCGTACACGATGCGCTCGGCGGTGGAGCGCTTGCCGTTCAGCAGCACCTTGTTGATCAGGGAGGTCACCAGAGGGGAGCCGTAAACCGGGTCGATGATGACCGGGCGCTTCGGGGCGGGGCCCTTACGAGGCATTCTTACTTCTCCTTCTTGGCGCCGTAGCGGCTGCGGGCCTGCTTGCGGTTCTTGACACCCTGGGTGTCGAGCGAGCCACGGATGATCTTGTAGCGAACACCCGGCAGGTCCTTCACACGGCCGCCGCGCACGAGCACGATGGAGTGCTCCTGCAGGTTGTGTCCCTCACCCGGAATGTAAGCGGTGACCTCGATCCCGCTGGTCAGACGCACACGCGCGACCTTACGCAGGGCCGAGTTCGGCTTCTTCGGGGTGGTCGTGAACACACGCGTGCAGACGCCCCGGCGCTGAGGGGAACCCTCGAGTGCGGGCGTCTTGTTCTTCTCGACCTTGTCCTGCCGGCCCTTACGGACCAGCTGCTGGATCGTAGGCACTACTTCTCCGGTTTCTGTGTGCCGATGGGTACAGCTAACCTGGAACGTCGCCGACCCACGCGGTCGGGTGTGTCGAATCCAGCGGACTCCCACCGCGAGGCAGAAGGAAGCGCGGATTACGGTGGCCCCTCTCGGACTCCCCGTGCGGTTGAAGGCACGCACCAGAGCCAGGGCACACCCCAGGCACAAGGTCTGAGCGTACCTACCGCATACGCTGCGGTCAAAACAAATGCCCGGCACCCGCCGGGCGGCAATGACCACGCCAAATCTCCTGTTCGGCCGAGCCCGGCCGAACCCCGTCCCCAGCGGGCTTGCCCGCCTGTGCGACGCTGTGGGGATCTTATGGCAGATGTTTCACGATCACCCGGACTGTGACGCCCCGCCCGGGGCCCGGTGATCGGGCCGGAGGGGGACCACAGTCATGAGCACGGCTGCCAGTTCCGAGACGACGGATTCCGCAGTGACCGGCGACGAGGGCGCCAAGCCGTCCAGGACGCCCCGGATACCCCGGATACCCCGGCGCATCGCCGTCCCGGACGGACTCCGGCCCTACGGCGCACCCCTGCTCCTCTACGGCGCCACCAAGCTCGTCGGCACCGTCGTCTTCGCGATCCTGCTGATGGCCTCCGGCGAGTACCGCGGGAAGAACCCCCGCTTCGGCGGCGGCGCGCACTGGTGGGACGTACTCGCCACCTGGGACGGCTGGTGGTACCTCCAGGTCGCCGAGAAGGGGTACGACCCCGGACCGCTGCGGCGGCTCGATCCCGGCGGGATGTTCACGGTCGAGCAGAACTCCGTCGCCTTCTTCCCCCTCTACCCCGGCCTGATCCGGGGTACCTCCGAGGTCACCGGGCTCGGTCTGTACGGATCCGGGATCCTGGTCTCGGTCATCGCCTCCTTCGTCGCGGCCGCCGGCATCTACGCGGTGATCTCGCTGCTCGCGGGGGCCCGCGCCGGCACGATCGCCGCCGGGCTGTGGGCCGTGGCGCCCGGCTCCGGCGTGGAGTGGGCGGTGTACTCGGAGTCCGTCTTCGTGGCGATCGCCGCCTGGTGCTGCTACTGCGTGATGAAGGGCCGCTGGGTGGCCGCCGGGCTGCTCGCCTTCGTGGCCGGCCTCAACCGGCCCACGTCCGCCGCGCTGATCGGCGCCGTCGGTCTCGCGGCACTGGTGACGCTGGCCCGCCGGGAGAGCCGCCGCAAGCACGGGGTGGCGGGGCCGGTGTACGCCATGATCGCCGCGCCGCTCGGACTGCTCACCTACATCGTCTGGGTCGGCCTCAGCATGGGCGAACTCACGGCGTACTTCACGCTCCAGCGCGAGGGGTGGCTGCACTTCTTCGACTTCGGCGCGTACACCCTCGACGTGCTGGGCAACACCCTGATCGGGAAGCACGACTACGTCTTCGCGTTCTCCGTGCCCGACCTGCTGGCCGTCCAGCTGGTGCTGGCGCTGCCGTTCCTGATCGTGCTGATGCTGCGCAAGCGGCCGCCGCTGGTGCTGGTCGCGTACACGCTCGCCAGCGTCATCAGCGTCCTGGGCACCCAGCAGATCTTCGGCAACACCTCGCGCTATCTGCTCCCCTGCTTCCCCCTCCTGCTCGCCCCGGCCGCCGCGATGAGCAGGCTCGGGTGGCCGGCGCTGACGGTGTTCTTCGCCACCGCGGCCCCGGCGTCGGGGTGGTACGCGCACTACGTGCTGTTCGAACTCGGGATCCCGTAGCCGCCCGCCACCGACGCCCGCCGCGCCCTCGCCGGGCCCGGCCCTCGAAGTCCATCGCATCCCCTGAGCTGGGGTGTTGCAGCGACTACTGGAACTTGCGTGCCCGCCCGGCCACTCCCCCTCGTCCCGCAATCGGAGTCGGCGCAGCGGCAGGCCGGGTTGACGCGCAGCACGGCACGACGGCCGCGGAAGGCGCACGGCGAGACGGAGTCGCACCCGGGGCAGCGGCCGGCGATCCGCACGACGGTCTCGGTGTCCCCCGCGCGCGGGCGCAGCGGCGTGCCGTACGGCGGGTCTCGTCCCGGACGTGCGCGGCGAGGACGGCGTCCGCGGCGATGTCGTCGAGCAGGGCGGCTGAAGGCGCTGGGGCTGCCGGCGGGGCCGGATGGTCCGGGGAGCCGGAACGCGGAGCGCGTCCCGGCGCCGTGTGAGGGTCGCCGGGGGTCAGTTGGCGGCGTCGGCGCTCCAGGAGCCGTGGATCACGGCAAGGACGCGGCGCGGGAGGTGGACCGTGGCGACCGGCCGCTCGTCGGCATCGGCGCCTCGCCGCGCTCACCATGGCGGGCGGTGACCGTCGCGGAGCTGACCGGCCGCTGACGAGCCGCTGGAGGAACTCCTGAGAGAACGCCTGAAGGAGCACCTGGGCAAACGCCGAGGGGCGGCCCCGTGAAAGGGACCGCCCCTCGGTTCAAGCGACTCGCTTACTGGTTGTACGGACCGTAGTCGTAGTCCTCCAGCGGCACGGCCTGGCCGGAGCCCGTGCCGAACGGCGAGTAGTCGATGTCGTCGTAGCCCACGGCCGAGTACATCGCGGCCTTGGCCTCCTCGGTCGGCTCGACCCGGATGTTGCGGTAGCGGGACAGACCCGTACCGGCCGGGATGAGCTTACCGATGATGACGTTCTCCTTGAGACCGATCAGGGAGTCGGACTTGGCGTTGATCGCCGCGTCCGTGAGGACCCTGGTCGTCTCCTGGAAGGACGCCGCCGACAGCCACGACTCGGTCGCCAGCGAGGCCTTGGTGATACCCATCAGCTGCGGACGACCGGAGGCCGGGTGACCGCCCTCCTGGACCACACGACGGTTCTCGGTCTCGAACTTCGACCGCTCGACCAGCTCGCCGGGCAGCAGCTCGGCATCGCCGGACTCGATGATCGTCACGCGGCGCAGCATCTGCCGGATGATGATCTCGATGTGCTTGTCGTGGATCGACACACCCTGCGAGTTGTAGACCTTCTGGACCTCGCCGACCAGGTGGACCTGGACGGCACGCTGGCCCAGGATGCGCAGCACGTCGTGCGGGTTGGTGGCACCCACGGTGAGCTTCTGGCCCACCTCGACGTGCTCGCCCTCGCTGACCAGGAGCCGGGCACGCTTCGAGATCGGGTAGGCCGTCTCGTCGCTGCCGTCGTCCGGCGTGATGACGATCTTCTTGGTCTTCTCGGTCTCCTCGATCCGCACGCGGCCGGAGGCCTCGGAGATCGGGGCGACACCCTTCGGCGTACGGGCTTCGAAGAGCTCGACGACACGGGGCAGACCCTGGGTGATGTCGTCACCGGCCACACCACCGGTGTGGAAGGTACGCATCGTCAGCTGGGTGCCGGGCTCACCGATGGACTGGGCGGCGATGATGCCGACCGCCTCACCGATGTCGACCAGCTTGCCGGTGGCCAGCGAGCGGCCGTAGCACATGGCGCAGGTGCCGACGGCGGACTCGCAGGTCAGGACCGAGCGGGTCTTGACCTCAAAGACGCCGTGCCGGATCAGCTCGTCGATGAGCACGTCGCCGAGGTCGGTACCGGCCGGGGCCAGCACCTTGCCGTCCACGACGATGTCCTCGGCGAGGCAGCGCGCGTACACGGACGTCTCGGCGTCCTCCGCCTTGAGCAGCGCACCGTCGGCGCCACGATCGGCGATCGACAGCCGCAGACCACGGTCGGTGCCGCAGTCCTCCTCGCGGATGATGACGTCCTGGGAGACGTCGACCAGACGACGGGTGAGGTAACCCGAGTCGGCGGTACGCAGAGCGGTGTCCGCCAGACCCTTACGGGCACCGTGCGTGGAGATGAAGTACTCCAGCACGGACAGACCCTCACGGAACGAGGCCTTGATCGGACGCGGGATCGTCTCGTTCTTGGCGTTCGACACCAGACCACGCATACCGGCGATCTGACGCATCTGCATCATGTTGCCTCGTGCACCCGAGTTCACCATCATGAAGATCGGGTTGGTCTTCGGGAAGTTCTCGTTCATCGCCTCGGCGACCTCGTTGGTCGCCTTGGTCCAGATCGCGATGAGCTCCTGCGTGCGCTCGTCCTTGGTGATCAGACCGCGCTCGTACTGCTTCTGGACCTTCTCGTCCTGCGCCTCGTAGCCCTTGACGATCTCCTTCTTCGCCTCGGGAACGACGACGTCGGAGATGGCCACGGTGACGCCGGAGCGGGTGGCCCAGAAGAAGCCGGCCGCCTTCAGGTTGTCGAGCGTCGCCGCCACGATGACCTTCGGGTAGCGCTCGGCCAGGTCGTTGACGATCTGGGAGAGCTGCTTCTTGCCGACCTCGTAGTCGACGAACGGGTAGTCCTCGGGCAGCAGTTCGTTGAAGAGCGCACGGCCCAGCGTGGTCTTCAGCGTGAAGCTGTCACCCTGCTGCCACTCCGGCTCGCCCTCCTCGCGGACCGGCGGCACCCAGCCACGCGGCGGGATGGTGCCCACCGGGAAGCGGATGTCGACGGGCGCCTGCAGCGACAGCTCGCCGGCGTCGAACGCCATGATCGCCTCGGCGACCGAGGAGAACGGACGGTCGGCGCCCTTGATGTCGCGGCCCTCGGCGTCCGTGGTGAGGAAGTACAGACCCAGCACCATGTCCTGGGTCGGCATCGTCACCGGACGGCCGTCGGCGGGCTTGAGGATGTTGTTCGAGGACAGCATCAGGATGCGGGCCTCGGCCTGCGCCTCCGCGGACAGCGGCAGGTGGACGGCCATCTGGTCACCGTCGAAGTCCGCGTTGAACGCGGTGCAGACGAGCGGGTGGATCTGGATGGCCTTGCCCTCGACCAGCTGCGGCTCGAAGGCCTGGATGCCGAGGCGGTGCAGGGTGGGCGCACGGTTCAGCAGCACCGGGTGCTCGGCGATGACCTCTTCGAGGACGTCGTACACGACGGTGCGGCCGCGCTCGACCATGCGCTTGGCGCTCTTGATGTTCTGCGCGTGGTTCAGGTCGACCAGGCGCTTCATCACGAACGGCTTGAAGAGCTCCAGCGCCATCGCCTTCGGCAGACCGCACTGGTGCAGCTTCAGCTGCGGACCGACGACGATCACGGAACGCGCGGAGTAGTCCACACGCTTACCGAGCAGGTTCTGACGGAAGCGGCCCTGCTTGCCCTTGAGCATGTCGCTGAGGGACTTCAGCGGGCGGTTGCCCGGACCGGTGACCGGACGGCCGCGGCGGCCGTTGTCGAACAGCGCGTCGACGGCCTCCTGGAGCATGCGCTTCTCGTTGTTCACGATGATCTCGGGCGCGCCGAGGTCGAGAAGCCGCTTCAGCCGGTTGTTCCGGTTGATCACACGGCGGTACAGGTCGTTCAGGTCGGAGGTCGCGAAGCGGCCACCGTCCAGCTGCACCATCGGGCGAAGGTCCGGCGGGATGACCGGGACGCAGTCCAGGACCATGCCCTTGGGGCTGTTGGACGTCTGCAGGAACGCGGAGACGACCTTCAGGCGCTTGAGCGCACGGGTCTTCTTCTGCCCCTTGCCGGTGCGGATGATCTCGCGGAGGCGCTCGGCCTCCTCGTCGAGGTCGAAGGACTCCAGGCGCTTCTGCAGCGCCGCGGCACCCATCGAGCCGTCGAAGTAGGTGCCGAAGCGGTCACGCAGCTCGCGGTAGAGGAGCTCGTCGCCCTCCAGGTCCTGGACCTTGAGGTTCTTGAACCGGTTCCACACCTCGTCGAGACGGTCGATCTCGCGCTGCGCACGGTCGCGCAGCTGCTTCATCTCACGCTCGGCGCCCTCGCGCACCTTGCGGCGCACGTCGGACTTGGCGCCCTCGGCCTCCAGCTCGGCGAGGTCGGTCTCGAGCTTCTTGGCGCGGGCCTCCAGGTCGGCGTCGCGGCGCTGCTCGATCTGCTGGCGCTCGACGGAGACGTGGGCCTCCAGCGAGGGCAGGTCACGCGTACGGCGCTCCTCGTCCACGTACGTGATCATGTACGCGGCGAAGTAGATGACCTTCTCGAGGTCCTTCGGGGCGAGGTCGAGCAGGTAGCCCAGCCGCGACGGAACGCCCTTGAAGTACCAGATGTGCGTGACGGGAGCGGCCAGCTCGATGTGGCCCATCCGCTCACGGCGCACCTTGGCGCGCGTGACCTCGACGCCACAGCGCTCACAGATGATGCCCTTGAAGCGGACACGCTTGTACTTGCCGCAGTAGCACTCCCAGTCCCGGGTCGGACCGAAGATCTTCTCGCAGAAGAGTCCGTCCTTCTCGGGCTTGAGGGTGCGGTAGTTGATGGTCTCGGGCTTCTTGACCTCGCCGTGGCTCCACTGACGGATGTCGTCAGCGGTGGCCAGGCCGATCCGGAGCTCGTCGAAGAAGTTGACGTCGAGCACTATGCGTCAATCCCTCTCAGGGTCGTAAGTCTTGGGGTCTGAAACGGGGTCCCGGGGTCGGCGGGCCTTCTGCGGTTGTTCAGAAGGCCCGCCGGACTCCGTCAGACCTCTTCGACGCTGCTCGGCTCGCGCCGGGACAGGTCGATGCCGAGCTCCTCCGCTGCGCGGAAGACGTCCTCGTCGGTGTCACGCATTTCGATGGACATGCCGTCGCTGGACAGCACCTCCACGTTGAGGCACAGGGACTGCATCTCCTTGATGAGCACCTTGAAGGACTCGGGGATGCCGGGCTCAGGGATGTTCTCGCCCTTGACGATGGCCTCGTAGACCTTCACGCGGCCGGTGACGTCGTCGGACTTGATGGTCAGCAGCTCCTGGAGGGCGTACGCGGCGCCGTAAGCCTCCAGCGCCCACACCTCCATCTCGCCGAACCGCTGGCCACCGAACTGGGCCTTACCACCCAGCGGCTGCTGGGTGATCATCGAGTACGGGCCGGTCGAACGGGCGTGCAGCTTGTCGTCGACCAGGTGGTGCAGCTTCAGGATGTACATGTAGCCGACCGAGATCGGGTCCGGGAACGGCTCACCGCTACGGCCGTCGAACAGCCGCGCCTTGCCGGACGGGAGCACCATGCGCTCGCCGTCGCGGTTGGGGATGGTGTGCTGGAGCAGACCCGCGAGCTCGTCCTCACGCGCACCGTCGAAGACCGGGGTGGCGACGTTGGTGCCCGGCTGGACACTGTCGGCGCCGATGGCCTGGAGGCGCTGCGCCCACTCGTCCGCGAGGCCGGAGACGTCCCAGCCGCGGCTGGCGAGCCAGCCGAGGTGGATCTCCAGGACCTGTCCCGGGTTCATCCGGGAGGGCACACCCAGCGGGTTGAGGATGATGTCGACCGGGGTGCCGTCCTCCAGGAACGGCATGTCCTCGATCGGCAGGATCTTGGAGATGACGCCCTTGTTGCCGTGCCGGCCGGCGAGCTTGTCACCGTCGGTGATCTTGCGCTTCTGCGCGACGTAGACGCGGACCAGCTGGTTCACGCCGGGCGGCAGCTCGTCGCCCTCCTCGCGGTCGAAGACGCGCACGCCGATGACCTTGCCGGTCTCGCCGTGCGGCACCTTCAGCGAGGTGTCACGGACCTCACGGGCCTTCTCACCGAAGATCGCGCGCAGCAGACGCTCCTCGGGGGTCAGCTCGGTCTCACCCTTCGGGGTCACCTTGCCGACGAGGATGTCACCGGCGATGACCTCGGCACCGATACGGATGATGCCGCGCTCGTCGAGGTCGGCGAGGACCTCCTCGGAGACGTTCGGGATGTCCCGGGTGATCTCCTCGGGGCCGAGCTTGGTGTCACGGGCGTCGACCTCGTGCTCCTCGATGTGGATCGAGGAGAGGACGTCGTCCTGTACGAGGCGCTGCGACAGGATGATCGCGTCCTCGTAGTTGTGACCCTCCCACGGCATGAACGCCACGAGCAGGTTCTTGCCCAGCGCCATCTCGCCCTGCTGGGTGGCCGGACCGTCGGCGAGGACCTGGCCCTCGATGATCCGGTCGCCCTCGTGGACGATGACCTTCTGGTTGACCGAGGTGCCCTGGTTGGAGCGGGCGAACTTGGCCAGGCGGTACGTGATGTACGTGCCGTCGTCGTTGGCGGTGGTGATGTAGTCCGCGGAGACCTCCTGGACCACACCGGCCTTCTCGGCCTTGACCACGTCGCCGGCGTCGACCGCGGAGCGGTACTCCATGCCGGTGCCGACGAGCGGGGACTCCGCCTGGATCAGCGGCACGGCCTGGCGCATCATGTTCGCGCCCATGAGGGCACGGTTGGCGTCGTCGTGCTCCAGGAAGGGGATCATGGCGGTCGCGACCGACACCATCTGGCGCGGCGAGACGTCCATGTAGTCCACGTCGTCACCGGCGACGTAGTCGACCTCGCCACCACGGCGGCGCACCAGCACGCGGTTCTCGGCGAACCGCATGTCGTCGTTGAGCGTGGCGTTGGCCTGCGCGATGACGAAGCGGTCCTCCTCGTCGGCCGTCAGGTAGTCGACGTCGTCGGTGACCCGGCCCTCGACGACCTTGCGGTACGGCGTCTCGACGAAACCGAACGCGTTGACCCGGCCGTACGAGGCGAGCGAACCGATCAGACCGATGTTCGGGCCTTCGGGCGTCTCGATCGGGCACATGCGGCCGTAGTGGGACGGGTGCACGTCACGGACCTCGAAGCCGGCCCGCTCACGGGACAGACCACCCGGTCCGAGCGCGTTCAGGCGGCGCTTGTGCGTCAGGCCCGACAGCGGGTTGTTCTGGTCCATGAACTGGGACAGCTGGCTGGTGCCGAAGAACTCCTTGATGGAGGCGACGACCGGCCGGATGTTGATCAGGGTCTGCGGCGTGATCGCCTCGACGTCCTGCGTGGTCATGCGCTCGCGCACGACGCGCTCCATACGGGCGAGACCCGTACGGACCTGGTTCTGGATCAGCTCACCGACGCTGCGGATACGGCGGTTGCCGAAGTGGTCGATGTCGTCGGTCTCGACGATGATCGAGCGCCCGGACTCGCCGACCGTCTCGGTCTCGCCGGCGTGCAGCTTCACCAGGTACTTGATCGTCGCGATGATGTCCTCGACGGTCAGGACGCCCGCGTCGAGCGGGGTGTCCGTACCCAGCTTCTTGTTGACCTTGTAGCGGCCGACCTTGGCGAGGTCGTAGCGCTTGGGGTTGAAGTACAGGTTCTCAAGGAGCGTCTGCGCGGCCTCACGCGTGGGGGGCTCACCCGGACGCAGCTTGCGGTAGATGTCGAGCAGCGCGTCGTCCTGGCCCTGGGTGTGGTCCTTCTCCAGGGTGGCGCGCATCGACTCGTACTCGCCGAACTCCTCGAGGATCTGCTCGGTGGTCCAGCCGAGCGCCTTCAGGAGGACGGTGACGGACTGCTTGCGCTTGCGGTCGATACGGACGCCGACCATGTCGCGCTTGTCGATCTCCATCTCCAGCCAGGCACCCCGGGACGGGATGATCTTGGCGGAGAAGATGTCCTTGTCGGACGTCTTGTCGATGGAGGAGTCGAAGTAGACACCCGGCGAACGGACCAGCTGGGACACCACGACACGCTCGGTGCCGTTGATGACGAAGGTGCCCTTGTTGGTCATGAGCGGGAAGTCGCCCATGAAGACCGTCTGGGACTTGATCTCGCCGGTCTCGTTGTTGGTGAACTCGGCGGTGACGAAGAGCGGAGCCGCGTAGGTGAAGTCACGCTCCTTGCACTCGTCGATCGAGTTCTTCGGCGGCTCGAAGCGGTGGTCGCGGAACGTCAGCGACATCGACCCGCTGAAGTCCTCGATCGGGGAGATCTCCTCGAAGATCTCCTCGAGCCCGGACTTGGTGGGGACGTCCTGACCGTTCTCGAGAGCCTCCTCGACCCGACTCTGCCAGGCCGTGTTGCCGAGCAGCCAGTCGAAGCTCTCGGTCTGCAGCGCGAGCAGGTTCGGAACCTCGAGAGGCTCCTTGATCTTTGCAAAGGAGATGCGCAGCGGGGCAGTGCTGGCGCCGTTGTTCGTATTCGCGGTCGAGGCGTTGCGCGAGGCGGCCAAGAGGGGGTCCTTCCGAGGGCTCGGACTCACTACGCGCGTACCGGCCCCTCACCGATACACAGAGACAGATAGTCCCAGGTCAGGGACGGTCCGATCGTCGGTGCTCAAGCGAGGGCATGCCCCTGGTGACGGGCAGGGGACAGCTAACAGGCAGCGCAAAGGGTCAGTGTAGCCACTTGGCACACTGATGTCCAGTGCGGGTTTTCGAAGACCCTCGCTGCCCTCGTTGTCCTCAACCCCTGCGACAAGGCCACGCCCTCAACGCCACGGTGATACTGCCCTCTTCGCCGTCGATCCATGCCTCGGATTCGGATCCTTGTGACGACGCGTCCTGAGAATTGCGCGCTGCGTGCGGTTCGTCAAGGCCCTCTTACCCAAGCCGGGGTGCTGCGCTCGTCACGTGCGGCCTGCACCGGGGGCTCCGAGAGGCACGACGAAGATCACCTTACTCCTCGCGACCACAGGTGCAAGGCAGCCGCCGCCGGGCCCTCGGGAACGCCGAAGAGCGACCACCCGGATGGATGATCGCTCTTCGGTGCGCTCGCGTTACAGCCCCAGGGAGCTGTTCACGGCTCTACGGCCGCGATCGGCGCGCGCTGGAGTCCGTGCGGGACCCGTGAGGTCCTACTTGACCTCGACCGAGGCGCCGGCGCCCTCCAGGGCCTCCTTGGCCTTGTCCGCGGCGTCCTTGGCGACCTTCTCGAGGACGGGCTTCGGGGCGCCGTCCACCAGGTCCTTGGCCTCCTTCAGGCCGAGGGAGGTCAGCTCACGCACGACCTTGATGACCTGGATCTTCTTGTCGCCGGCGCCGGTGAGGACGACGTCGAACTCGTCCTTCTCCTCGACGGCCTCGGCGGCAGCGCCACCGGCGGCACCGCCGGCGACCATGACCGGCGCGGCAGCGGCGGCGGTGACGTCGAACTTCTCCTCGAACGCCTTCACGAACTCGGAGAGCTCGATGAGGGTCATCTCCTCGAACTGCGCGAGCAGGTCTTCCTGAGACAGCTTCGCCATGGTGGCGGTCCTTCCACTAATTCGGCTGGTGCCGGATGTACATGTCTGGCGGGCGTACGTCTGGCCCGCTGTGACCGTCGCGTTCAGGCCGCGGCGGTCAATGTGCGAGCCGAGTTACTCGGCACCGCCCTGCTCGGCCTGCTTGGCGCGCAGCGCGTCCACGGTGCGGACGAGCTTCGACGGCAGCGCCTGGAAGACGGAGGCAGCCTGGGACTGCTTCGCCTTGAAGGCACCGGCCAGCTTGCTGAGCAGAACCTCGCGGGACTCGAGGTCCGCAAGCTTCTTGATCTCATCGGCGGACAGCGCCTTGCCGTCAAGGACACCGCCCTTGATGATGAGGTTCGGGTTGTCCTTGGCGAAGTCACGAAGACCCTTCGCCGACTCCACCGGGTCACCGGTGACGAAGGCGACGGCCGTCGGACCAGCGAAGAGCTGGTCGTCGAGCGTGATCCCGGCCTCGTTGGCCGCAATCTTGGTCAGCGTGTTCTTCACCACGGCGTACTGGGCGTTCTCACCGAGCGAACGACGCAGCGTCTTGAGCTGCGCCACGGTGAGACCGCGGTACTCGGTCAGCACGGCGGCGTTGGAGCTGCGGAACTTGTCCGTCAGCTCGGCAACCGCGGCAGCCTTGTCGGGCCTCGCCATAGAGCCTCGGCCTCCTTCCGGGTGATTCGGACCGCGCGGACCCGAAGGAGGACTGGGGAAAACGAAACGCCCCGGCGCAGGCGCACGGGGCGGACTCGACCGGCCGTACGCACGCTGTCGTACGTACTCCGGGAGCACTTCCACAGTCACCTGCGCGGGTCGTCCGCCATTCAGCGGATCCTTCGGCCACCGCACCCTCTTCCGAGCGCACGGCAACGACCAGCGGTCTTTGGCTTCCGCAGCAGCGTACGGGAACGGATCCCCGGGAGGCAAATCCGTGCCCGTGGGAGCCGTTCAGGTGGTGAGGTGCGGGCGGCGAGGCCGGCTCGGCGTGCCGATCGCGGTCGTGGTCCGCACGCGCGCCGCGTGGGCCCGGCCCGTGAAGCGCTCAGCTGGAGTGCAGCGCGACGAGCGCCACGCTCCCGCGGGACGGCCCGTCGTCGCCGGCCGGACGGCCGCCAGGGGGCGCTGCGGTCCGGGCTGCCAGGCCTGCGACGAGCACGGGCGTGAACGCGACGGCCACGGCCCCACCGGCGCCACGGAAGACGACACGGGCCCCGCACCTACGAGAGGTGCGGGGCCCGTGACCGACTTCAGCGAGTCTTGACGGCTCAGACCGCGGCCGGGTCCTCCTCGACGAGGAGGTTGCGGGTGCGGTTCGGGTCGACCGGGATGCCGGGGCCCATCGTGGTGGTGATGGCGGCCTTCTTGATGTAGCGGCCCTTGGCGGCGGACGGCTTCAGACGGAGGATCTCCTCCAGGGCCGCGCCGTAGTTCTCCACCAGCTGGGTGTCGTCGAAGGACGACTTGCCGATGATGAAGTGCAGGTTCGAGTGCTTGTCGACGCGGAACTCGATCTTGCCGCCCTTGATCTCGGTCACGGCCTTGGCCACGTCCGGGGTCACGGTGCCCGTCTTCGGGTTCGGCATCAGACCACGCGGGCCGAGGACACGGCCGAGGCGGCCGACCTTGCCCATGAGGTCCGGGGTGGCGACGACGGCGTCGAAGTCCAGACGCCCCTTCGACACCTCGTCGATCAGCTCGTCGGCGCCGACGATGTCGGCGCCCGCGGCACGCGCGGCCTCGGCACGGTCGCCGGTCGCGAAGACCAGGACCCGGGCGGTCTTACCGGTGCCGTGCGGAAGGTTCACGGTGCCACGGACCATCTGGTCGGCCTTGCGCGGGTCGACACCCAGACGGAAGGCGACCTCGACGGTGCCGTCGAACTTGGTCGTGGAGGTCTCCTTGGCGAGACGGACGGCCTCGAGCGGGGCGTAGAGCTTGTCCCGGTCGACCTTGGCGTCCGCAGCGCGGAGAGACTTGCTGCGCTTGCTCACTACTGCTCCTGGGTTTCTTAGGAGTTGTGGTCCGGGCCGAGCGGGCCCTGCCACTACTGCTCTGGGGAGGTTGGGGCTCAGCCCTCGACCGTGACGCCCATGGAACGGGCGGTGCCGGCGATGATCTTCTCGGCGGCGTCCAGGTCGTTGGCGTTGAGGTCGGGCATCTTGGTCGTGGCGATCTCACGGACCTGGTCGCGCGTGATCTTCGCGACCTTGGTCTTGTGCGGCTCGCCGGAGCCCTTCTCCACACCCGCGGCCTTGAGGATCATCTTGGCGGCCGGCGGGGTCTTGGTGATGAAGGTGAAGGAGCGGTCCTCGTAGACCGTGATCTCCACCGGGATGACCCAGCCACGCTGCGACTCGGTCGCGGCGTTGTAGGCCTTGCAGAACTCCATGATGTTGACGCCGTGCTGACCCAGCGCGGGGCCGACCGGCGGAGCCGGGTTGGCGGCACCGGCCTGGATCTGGAGCTTGATGAGCCCCGTGACCTTCTTCTTCTTGGGAGGCATAGCTCTCCGGGTCCTTTCGATTCGGGTCTACCCTCCGCCGAGTCGCGTCTCGGCAGAAGGCATACCGCACAACGATAACGGGTATAGATGCGCGGCCAAAAACCGTGCAGGTCAGACAGGCCCCAAGAGCCCACCTGACCTGCGCGGAAGCGGTACGTCCAGAAGGCGTCAGTTCTTCTGGATCTGGTCGAACGAGAGCTCGACGGGCGTCTCCCGGCCGAAGATCTCCACCAGGCCCTTGACCTTCTTGGAGTCGGGGTTGATCTCGTTGATCGTCGCCTGCAGCGTGGCGAACGGGCCGTCGGTGACGGTGACCGAGTCACCGACCTCGAAGTCCAGCACCTGCACCTCGACCTTGCGCTGCGGCGCCGGCTTGCCCTCGGCCTCGGCGGCCTCGCGGGCGGCCTTCTCCTCCGCCTCCGGAGCGAGCATCTTGACGATCTCGTCCAGGGTCAGCGGGTACGGGTCGTAGGCGTTGCCGACGAAGCCGGTGACACCGGGGGTGTTGCGGACAACGCCCCAGGACTCGTTCGTCAGGTCCATGCGGACCAGGACGTAGCCCGGGAGCTTGTTCTGCTTGATGGTCTTGCGGTCGCCGTTCTTGATCTGGACGACCTCTTCCTGCGGCACCTCGGCCTGGAAGATGTAGTCCTCGACGTTCAGCGAGACGGCGCGCTGCTCCAGGTTGGTCTTCACGCGGTTCTCGTAACCGGCGTAGGTGTGGATCACGTACCACTCGCCGGGCAGTGTCCGCAGTTCCTCACGGAGCTTCTCGATGGGGTCGAGCTCGGACTCCGGCTCGGCCTCCTCCATGGGCTCGGCCTCGTCCGCGACCTCGTCCTCGACGTGCACGGCGGCCTCCTCGGCCGGCTCCCCCGCTGCGGCGTCGGCAGCCTCGGCCTCGTCCAGGTCCTCGTCCGCACCCTCGACGATGTCGAGCTCGTCTTCCACGGACTCGACCGGCTCGATGGCGTCGTCGTTCACGTTCGGGTCAGACACGGTGGCTGCTTCTTCCTGGATACATAGGGGTGGAACACGCGAAAGGGGCGCCGGATCCCGGCGCCCTTCGCTCTTGGCTCAGCCGAAGACGTACTTGGCGGCGTGGTCGAGCCCATAGTCAATCACGGTGATCAGTCCGATCATGACGACGACGAAGATGATCACGACAGTCGTGTATCGCGTCAGCTGCGTGCGCGTGGGCCAGACGACCTTGCGGAGCTCGGCGACGATCTGCCGGTAGAAGAGGGCGAGCCGCTTCAGCGGACCCTTCTTGGCACGCTTGCCACCCTTGCGGGTCTTCTTGGACTCCGGTGCCTCATCCTGAGCATCAGGCGTGTCGATGGAGCCCACGGCGTCCGTCATTCGTCCTCACCTGATCCCGGGTCGTGGCCGTGCCGCGCCCGGTTTGAGCCGCACGGCGGTGCATTGCTGTACGTACCTGCGCACACATCCTGGCGGTGTGTGTAGCAGGGCCGGAGGGACTTGAACCCCCAACCGCCGGTTTTGGAGACCGGTGCTCTACCAATTGAGCTACGACCCTTCGTGTGTCCCCCAACGTACCGCATCCGACCGGGTGCTCGGTGTGCACCGGTCGAGCGCGGGGCTCGGCGGAGGCCAACGAGGTGAGAGTGTACGTGGTCCTGAGCCGGGCGTCGAACAGAAATGGCCTGTGAGGCCCGCGCTCCCGGCGGTTGGCCGCCCCGCGGCGCGCGGACCTGACCGGGGACCGGCCGAAGATCGCCGGAGCCGCCCGAGGTATACGGACTGTTGTTCCACGGTTTGCCCTGGGCTGTTCAGTCCGTGAAACCAGTGTGCCGGGCCGGTTTGCGGTCTGAAACGATGGACCCATGAGCGCTGCAACCCCACCCACCGAGCGCCGGGTCTCGGCCCGCATCGGCGCGATCTCCGAGTCCGCCACCCTCGCCGTGGACGCCAAGGCCAAGGCCCTGAAGGCCGCCGGGCGTCCGGTGATCGGATTCGGCGCCGGCGAGCCCGACTTCCCGACCCCCGACTACATCGTCGAGGCCGCGATCGAGGCCTGCAAGAACCCCAGGTTCCACCGCTACACGCCGGCCGGCGGCCTGCCCGAGCTGAAGGCCGCCATCGCCGTGAAGACGCTGCGCGACTCCGGCTACGAGGTCGACGCGTCGCAGATCCTCGTCACCAACGGCGGCAAGCAGGCCATCTACGAGGCCTTCGCCGCGATCCTGGACCCGGGCGACGAGGTCATCGTGCCCGCGCCGTACTGGACGACGTACCCGGAGTCGATCCGCCTGGCCGGCGGTGTCCCGGTCGAGGTCGTCGCCGACGAGACGACCGGCTACCGGGTCGGCGTGGAGCAGCTGGAGGCGGCCCGCACGGAGAAGACGAAGGTCGTTCTCTTCGTCTCGCCGTCCAACCCGACCGGCGCCGTCTACTCCGAGGCCGAGACGGAGGCCATCGGCCGCTGGGCCGTCGAGCACGGCCTGTGGGTGCTCACCGACGAGATCTACGAGCACCTTGTCTACGGCGACGCCTCGGCCGTGTCGATGCCCGCCGTGCTGCCCGAGCTGCGCGACAAGTGCATCGTGGTCAACGGCGTCGCGAAGACCTACGCCATGACCGGCTGGCGGGTGGGCTGGATCATCGGCCCGAAGGACGTCGTGAAGGCCGCGACGAACCTCCAGTCGCACGCCACCTCGAACGTCTCCAACGTCGCCCAGGCCGCGGCGCTGGCCGCCGTCTCCGGCGACCTGGACGCCGTCGAGAAGATGCGCGAGGCCTTCGACCGCCGCCGCCGCACGATCGTGCGGATGCTCAACGACATCGAGGGCGTGTTCTGCCCCGAACCCGAGGGCGCCTTCTACGCGTACCCGTCGGTCAAGGCGCTGATCGGCAAGGAGATCCGCGGCAAGCGCCCGAAGGACACGGTCGAGCTGGCCGCGCTGATCCTGGAGGAGTCCGAGGTCGCGGTCGTCCCGGGTGAGGCCTTCGGCACGCCGGGCTACCTGCGGCTGTCGTACGCCCTGGGTGACGAGGACCTCGTCGAGGGCGTGAGCCGCATCCAGAAGCTGCTGGCGGAGGCGCGCGACTGACGTTCCGCGACAACTTCGTGGCGCACGCGCGCGTGACGGGCCGTTTCCCTCAAGGGAGACGGCCCGTTCTTTCGTGTTTTCGTGCGAGCAAGACCACTGACGGGGAAAGCGCTGGAGGGACGGGCAAGTCGTACGGCAGGATCCTGGAATGGAACGTGTACGTGATGTCTCCGACCTCCCGAAGGCCCATCTGCACCTGCACTTCACCGGCTCGATGCGGCCGGGCACCCTGCTGGAGCTGGCCGACAAGTACGGCGTCCGGCTGCCCGACGCGCTGACCGACGCCCTGGTCGGCGGGGAGCCGCCCAGACTGCGGGCGACGGACGAGCGGGGCTGGTTCCGCTTCCAGCGCCTCTACGACGCGGCGCGCTCGTGCCTGAGGCAGCCGGAGGACATCCAGCGGCTGGTGCGGGAGGCCGCCGAGGAGGACGTCAGGGACGGCTCGGGCTGGCTGGAGATCCAGGTCGACCCGACCTCGTACGCCCCGCGCCTGGGCGGTCTCATCCCGGCCCTGGAGATCATCCTGGACGCGGTGGAGACGGCCGCGCGGGACACCGGGATCGGGATGCGTGTCCTGGTCGCCGCGAACCGTATGAAGCACCCGCTGGACGCCCGCACGCTGGCCCGCCTCGCCGTGCGCTACACCGACCGGGGCGTGGTCGGCTTCGGGCTCTCCAACGACGAGCGGCGCGGCATGGCCCGCGACTTCGACCGCGCCTTCGCCATCGCGCGCGAGGGCGGCCTGCTGTCGGCCCCGCACGGCGGTGAACTGACCGGGCCCGCCTCGGTCCGCGACTGCCTGGACGACCTGCACGCCGACCGGGTGGGCCACGGCGTGCGCGCGGCGGAGGACCCGCGCCTGCTGAAGCGCCTGGCCGACCGCGGCGTCACGTGTGAGGTGTGCCCGGCGTCGAACGTGGCCCTCGGCGTCTACGAGAAGCCCGAGGACGTCCCCTTGCGGCGGCTCTTCGAGGCCGGCGTCCCGCTGGCGCTGGGCGCCGACGACCCGCTCCTGTTCGGCTCGCGGCTGGCGGCCCAGTACGAGATCGCCCGCGAGCACCACGCCTTCACCGACGCGGAGCTGGCCGAGGTCGCCCGCCAGTCGGTACGGGCGTCGGCAGCCCCGGAGGAGACGAAGAAGAAGCTCCTGGCGGGCGTGGACACCTGGCTGACCTCGGACGGGCCCGCCGGCGTCAGAGGCTGACGCCCACCGTCACCGGCTCGTTGACCAGGGTGATCCCGAAGGCCTCACGCACCCCGGCGACGACCTCGCGGGCCAGCGCCAGCAGGTCCTCCGTGGTCGCCTCGCCGCGGTTGGTGAGGGCGAGGGTGTGCTTGCTGGAGATCCGGGCGGGGCCGGTGCCGTACCCCTTGTGGAAGCCCGCCTTGTCGATCAGCCAGGCGGCGGACGTCTTGGTGTGACCGTCCCCGGCCGGGTACGCCGGCGGCGCCACGTCCGCGCCGAGACGCTCCCGCACGCGTGCGTGGAACGCCGTGAACTGGGCGTCCGTGAGGATCGGGTTGGTGAAGAAGGACCCGGCGGACCAGGTGTCGTGGTCCTCGGGGTCGAGCACCATGCCCTTGCCGGAACGCAGCTTCAGCACCATGTCGCGGGCGTCGCCGAGCGGGACCCGCTCGCCCGGTTCGACCCCGAGCGCGCGTGCGGTTTCGGCGTACCGCAGGGGCCCGGACAGCCCGCCCGCGTCCTCCAGCTCGAAGCGGACGCGCAGGACGACGTACCGCTCGGGGGCGGCCTTGAAGCGGCTGTGCCGGTACGAGAACCCGCATTCGGCGTTCGTCAGGGTGACCGTCGCGCCGGCCTCGCGGTCGTAGGCGATCACCTCGGTGATGGTGGAGGAGACCTCCTGGCCGTACGCCCCCACGTTCTGGATCGGCGTCGCGCCCGCCGAGCCGGGGATGCCGGCCAGGCACTCGACACCGGCGAGCCCGGCCTCCACGGTGCGCGCGACGGCGTCCGTCCACACCTCACCCGCGGCGAGCTCCAGCCGCGTACCGGACAGCTCGCATCCACGGGTGGCGATGCGCAGGGCTGTGCCGTCGAAGCCCTTGTCGCCGATGACCAGGTTCGATCCGCCGCCGACGACCAGCAGCGGCGTCCCGGCGGCGTCGGCCTCCCGCACGGACTCGACGACCTCGGCGTCGGTCGTCGCGGTCACCAGCCGGGTCGCGGGACCGCCCAGCCGGAACGTGGTCAGCGGGGCGAGGGGAGCGTCGTGGAGTACCTGCACGCGCCCAAGACTACGAGACGGCACTGACAGGGCCGCAGGCGCGCGCCCACCCGCGGCGCCGGTGGCGGGGCACGCGCGCGTGCGGCCCCGCCGCCGGCGGACGAGGCCGTACGCGCGCGTGCGGTTCGGTTCAGTGGACTGGCGAGCGCCCCTTACTTGCACGCGAGGGTCACTTCCCCGCGCGCGCATCCATGCGTGCATACGCGCCCGTCCGTGCGGGGCTCAGGCCAGCCGGACGACCGCCCGGGACATCCCCAGCACCTTCTGCCCGGCGCTCGTCGCCGTGAGGTCCACGCGGACCGTGTTGCCGTCGAGCTTGGCGGCCACCTTGCCGCTGACCTCGATCACGGCTCCCTCGTCGTCGTTCGGGACGACGACGGGCTTGGTGAAACGGACGCCGTACTCGACGACCGCGCCCGGGTCACCGGTCCAGTCGGTGACCACACGGATCGCCTCGGCCATGGTGAACATGCCGTGCGCGATGACGTCCGGCAGACCCACCTCCTTGGCGAACTTCTCGTTCCAGTGGATCGGGTTGAAGTCCCCGGAGGCACCCGCGTACTGGACGAGGGTGGCGCGTGTCACAGGGAAGGACTGCGCGGGAAGTTCGGTGCCGACCTCGACATCGGCGTACGCGATCTGGGCGGTCATCTGCTCACGCCTCCTCGGCCGCGCGGGCCACCAGCTTGGTCCAGGCGGTCACGACGTGCTCCCCGGCCTCGTCGTGCACCTCGCCGCGGACGTCCAGGATGTCGTTGCCGGCCATCGACTTGACGGCCTCGATGGTCGAGGTGACCGAGAGCCGGTCGCCGGCGCGCACCGGGCGGCTGTAGGCGAACCTCTGGTCGCCGTGCACGACCCGGCTGTAGTCCAGACCGAGCTGCGGGTCGGCGACGACCTCCCCCGCCGCCTTGAAGGTGATCGCGAAGACGAAGGTGGGCGGGGCGATCACGTCGGGGTGACCGAGGGCCTTGGCGGCCTCCGGGTCCGTGTAGGCCGGGTTGGCGTCTCCCACCGCCTCCGCGAACTCACGGATCTTCTCCCGTCCCACCTCATAGGGGTCGGTGGGCGGGTAGCTCCGCCCCACGAAGGACTGGTCGAGCGCCATGGCTCGGCACCTCCTGGTTTCTGCTCTGGTCGACCGGTGAAGGGCGGCCCCTCAAGGGGCTCTGCTCAACGAGCACCGCGGCGGGACAACGGTATAGAAGGCCGCCGCGGCCGATTGCGCTCGGTGGCCACGCCGGCCGAAAGGGTGACCGAAAAAAGCAACGAGGCCGCCCCCCTGAACAGCGGGGGCGGCCTCGTGTTGACGAGTCGTACGAGATGTACCGGCCTGCGTCAGCGCGTTTCGCGGTGCGCGGTGTGCGCGTTGCAACGCGGGCAGTGCTTCTTCATCTCAAGACGGTCCGGGTTGTTACGCCGGTTCTTCTTGGTGATGTAGTTCCGCTCCTTGCACTCCACGCAGGCCAGCGTGATCTTCGGGCGGACGTCGGTGGCAGCCACGTGAGTGCTCCTTGACGAACGGGTAGGTTAATTCAACGCAAGAAAGAGTAGCCGATCGAAGGACCGACCCCGCAATCGGCTACTGTCAGTAGCGGTGACCGGACTTGAACCGGTGACACAGCGATTATGAGCCGCTTGCTCTACCGACTGAGCTACACCGCTGCGATGCGATCGGGCCCCGCCTGGCGGCGGGAACCTCTCACACCAGAGCCCCAAAACGGAATCGAACCGTTGACCTTCTCCTTACCATGGAGACGCTCTGCCGACTGAGCTATTGGGGCGAGCGATGAAGACATTACACGCTCGGCCGCCGTTCACCCAAATCCGTTTCAGCGCCCCCGCCACGCCCCCGTCGCGCACCTCTCAGCAGCCCCGGAGGCCTCCGCGGCACCGCGCTCGACCGGCGGACCACACCGGTACGACTATTGCGCTCCTCCGCGCCACGGGCCGAACGCCGCCATAGGCTCGACTCACTCTGCGTGATCTTGCGTGATGGCACGGCGGTGGGTCATGACCCGCCGGTCCGGACCACGAGCCCCGACCCCGAGCCCGATCCCTGGAGCGCGATGCCCGACAGCCAGCCGCAGCCGCCCCCTTCGTCGTCGTTCCCGCCGGGCTCGGGTCAGGGCGACGTGACCTCCCTGCTGCTGTGCGGCGCACGACTGACCGACGGCCGGACGGTGGACGTCCGGTTGGGCGGCGGGCGCATTGAGGCGGTCGGCACGGCCGGCAGCCTGGGCGGTTCCCGGGGCGGCGCCGGCGGCAGCGGTGGCGGCGGCGACGGCGGCCGGGTGGACCTCGGCGGCTACCTGCTGCTGCCGGCCCCGGCCGAAGCCCACGCCCATGCCGACTCGGCCCTGTCCGCCGACGGTGGCGGCCCGCCCTCGTACGACACCCAGGACGTCCAGCGCCGGGCCACCGAGGCCACACTGCTGCAACTGGGGCACGGGGCGACCGCCCTGCGGGCGCACGTGCGCGTGGGTGACGTTCCGGGGCTGGGCGCGCTGACCGCCGTACTGCGGGCACGGCGGTCGCTGCGCGGGCTCGCGGAGCTGACGACGGTGGCGATGCCGCGGCTGCTGACCGGGGTCGCCGGGGCGGAAGGGCTCGCCATACTGCGGGACGCGGTGAAGATGGGCGCCTCCGTGGTGGGCGGCTGCCCGGATCTCGACCCCGATCCGACGGGCTATGTGGAGGCCGTCCTGGAGGTCGCCTCCGAACAGGGCTGCCCCGTCGACCTGCACACCGACGGCACCGACCCGGCCCGGCTCGCCCGCCTCGCCGCGATGGCCGGCGGCCTGCGCCCCGGCGTGTCGATCGGTCCCTGTGGCGGCCTGGGCGACCTGCCCACCGATGTGGCGTCCCGCACCGCCGACCAGCTGGCGGCCGCGGGCGTGACCGTGGTGTGCCTGCCACAGGGTGGCTGCGCGGGCTCCGACCGGCGCGGGACGGCGCCGGTACGGCTGCTGCGCGCCGCCGGCGTACGCCTCGCCGCCGGCAGCGGCGCCCTGCGGGACCCCTCCAACCCCGTGGGCAGGGGCGACCCCCTCGAGGCCGCCTACCTTCTCGCCTCCCACCACGGCCTGCGCCCCGAGGACGCCTACGACGCCGTGAGCACCTCGGCCCGCGCCGCCCTGGGCCTTCCCGAGGTCCGGGTGGAGGCGGGCTTCCCGGCCGAACTGCTCGCCGTACGCGGCGACCGGCTGGCCGGTGCCCTGTCGCTGGCGTACAGCCGGATCGTGGTGCACCGAGGGCGCGTGGTGGCACGGACGAGCGCGGTACGCGAGTACTGCAACTCGGCCGCGTCCGCGGAGCTGGGGCTGCCCCGGCAGGGGCGGGGGGAGCCGTCGTAGGGGTGTCGCCCGTACGCCCTCGACCACCGCCGCGCCCTTCAGACCACCGCCGCGCGCCATTGGCCACCGCCGTGCGCCTCAGACCACCGCCGTGCGCCTGACCACCGCCGTGCGCCTCAGACCACCGCCGTGCGCCTGACCACCGCCGTGGCCCCTTGGTCACCGCCGTGCCCCCTTGACCCGCTCCGCGGGAGCCGGCCCGGCACGCCCCACGCCACCCGCACCACGCGGCGGTTGCGGCCGTCCGGGCGTACGGTCGGAAGCATGCGCATTGTCATCGCTGGAGGTCATGGACAGATCGCGCTGCGGCTGGAGCGCCTGCTCGCCGCGCGCGGGTACGAGCCGGCGGGCATCATCCGCCGCCCCGAACAGGGCGACGATCTGCGGGAGGCTGGCGCCGAGCCGGTGCTGCTGGACCTGGAGTCGGCCACGGTCGAGCAGGTCGCGGCGCATCTGCAAGGTGCCGACGCGGCGGTGTTCGCCGCCGGCGCCGGCCCCGGCAGCGGGGTGGCGCGCAAGGACACGGTGGACAAGGGCGCGGCGGTGCTGTTCGCGGACGCGGCGGTCCGGGCCGGCGTACGCCGCTTCCTGATCGTCTCGTCCATGGGCGCCGACCCGAACCACCAGGGCGACGAGGTCTTCGACGTCTACCTGCGCGCCAAGGGCGAGGCCGACGCGCACGTCAGCCGCCAGGAGGCGCTGGACTGGACGATCCTGCGCCCCGGCCGGCTGACGGACGACGCCGGCACCGGCCTCGTCCGCCTGGAGGCCCAGACCGGTCGCGGCCCGATTCCGCGCGACGACGTGGCCGCCGTACTCGCCGAACTGCTCGAGACCCCGGCCACCGCCGGCCTCACACTGGAGCTGATCAGCGGATCGGCTCCGGTTTCGGTGGCGGTGAAGTCGGTGGCCGGGAACTGAGTTCGGACGGCTGCGGCCTTCTGCGGCGGGGCGGTCGCCCGGCCCGTCAGGCCGGCGGCGAGGGGGGCGGCCCGGGACCGGCCGGTCCGTCCGGCAGCATGAGGGCCGGACGGTTCACCCTCCTCAGAACAGCCCCGGGACCGGCCGGTCCGGTAGCAGCACGAGGGCCGGGCGGTTCACCGGCCTCAGAACAGCGGCAGCTGTCCGGGGAACTCCGGCACGACGTTACCGTCCAAGGACGGCTGCACAGCCCCCAGTTGCGCCTGGCGACGTGACCCGGGGCACGAGACGAGCCGGCCGCTCCCCCTGGCACCGGGCGGGTCGTGCCGGGCGAACCGTCCCGCGACGACGGCGATCTCCCGACGGCACTCGGGACAGGTCCTGCGGCGGGAGGAGCGGAAGCTCATGGGGCCAGTGTGCCCCGAACACCTCTTCGCACCCAGCACCCAGCACCCGGCACCCGGACACGCGCAGACCCGCGCGGGGGCCGACGCCCGGACCATACCGACAGCTTGAGCCGCCGTCAGCCGGTCCGGCGCCGGCGGTGCCGCCGCCACCGCCATGCCGCCGCCACACCGAACGACGCCGTCAGCAGCGTGACGGCCAGGACGGGCCAGCGGCTGTCCGCGACCCGCAGGTCGGCGAGGACGACCCCCACGACCAGGCCCACAGGAATCAGGAGCGAGACAAGCGCCTTGACCATGGCTGCCGCCATCCCGGGAGCCCCCCTCGTGCTCGGGCGGGGCCGCGCGACCCGCTCACCGAAGTAGAAGACGAGGGCACGGTCCAGAAGACGATCGGTCGCCCGGCTGTACGACCGGCCCACGTACGGCATCCAGACGAGCGGAGCGACCAGACCGACCAGGAACACGACTCCGAGCAGGACGTAACGCCCCGCCGCGACCAGCCATCGCCGCACACCCCCGGCCTTCGCCCCGCCCTTCGGCACGATCAGCCCCAGGACGCGCGCCATCCGCAGGGTCAGCTCGAACAGCGTCGCCGCGCGCCCTCCGCTCGCCCCGGCTTCCACGCCTCGCAGGGCCTTCTTCGCGGCTTTGCCCTGCTCGGCGAGAGCTGCGTCCGCAAGCGCGGTCCGCGCCCGGTCGACGTCCGCGTACACCCCTTGCAGGACGAGGAGTTCGGCACCGCGCACGGCAGCGGTGGGGTCCTGTCCTCCCAGAGCTGTGAGCTCCAGGCAGATACGCGCCTGGCTGAGCAGTGCCGCGCAGAACGCGAACGGCGCCATGATCGTCAGAGGCCCGCCGATGAGGGCCCCTTCGGAGACGACCCTGCGCTTTCCCCGGGTGAGCAGCAGGTCCTGCAGTTCGGCCATCGTGGCGTCGGGGTGCTCCGCCCGCATCAGGGTCACCGAGCGTGCGGCGGCCGGGCCCATCTGCCGGACGGCGTAGGACGCGAGGGTCTCGGGCAGTCGCTGCGGGTCCGCGACCGCTGCCTTCAGCACCGATCGAGTGAGAGCGGCGTCCTGGAGTGCGTCCGCGCCGTCGTCGGGAGTGGGGCGCGGCACGGGTCATCCCACCGCACGGGCGCCAGGCTGCCGCCGTGCGCGACCGGCAGGGCTGCGAACACGGAGCGCGAGAGGGTGGTGCGGCGGCACGAGGGTCCACGTAGACGACATAACCCGTATCTAGCACAAATAGGGCGCACGGACGGTCGGGGTACGGGCCGCCTTTCCCGTCGCATGGGCCCCGGTAGCGAGCGGACCCGTCCGCTCGGATACTGGAAAAGACCCGTCCCCGAGGAGACCCTCATGGCGGACCACGCGGCCATGGAGCGTTGCTGGACGGCCCACACGGACGGTGAGTTCGTGAATCTCGACCTGCGGGCCACGATGAGCACGATGACGGACCATCCGACCGTGCTTCATGTGCCCACCGCCATGGGCGCCAGCGGACGAGGCGAAGTCTCCGACTTCTACGCCCGCTGGTTCATCGGCCACAACCCCGCCGACTTCGCCGTCCGGTCGGTTTCCCGCACCGTCGGGGACGATCGGGTCGTCGACGAGCTGATCGTCTCCTTCACCCACGACAGCGAGGTCCCCTGGATCCTCCCGGGCGTGCGGCCGACCGGCCGGGCGGTGCAGATTCCTCTCGTGGCGATCGTGGCCTTCCGCGACGGCGCCATCGACAGCGAGCACATCTACTGGGACCAGGCGGCCGTACTCGCCCAGACCGGCCTGATCGACCCCGCCCTCACCGCGCGGCTGCCCCTACTGCCGGACCAGGTCACCGCCATCGACACCGGCTCCGGGTTCAACGAACTGGCTCTGCGTTCCGCGTGAAGCATCGTGCGACGAGCAACGAAAACCCCCTCCGACCTGCCGTGATGGCTGATCGGAGGGGGTTTTCCCCAGTGTGGCGGCGCCAGGATTCGAACCTGGGAAGGCTGAGCCGGCAGATTTACAGTCTGCTCCCTTTGGCCGCTCGGGCACACCGCCGGGGTTTACTGCCGATCGAACCGCCTTTCGGCGGCGCTCGCTGGCAACGACGTAAACAATACCCGATACGGAGGGGTGCTTCGCCACCCGATTGATCGCCGCTCGGACGACGGGGGGTGGCTAGTCTTGTGCGGATGCGGCCCCGGGTCCGAGCCGGGCCCGGCCGCCGCCGCGCGTACGCCGCGACGCACCGATTCGCCCTCTGATACAAGGAGCCACACCACATGGCCGACTCCAGTTTCGACATCGTCTCGAAGGTCGAGCGGCAGGAGGTCGACAACGCCCTCAACCAGGCCGCCAAGGAGATCTCGCAGCGCTACGACTTCAAGGGCGTGGGCGCCTCGATCTCGTGGTCCGGTGACAAGATCCTGATGGAGGCGAACTCCGAGGACCGCGTGAAGGCCGTCCTCGACGTCTTCCAGTCCAAGCTGGTCAAGCGGGGAATCTCACTCAAGGCCCTGGACGCGGGTGAGCCCCAGCTCTCCGGCAAGGAGTACAAGATCTTCGCGTCGATCGAGGAGGGCATCTCCCAGGAGAACGCGAAGAAGGTGGCGAAGATCATCCGCGACGAGGGCCCGAAGGGCATCAAGGCCCAGGTTCAGGGTGACGAGCTGCGCGTCACCTCCAAGAGCCGGGACGACCTGCAGGCCGTGATCGCCCTTCTGAAGGGCAAGGACTTCGACTTCGCACTGCAGTTCGTGAACTACCGGTAGTACGACGCCGCGTGCGGCGGGGGCATCGAGAAGGGGCGGGCGCCATGCGAAGGTGGCCCGCCCTTCTCGCCTTCCCGCGGGCGCAACTGCGGGAGCGACGGCCTCGCCGGCGCCACGCAGCCCGCCCCGGCGCGCCTGCTCAGTCGCGGGAGTGGCCGAACAAGAGGCGGTACGCGATCAGCAGGACCAGTGAGCCGCCTATCGCCGCCGCCCAGGTGGCGCCGTCATAGAAGTCCTTGGTGATCGGGTGGTCCAGCCAGCGGGCCGATATCCAGCCGCCGATGAACGCGCCCGCGATGCCGATCACAGTCGTGCCGATGAACCCGCCCGGGTCGCGGCCCGGCAGAAGGATCTTGGCTATGGCTCCGGCCAGCAGCCCCAAGATGATCCAAGCGATGATGCCCATGCCGTGAACCTGCCCTTTCGTGCCAGGTCTGCACCTCCGCCGAGAACCGTGATCTCGGCGATCTCGCCTCGGGCGGATGCAGCCGTGGTCGTGCTGTTCGCGTCTCGCCCTGCCGCGTCTCGCCCTGATCTGTCGCGGCATGCTGTTCTCTGCGGGAGGACGGCCCGGCTGTGCCTCGCGGTTGCACCGGCCGGCGGGATACGGCGCATGCCACACCGCCGGCTTGGGAGCGACGGGTGCGCTTATGTGGCCGGCGCCGGGGCCGTGCGTATGCGGAAGCCGGGCCAGGGCGCCAGATCCAATCCCTCGTTGCTCTCCTCGTACCAGCCCGTGCCCTCGATCCAGGCGTGCAACCAGGCGGTGAGGCCGGGAGCGTCCACGAACCAGGCGTGGCCGGCGTCGTCGGCGTTCGGTTCGAAGAGCAGGACGGGGGTATGCGGGTCGAGGCAGTCCACGCAGGCGTACATCCCACAGCCCCAGTGCGATATCGGCAGCACACCTTCGGGCCAGGGCCACTCCGGGTCCTTGCGGACGCTCTCGCGGTTGGCGAGGTACTGGACGACGGCGGCGGGCTCGTCGGCGGGTGGGCTGTCGAGCAGGGGCAGCAGGCCGTACTCCGGGCCGAAACCGCCGTCTCCTATCCGCATGTAGAGCTGCGCCAGCAGCGGCGGCAGCGGGAATCCGAGTGCGGACTCGGCGTGGGTCACCGTGGCGGGCTCCACGGGCACGGGAAGCGAAGTCCGGCCCCACGGAAGGGTGTCACGGGCCTTGCCCTCCACCCTTGCCAGCAACTGCTCGATCTCGGTCATGGATTCATGATGCAGGCCGGCACCGACAGTCGGGCTGGCCTGTGGACAACTCTGCGGTTGTGGACGACGGTCGGGGCGTCACCTCCCGGGCCGGCGTCACCAACCCGCCACGAACGGTTGGTCCGTGGAGACGATGTCGCGGCCGAAGGGCAGCAGCGACACCGGGATGAGCTTGAAGTTGGCGATGCCGAGCGGAATGCCGATGATCGTGACGCAGAGTGCGAGCCCTGTGACGATGTGGGCGAGGGCCAGCCACCAGCCCGCGAGGATCAGCCACAGGACATTGCCGACGCAGGAGGGGGCTCCGGCGTCGCGACGCTCGACCGTCGTGTACCCGAAGGGCCACAGGGCGTAGACGCCGATGCGGAACGCGGCGATGCCGAACGGGATGCCGATGATGGTGATGCACAACAGCACGCCTGCGAGCAGGTAGCCCAGGAACAGCCAGAAGCCGCTCAGGACGAGCCATATGACGTTGAGGATGGTCTTCATGGGCGACGACCTGCCATCTGTTCGAGGCGAGCGATGCGCTCCGCCATGGGCGGGTGCGTGGAGAACATCTTGGACAGCCCCTGCCCCGGGCGGAAGGGGTTGGCGATCATCATGTGGCTCGCGGTCTCGATCCGCGGCTCGGGGGGCAGCGGAAGCTGCTTGGTGCCGGCCTCCAGCTTGCGCAGGGCGCTGGCGAGGGCGAGCGGGTCGCCGGTGAGCTGGGCGCCGGAGGCGTCTGCCTCGTACTCGCGGGAGCGGCTGATGGCCAGCTGGATGACAGTGGCCGCGAGGGGGCCGAGCAGCATGATCAGCAGCATGCCGAGGATGCCGGGGCCGTCGTCGTCGTCGGAGCGGCCGATCGGGATCAGCCAGGCGAAGTTGACCAGGAACATGATCACGGAGGCCAGGGCGCCGGTGACCGACGAGATGAGGATGTCGCGGTTGTAGACATGGCTCAGCTCGTGTCCGATGACGCCCCGCAGCTCACGCTCGTCCAGGATGCGCAGGATGCCTTCGGTGCAGCACACGGCCGCGTTGCGCGGGTTGCGGCCGGTCGCGAAGGCGTTCGGCGCCTCCGTCGGGGAGATGTACAGGCGGGGCATGGGCTGGCGGGCCTGTGTGGAGAGGTCGCGGACCATGCGATACAGCGCGGGAGCCTCGAACTCGCTCACCGGGCGGGCCCGCATCGCGCGCAGGGCCAGCTTGTCGCTGTTCCAGTAGGCGTAGGCGTTCGTGCCCAGGGCGATCAGAACGGCGACGACGAGACCGGCCCGGCCGAAGAAGCTGCCGATGAGAATGATGAGCGCGGACAGCCCCCCGAGGAGTACTGCGGTCCTGAGCCCGTTGTGCCGGCGGTGCACGGTACGCCCTCCAAGTTGTGCAGCAGGGGAACCCTTTGCCAGTTGATCTTCGGTCCCGCTGGTGCCGTGGTGACACGTCCAGTGGACCCTCCCGATCTGGACAACGCGAGGCGAGGGCAAGCAGTTCCCTGGTACGGGCGGCGGTGCACGTCGGCCGTCCGGGTGAGGGCGCCCGGCCGTCCGGGTGGAGGCCGGGAAAGCCGCTGGTCCGGCCGCTGCGTGAGATGAGCCCCGCGGGGAGAACCGCGCGGTACCCCCGTGGTGACCCCTGGACGGGCTCCGTGAAGAACCCTGCGGTGCCCGTCCGGGAGGCCCCGCGCTGCAACCTGCGAAGAGCCCGCGCCGCCCCTAGAAGAGCCCCGTGTCGGCGAAGCGAAGGATCAGCTGCGGTGCCCCGGACAGACCGATGCCGAGGACGGCGGTCAGCCCGATGGCGGCAGTGAGGGGTGCCGGGACGAGGTGCTTGGCAGGCTCTCCCTCGGGGGCGCGGAACAGCAGGGCCGTCCACTGGAGGTAGTAGTACAGGGCGATCACCACGTTGACGGCCATCACCACGGCAAGCCATCCGAGGCCCGCGTCGACGGCCGCGGAGAAGACGGTGACCTTGGCGAACAGACCGATGATGCCAGGCGGCAGTCCGGCCAGGCAGAGCAGGAAGAAGGCCAGCAGAAGCGCTGTCACCGGGTTCGAGGCGTACAGGCCGCGGTAGTCGCTCACGCGGTTGAGGGACCTCGTACGGCCCACCAGTGCGGCGACCGCGAAGGCGCCCAGGTTCACGGCGGCGTACATGAGCGCGTAGGCGACCGTGGAGCCGATCGAGTGCTCGGGGTTGCCGGAGTACGCGGCGGCGGCGATCGGCACCAGGAGATAGCCGGCCTGTCCGACGGACGACCAGGCGAGCAGGCGGACCGCGCTGTACGCGCGCGTGCTCTGCTGCCGGAGGGCGCCGACGTTGCCGACGGTCATGGTGAGGGCGGCCAGGGCCACCAGTGCCGGGCCCCAGACGTCGGCGTACGACGGGAAGGCGATGACCGTGACGAGAATCAGCCCGGAGAAGCCGACGGCCTTGCCGACCACCGACAGATAGGCCGCGACCGGCAGCGGGGCACCCACATAGGTGTCGGGCACCCAGAAGTGGAAGGGCACCGCGGCCGTCTTGAAGGCGAAGCCGATGAGGGTGAGCGCGACGCCGGTCTGGGCGAGGGTGTGCAGCTGCCCGTCGACGCCCTGGATGCGTTCGGCGATCCGGGTCAGGTAGAGCGTGCCGGTCGCGGCGTACACGAAGCTGATGCCCATGAGGCTGACGGCGGTCGCGGTGACCGACGACAGGAAGAACTTCAGGGCCGCCTCGGAGGACTTCCGGTCGCCGTGCCGGAGGCCGACCAGGGCGAACGCCGGCAGGGAGGCGACCTCCAGGGCGACGATCAGCGTCGCGAGGTCGCGGGAGGCCGGCAGCAGGGCGGCGCCGGCCGCGGAGGAGAGCAGGAGGAACCAGAACTCCCCTTCGGCAAGTCCTCGGCGCGCGTCCTTGAGGGCCGTGACGGACAGCAGCGCCGCCAGGAGCGCGCCACCGAGCACCAGGAACTGGATGACGAGGGTGAACCGGTCCGCCGTGTAGCTGCACACGTCCGCGTCGCCGGTGAGGCAGAAGGTGGACCGGTCCCCGTCCAGGATCGGCAACAGCATCAGCGTGGACACCGCGAGACCAGCGACGGAAACCCATCCGAGGAGCGCCTTCCTGGCGTCCCCGACGAACAGGTCGGCGACCAGGACGGCGAGGGCGGTCACGGCCGCGACGGTGGGCGGCGCGATGGCCAGCCAGTCGACGGACTGGACCACGGACTCGGCCGGCGACTCGGCCAGGGAGCTCATCGGGTGCCTCCTGCGAGGAGCTGCTGCACGGCCGGGTCGGTCAGGCCGAGGAGGGCCTTCGGCCAGAGCCCTGCGACGACGGTGAGGGCGACCAGCGGGGTCCACGCCGCGTACTCGTACGTGTGTACGTCGGCGAGCTTGGGTGCCTCCTGCGGTACGACGCCCATGCAGACCCGGCGGACCACGACGAGCAGGTACGCGGCGGTGAGCAGGGTGCCGAACGCGCCGATCGCCATGAAGGTGAGGAAGGCCGGTCGGCTGAGGCCCGCGGCGGGCTGGAAGGCGCCGAACAACGCCAGCATCTCGCCCCAGAACCCGGCGAGGCCCGGCAGCCCGAGGGAGGCGACGGCGGCGAAGGCGAGCAGGCCGCCGAAGCGTGGGGCCTTGCCGTACAGCGCCGCGCCGGTCGTGTCGGCCAGGGCGTCGAGGTCGGTGGTGCCCGTGCGGTCCTTCAACGCGCCGACCAGGAAGAACAGCAGGCCGGTGATGAGGCCGTGGGCGATGTTGGCGAACAGCGCGCCGTTCACACCGGTCGGAGTCATCGTGGCGATGCCGAGCAGGACGAAGCCCATGTGACCGACGGAGGAGTAGGCGATGAGGCGCTTGAGGTCGCCCTTCGCGCCCTGCTTGGCGAGGGCGAGACAGGCCAGGGATCCGTAGATGATCCCGACGACGGCGAAGGCGGCGAGGTAGGGGGCGAAGGTGCGGAATCCGTCCGGCGCGACCGGCAGCAGAATGCGGACGAACCCGTACGTACCCATCTTCAGCATCACGCCGGCCAGCAGGACCGAGCCGACTGTCGGCGCCGCGGTGTGGGCGTCGGGCAGCCAGCTGTGCAGCGGCCACATCGGCGTCTTGACCGCCAGCCCGATCCCGACCGCCAGAACGGCGATGACCTGCACGGATGTGCTCAGCGACCGGCCGTTGTCAGTGGCGAGTGCCACCATGTCGAATGTGCCCGCCGTGATTCCGGTCAGGAGCAGGCCGAGCAGCATGACCACGGAACCGAGCAGCGTGTAGAGGATGAACTTCCAGGCGGCCTGGGCCCGCCCCTCGCCGCCCCAGCGGGCGATGAGGAAGTACATCGGGATGAGGACCATCTCGAAGGCGAGGAAGAACAGCAGCAGGTCGAGGACGGCGAAGGTGGCGAGGGTGCCGGACTCCAGGACGAGCAGCAGTGCGACGAAGGCCTTCGGGGCCGGGCCCGAAGGCATCTTGAAGTACGAGTAGAGCGCGCAGAGGAAGGTCAGCAGCGCGGTCAGGACGACAAGGGGGAGGGAAATGCCGTCGACGCCGAGGTGGATCCGCACGTCCAGTGCCGGGATCCAGCTGATGTCCGTGCTGGCCTGCATCTTCGAGGGCTGGTCGTGGTCGAAGCCGAGCGCCAGGACGATCGCGGCGATGAGAACCACGCCGGTCACGGTCACGCCGTGCCGCAGCACCGCCTGCTCTGGGGACTTCCCCTTCAACCCGGGCGGGGCGGGCAGAAGAGCCGCGACGGCGCCGAGGAGCGGGCCGACGACGGCGAACGCCAGAAGGAACTGCATCACGGACTCGCTGATATCGATCACGCCTGCTCACGCTCCCGTGGCGACGAGGACGGCGGCGACCACCAGGACGACGGTGCCGGCGAGCAGCGCGCTCACATAGGTCTGCACATTGCCGGTCTGAGCGCGCCGGACGGCGGCGCCGAGCCAGCGGGGCAGGGCGCCCGCCCCGCGTACGTAGGTGTCGACGACCTCGCGGTCGAGGAACCGCACCAGACTGGCGCCGCCCTGGACCGGGCGGACGAACAGCGCCGAGTACACGGCGTCGAGGTGGAAGCCGACGGCGGCGTGCCCGTGCAGCGGGCCGAGCAGCAGGCGTCCGGGATCCGCCGGGTCGGGTGCGTGCGCCACGTCGCCGTAGGCGGGTTCGTGGGTGGCGATGGCCTCGGCCTCGACCTGCCCGGCGTCGCCCTCCGGGTGGGCGGCGACCGCACCGAGCGGGACACGGGCCGCGCGTGCGCCGGTGTGCCGCCAGGCGGCGTAGGTGAGCAGGCCGCCGGTCAGTGCCAGGCCCGTGCCCAGGACGGACGTGGTGAGGGTCGGGGTCAGTTCACCGCCGTCGAACCAGCCGGGCAGCGACTGGTACGCCAGTCCGCCCAGGGCCAGGGCCGGGGCGGCGAGCACCCACAGCACCACGGTCATCGTCAGCGGCTGCCTGCCGTGGTCCGGTACCTCGGGGCCGTGGCCGCGGAAGGCGAGCAGCCACAGGCGCATCGCGTAGGCGGCGGTGAGGAGGGCCGTGACCAGTCCGGCGACGAGCACGATCCAGCCGGCGGCGCCGGGCACGTGCGCGGTGTGCCCGGTGGTGACGTGCTCGGCGGCGCCGAGGACGGACTCCTTGGAGAAGAAGCCGCTGAAGGGCGGGATGGCGGCGAGCGCGAGGAGCGCGACGGTCATCGTCCAGTAGGCGTCCGGGACGCGGTCGCGCAGGCCGCCCATGCGGGACATGGCTGCCAGCGAGTTGGTGCCGGCGGCGTGGATGATCACGCCCGCCGCGAGGAACAGCAGCGCCTTGAAGGCGCCGTGGGACAGGAGGTGGAAGACGGCGGCGCCGCGGTCACCGACGGCCAGCGCGCCGGTCATGTAGCCGAGCTGGCCGATCGTCGAGTAGGCGAGGACACGCTTGATGTCGTCCTGGGCGAGCGCGGCGATGCCCGAACCGGCCATGGTGACGGCGGCCATGACGGCCAGGACGACCATCGCGGCCGCGGAGGCCTGGAAGACGGGAAGGAGACGGGCGACGAAGTAGACACCGGCGGCGACCATCGTCGCGGCGTGGATCAGCGCGGAGACCGGCGTGGGGCCCGCCATCGCGTCGGGGAGCCAGGTGTGCAGCGGGAACTGCGCCGACTTGCCCGCCACGCCGGCGAGGAGCAGCAGGGCGATCACCGTGGGGTGGTCGAGCCCCCCGCTCGCGACCGCGCCGAGCACTCCTGTGATGCGGAAGGACCCGGCGTCCACGGCGAGCGCGAACAGGCCGATCAGGAAGGGGACGTCACCGAGCTTGGTGACGAGGAAGGCCTTGATCGAGGCGGCGCGGGCCTCCGGCGTCTCCCAGTAGTGCCCGACCAGGAAGTAGGAGCAGATGCCCATGACCTCCCAGCCGACCAGCAGCACCATCAGGTCGCCCGAGTAGACGACGAGGAGCATCGCGGAGGTGAACAGGGAGACGAGCGCGGCGTACGAGGGATAGCGCGGGTCGTCCTGCAGATAGCCCGTCGAGTAGATCTGCACGCAGAGCGCGACGAACACCACCAGGACGGCGACGAGGGCGGCGAAGCCGTCGATGTACAGGGCGAGTTCGATGGGGATCGAGCCGGTCGGCGTGAGCTCGGTGGCGGAGGTGATGGCCTCGTCGCCGCTCTGGCGCACGGCGACCAGCACGGCGAGGACGAGCGAGGCGAGCGTCGGCAGGACGGCGATGGGGCGGACGAACCCGGGAGCCGTGCGCCCCAGGAACAGCCCGGCGGCCGCGCCGAGGAACGGAAGGAGAGGAACGAGGTAAGCGAGGGTGGTCGTCGTCACGCGGCGGCCTCGGCCTTCTCGGCATCCGGCTCGGCCGCGCCGGCCTCGCCGTGGGGTCCGTCGTTCTCTTGGCCCTCGGCGGTGTCGCGGAGCTTGTCGATGTCCGAGGTGCCGCGACTGCGGTGGACGGCGAGGACGATCGCGAGGCCGATACCGATCTCGGCTGCCGCGATGGCGATGGTGAACAGGGTCAGGGCCTGGCCGGAGTGCAGGGTCTCCTGTGCGGTGCTGCTGAGCCAGACGTCGAAGGCGACGAGGTTGAGGTTGACGGCGTTGAGCATCAGCTCGACCGACATCAGGACCAGGATCGCGTTGCGGCGGGCCAGGACGCCGTACAGGCCGGTGCAGAAGAGGAGGGCGGAGAGTACGGCGGGGTAGGCGAGGTGCATCAGCGGGCACCGCCCTCGTCGCTCCGGTTGCCGGGGGCCGAGGGGCCGTTCGGAGCGCCGGCTGCCGCCGCGTCGGCCTTCGCCTTGCGGGACAGGACGATCGCGCCGACCAGCGCGGCGAGGAGGAGCACGGAGAGGGCCTCGAAGGGGAGGACCCAGTTCTGGAAGAGGGCCGCGCCGGTGTCCTTGGTGGAGCCGACGGGGGCGTCGTCCAGGTCGATCCAGGTCGTGCGGAAGGCGTCGACGACGACCCAGATCAGGGCGGCGGCCGCGGCGACGGCCACGGTGAGGGCGGCCCAGCGGTTGCCGGAGTCGGCGTCCGGGGAGCGGCCGATGGGGGCCCTTGTGAGCATCAGACCGAACAGGAGGAGGACGACGACGGAACCGACGTAGATCAGCACCTGCACCCAGGCGATGAACTCGGCGGTGAGCAGGAGGTACTCGACGGCGAGGCCGCCGAGCGTGACCACCAGCCACAGGGCGGCGTGCACCAGCTGCCGGGTGGTGACCGTGACGATCGCGGAGCCGAAGCTCACCACGCCGACGAGCAGGAAGGCGATCTCGACGCCGGTCGGGGACAGGAATCCGTGCTGGGTCGCGGCGAGGGTCACGAGGCTCCTCCCTGGGGGTCGGTCGGCTCGGCGCTTTCCGGACCGGCGGGCCGCGCGCCCTGCGGGCGGGACGGCCCGGCCGGCTCGGTGCGCACGCTGGGCTCCGGGGTGGGCGCGGCCTGAGCTGTGGCGGCCAGCTTCTCGGCGGTCTTGCGGGCGGCTGCGATCTCCTTCGGTTCCTCCGCGCCCGGGTCGAGGGCCGGTGGGGCGGGCACCGTCCACATCCACTCGCGGAGCTTGTCGCGCTCGTGGGTGAGGTCACGGATGTCGGTCTCGGCGTACTCGAACTCCGGGGACCAGAACAGGGCGTCGAAGGGGCAGACCTCGATGCAGATACCGCAGTACATGCACAGGGAGAAGTCGATGGCGAAACGGTCGAGGACGTTACGGCTGCGCTCGCGGCCGCCGGGGGCGGCGGGGGGCACCGTCTCCTTGTGGGAGTCGATGTAGATGCACCAGTCCGGGCACTCCCGGGCGCACAGCATGCAGACCGTGCAGTTCTCCTCGAACAGGCCGATCACGCCGCGGGTACGCGGCGGGAGGTCGGGCTGGACGTCCGGGTACTGCTCAGTGACGGTTTTCTTGGTCATCGTGCGCAGGGTGACGGCCAGACCCTTGGCGAGGCCGCTGCCGGGAAAGCGTGGCCGGGTGGGCGGGAGGGACTCTGCCATGGCTACTGGTTCACCACCTTGACGATGCCGGTGAGGGCGATCTGGGCGAGGGAAAGGGGGACGAGGAGGGTCCAGGAAAGCTTCTGGAGCTGGTCCTCGCGCAGCCGCGGGTAGGTGACGCGCAGCCAGATCACGAGGAACGCGAGGGCGGCCGCCTTGAGCAGCGTCCAGACCCAGCCGAGGCCGTCGGCGCCCCAGGGGCCGTGCCACCCGCCCAGGAAGAGGACGGTGGTCAGGCCGCACAGAACGACGATGCCTGCGTACTCGGCGAGGAGGAACAAGGCGAAGCGCAGACCCGTGTACTCGGTGTACGCACCGAAGATGATCTCCGAGTCGGCGACCGGCATGTCGAACGGGGGGCGCTGGAGCTCCGCGAGCCCCGCGACGAAGAAGACGATCGCGCCGACGATCTGCCAGGGCAGCCACCACCACTCGAAGGCGTCGAGGATGCCGGTGAGGGAGACCGTGCCCGCCGCCATCGCCACGGAGGCAGCGGTGAGGAGCATCGGGAGTTCGTAGGCGAGCAGCTGGGCGGCGGTGCGCAGGCCGCCGAGGAGGGAGTACTTGTTGGCGCTGGCCCAGCCGGCCATGAGCGAGCCCAGGACGCCGACACCCATGACGGCGAGCACGAAGAAGATGCCCGCGTCGATCAGCACCCCCACCGCGCCCTCGCCGGGGCCGATGGGGATGGCGAGCAGGACCAGCAGGTACGGCAGGAGCGCCACGGCAGGGGCGAGCTGGAAGATACGGCGGTCCGCGCCCGCCGGTACCACGTCCTCCTTCTGCGCGAACTTCACGCCGTCCGCGACGAGCTGGGCCCAGCCGTGGAAGCCGCCGGCGTACATGGGGCCGAGGCGGCCCTGCATGTGGGCCATCACCTTGTGCTCGGTCTGGCCGATGATCAAGGGGAAGGTGAGGAAGACGACGAAGAAGATCAGGAGTCGCAGAGCGACGTCGAGCACGTCGTTCACTGTCGGCCTCCTGGGGGGTCCTCGGGGGTGGGGGTGGAGGGTGGGGGGTCGTCGGGTGCGGATTCCTCCGGGTCGGATTCCTTTGAGTCGGAGTCCTTGGGGGCGGGGGGCGTCGGGGCCGGGGGCTTCGGGGAGTCCTGCGGCTCCGGGGAGGGCTGGGACGCCGGGGAGGGCTGGGACGCCGGGGAGTCCTGCGGCTCCGGGGAGGGCTGGGACGCCGGGGAGTCCTGCGGCTGAGGAGGGTTGCGTGGCTCCGGAGCGCCTTGTGGCTGAGCAGGGTGCCGCGGCTCCGGAGAATCCTTCGGCTCCTGAAGATTGTGTGGCTCCTGGGACTCCTGGGGGCCAGCGGCCCGTCCAGGATCTGCCTTCGGACCGGGTGCGGGCTCCGCGCGTCCCGGCGCATCGCCGTCCTCGGGGGCCGGCTCGTCGAAGGCAGGGCGGGCGTGGTGCCAAGGGGCGTCGGAGCTGCGCGGGGTGGCCGGGCGGGTGGGCTTCTCCGTCCCCTGTTCACGGGCGGCGCGCTGCGAGGCCGAGCCCTGTGATGCGCTGCGGGCACGCCGAGGGCGCGGGCCGGCAGGAGCCGCCGTATCGTCAGAAGCTACAGCTCCCGTAACTGTCCCTGCCTCGGGCCCTTCGACAGCACCCGTACGTGCGGCCTCCGGTCCCTCGACAGCACCCGTACCTGCCCCGGCCTCCGCCCCCTCGACAGCACCCGTACCTGCCCCGGCCTCCGCCCCCTCGACAGCACCCGTACCTGCCCCGGTCTCCGGTCGCTCCGCAGCTTCCGTCACGTTCGCGGGCCGCGCCTCCTGCGGGACGTCCTCCGTGCCTTGCGCCGCAGCCTCAGCGCCCTCCTCGCGACGCTCCCCGCGCTGGGAGGCCGAGCCCTGGCTCGCGCTTCGGGTCCGACGAGGAGTCGTGGGCGCTGCTGCGGGGGTTTCGGCGGAGTCCGCCGCGCGTTGCGAGGCCGATCCCGCGCTCGCGCTGCGGGCGCGGCGGGGGCCGGCCGTGGGCGGCGCCGGAGTTTCGGTCGGCGTGCCGGCGGCAGCCGGCTGGCCGGCGGAGCCCTCCGCCGTGGTGCGGGTCCGGCGCGCGGGGCGGTCGCCTGCGGCGCGGGCGGTGCCGCGGGCCGGGCGGGCGGGGGCCGGGGGGAGTTGGCCCTTGAGGGGGCCCCATTCGTTGGGATCGGGGACGCCCGGCGGGAGCATCTGGCGGCGCCGGGGGCCACCGTGCTCGGACTCGCCGGGCTCCTTCGCGCCGGGCCATGCCTTGGCGACCCGGGCGGCGAGAACGAAGTCCTTACGGAGAGGGTGGCCTTGGAAGGTGTCCGGCAGCAGGAGGTGGTCCAGCGCGGGATGACCCTGGAAGACGACGCCGAACATCTCGTGCGTCTCACGCTCGTGCCAGGCCGCGCCCGCGTACACGTCGACCGCGGAGGCGAGGACCGGAGCGTCGTACGGGACGGTGGTGCGCATCAACAGGCGGCGTACGGGGGCAAGGGCGACCAGGTGGGCGGCCACGCGAAAGCCCGTGCCCGGTTCGTCGACCGCGCTCAGCCAGTCGAAATAAGTGCAGCCGAGCTCGTCGCGGGCGGTGCGCAGGGCGGCCGTCCAGGACGCGGGGGGCACGTCCACGGTCAGCTGCCCGTAGGACTCCTCGGCCGTGGCATCCGTACCGAAGAGGTTCTCGGCGGGGGCGGGAAGCCAGCCGACGGCGCCGTTCATCGGGCCTCCCCCGTGCCGGTACCGCCGGTGGCCGGCGGTCGGACCAGGCCACTGCGCAGGGCCGCCGCCGACGGCCGGGCGGCACCGTACCGCTCCCCCAGCGACTCTCGGGCGATCTTCTCCTGCAGCTTGAGGATGCCCTGGAGCAGCGCCTCGGGACGGGGCGGGCAGCCGGGGACGTAGACGTCGACGGGGATGATCTGGTCGACACCCTTGGTGACGGAGTACGAGTCCCAGTAGGGGCCGCCGCAGTTGGAGCAGGCGCCGAACGAGATGACGTACTTCGGCTCGGGCATCTGTTCGTAGAGACGTTTGATGGCAGGCGCCATCTTGTCGGTGACCGTGCCGGACACGACCATCAGGTCGGCCTGGCGGGGGCCCGGCGCGAACGGGATCACGCCCAGGCGGATGAAGTCGTGGCGGGCCATCGACGCGGCGATGAATTCGATGGCGCAGCAGGCGAGGCCGAAGTTGAAGACCCAGAGCGAGTAGCGGCGGCCCCAGTTCAGGACGACCTTCATGGGCTCGGGGGCGAGGCGCGCGAGGGCGCCGAGGCGCTTCGGCTCCGGGAGCAGGACGGGCTCAGCGACGGGCCCGGCCTGTCCCGCGTCCACCGGCGGCACCGAAGGAGTCGTTTCTGGCGTCACGTCCATGCCAGGACACCCTTCTTGTATGCGTAGAGCAGGCCCACGGCAAGGAAGCCGAGGAAGATGAACATCTCGACGAGCGTCGTCGCTCCGTACCCGGGCTGGGCGAAGACCGTGGCCCAGGGGAACAGGAAGATCGAGTCGATCGCGAAGATGACGTAGAGGAACGCGTAGACGTAGTAGCGGACCTGAGTGTGGGCCCAGCCCTCCCCGACGGGGTCCACACCGCACTCGTAGGTCAGAAGCTTCTCGGGGGTGGGCGCGACGGGGCGCAGCAGCCGGCCCGCGCCGAAGGCGATGGCCACGAACAGCACGCCGACGGCGGCGAGCAGTCCGACGACCGAGTAGGACTGGAAGTAGTCCGCCGCGATGACTGCGGTCGGTCCGACGGTCGGTTCCCGCACGTCCGTCCCCTCGCTCCCCTGGCCTCGACCCTGACGACTGTTCGGGCGGCCTTCCGGCCCGGCGACGTCATGCCGCCGTTCGACGATCTGTACGCAACGTGAGTCTAGGGCCTGTTAAAGAAGCGGTAAGCAGCCCATCACGCCTCGCGGGGCAGGGGTGGGGTTTTCCCCAGCGGAACGTGGCGGTGCACCTCATGGCGCGGTCGCGCGCCGCCGGGCACGCTGGCCCATGTGACCGAACAATTCCCGCCCGGAAGCGCGGCGGCGGCCGACCGGGAGACGGACCGTCTGCCGCGGCCCCGCCTTGCCTACGACACCCACACCTGGAAGGAGATCGCACATCTCCTGGCGAACCTGCCGATGGCCCTGGTGGGCTTCGTCTACGTCGTCACCGTGCTGTCCACCGGTGTCTTCCTGACCGTCACGGTGGTCGGCTTCCCGCTGCTCGCCGCGGGTCTGCTGGGTGCCCGGCAGCTCGGCCGGCTGGAGCGGGCACGGGCGAGGAAGCTGCTCGGGGTCCACGTGGAGGAGCCGAGCCGTATGCCTGTGCGTGCCGCGGGCGGGCTCCTCCCAACGCTGTGGATGGCGCTGAAGGATCCGGTGGGCTGGCGGACCGCCCTGTACGACTTCATTCGGCTGCCGTGGGGCATCCTCACCTTCACTCTCACGCTGACCTCACTGTTCGTGCTGTGGCCGGTACTGCCGTTCATCGCGCGCGGGCTGGCAAATGCGGACCGGGCGATGGTGCGCGGGCTGCTGTCGCCCTCCGACGAGTTGGAGCGGCGGATCGCCGAGCTGGAGTCCGACCGGGGGGTCGTGGTCGACACGGCCGCCGCGGACCTGAGGCGCATCGAGCGCGACCTGCACGACGGGGCGCAGGCCCGCCTGGTCAACCTGGCGATGGGCCTCGGCCTGGCCAAGGAGAAGCTCCTCGAAGACCCCGTCTACGCGGCGGCGATGGTCGAGGAGGCGCACGGCGAGGTGAAGCTGGCCCTTCAGGAACTGCGGGACCTGGCCCGCGGCATCCACCCGGCGGTGCTGACCGACCGCGGCCTGGACGCCGCCCTCTCCTCGGTCGCCTCGCGCTGCACGGTGCCGGTGAAGGTGACCGTCGACCTGGAGGCCAGGCCGGCCGAGGCCATCGAGGGCATCGCCTACTTCACCGTCTCGGAGCTGCTGCAGAACGTCAGCAAGCACAGCGCCGCGAAGTCCGCGTCCGTCGACGTGTGGCGCGCCGAGGAGCGGCTCCTGATACAGGTCGCCGACGACGGCCGGGGCGGTGCCGACCTCGACGGCGGCACGGGAATGCGCGGTCTGGCGGAGCGCCTCGGCGCCGTCGACGGCCTGTTCGTCATCGACTCCCCGGCGGGCGGCCCCTCGGTCATCACCGCGGAACTGCCGTGGCGGGACCGCCGGGTCTGAGCTTCTGAGAGTGCTCGGGGTTCTGAGAGTTCTCAGGGTTCTCGGCGCTGTCAGGGTTCTCGGCCTCCAGGGGTTCTCGGCCTTCTCGGGGCTCTCACGGTTCCCGGCTTCGCACGCTTCTCGGGGTAGGGAAAACCCCCGTTCAAGATGCCGACGGCCTCCATGGTCCGTGGCCCCCGCACACAGCAGGCTGAAGCTACGACAGCGCTTCCACCCGACACCACACACCCCAGACACCACAGGCACCACAGGCACCACAGACACCACAGACACGCAAGAGCACCGCTAGGGCTAGCACCGCGAACACCAACGGGCACCGCGGACACAGGCCGGCCAGACCGGCGAGACCGGAGACCGGCCAGACCGGCCACGAACACAGCAGACGCTGCAGACCACGAAGAACGGGGACCAAGCCAATGGCCACGGAGTACGGGCACGGCTACGGACACCGGAACGGGACGTCCGACCGGGGTACGCGGGGAACCGCCGGACGGCGGCCCAGGCTGCCGGCCGGGCTGCGGGCGCCGTTCGAGGGCCGCACCTGGCGTGAGCTCGCCTATGTGCTGCTCAGCCTGCCGATCAGCGTGCTGATGTTCACGTACGCCGTGACGATGGTCGCGCTCGGCGCGGGCCTGCTGGTGACGTTCCTGGGGATACCGGTGCTGGCGGCGGGGCTGGCCGGCTGCCGTGGGCTCGGCGCGCTGGAGCGGGCGCGGGCGCGCGGGTTGCTCGGGCTCGACGTGGCCGCCCCGGAGCCGCTGCGGCCGCGCGAGAGCGGCCTGATGGGGTGGGTCGGCGCGGTCCTCAAGAGCGGCACGTCCTGGCGACACCTGCTGTACTCGGTGCTGCACTTCCCGTGGGCCGTCTTCTCCTTCGTCGTCGCGGTGAACTTCTGGGCGTACGGCTGGGCGCTGCTGACCTACCCGGTCTGGTACTGGGTCTTCCCCATGTACGGCGGCCAGGACGGGCTGCAGCTGTACGGCGACGAGACGCACCAGATCTACCTCGACAACCCGTTCGAGATCACGGTGACGGCGCTGGTGGGCCTGCTGTTCACACTGGCCACGCCGTGGATCGTGCGGGCGCTGACCCTGGTGGACCGGCTGCTGGTGCACGGGCTGCTCGGGCCGTCGCGGCTGGCGACGCGGGTGGTGGAGCTGGAGTCGGACCGCGGGGTCGTGGTCGACACCGCCGCCGCGGACCTGCGGCGCATCGAACGCGATCTGCACGACGGGGCGCAGGCCCGTCTGGTGGCGCTCGCGATGGATCTGGGCCTGGCGAAGGAGAAGCTGGCCGAGGACCCGCGGGCGGCGGCGCGCATGGTGGACGAGGCACACGGCGAGGTGAAGACGGCCTTGCAGGAGCTGCGGGACCTCGCGCGCGGCATCCACCCGGCGGTCCTGACCGACCGGGGCCTGGACGCCGCCCTCTCCTCGGTCGCCTCACGATGCGCGGTGCCGGTGCAGGTGGACGTGGACCTGGCGTCCCGTCCGGCGCCGGCGACAGAGGGGATCGCGTATTTCACGGTCTCCGAGCTGCTGCAGAACATCAGCAAGCACGCGCGGGCGACCTCGGCGACGGTGGACGTCTGGCGGTCGGAGGACCGGCTGATGCTGCAGGTCACGGACAACGGCGTGGGCGGGGCAGGGGCCGGTGCGGGCGGCGGTTCCGGGCTGGCCGGGCTCGCCGAGCGGCTGGACGCGGTGGACGGCATATTGGTGGTCGACTCCCCGGTGGGCGGCCCCACCCGGGTCACCGCGGAACTGCCCTGGCGGGGCTGAGCCGCCGACGACCTGACAACCAGGCTCCCCGCACCCACCCCACCCTCTTCCAAAACCTGGAATGCTTGACGGGTCTTTGGGGCGAAGTCGAGCAAACGGGGGGCCGATGATCGTGGAGGACAGGGTGCGGGTGGTCATCGCCGAGGATTCGGTGCTGCTGAGGGAGGGCCTGACCCGGCTCCTCACCGATCGGGGGCACGACGTCGTCGCCGGTGTGGGTGACGCGGCGGCGCTGATCAAGACCATCACCGAGCTGGACGCAGAGGGCGGCCTGCCCGATGTCGTGGTCGCCGACGTGCGGATGCCGCCGACGCACACGGACGAGGGCGTCAGAGCGGCGGTGCAGCTGCGGAAGGCCCATCCGGGGCTCGGCGTGCTGGTGCTGTCACAGTACGTGGAGGAGCGGTACGCCACCGAACTGCTGGCCGGTTCCAGCCGCGGCGTCGGGTACCTGCTGAAGGACCGTGTGGCCGAGGTGCGGGAGTTCGTGGACGCGGTCGTGCGGGTGGCCGAGGGGGGTACGGCCCTCGACCCGGAGGTCGTGGCGCAGTTGCTCGGCCGCAGCCGCAAGCAGGACGTACTCGCCGGGCTGACGCCCAGGGAGCGGGAGGTCCTGGGCCTGATGGCCGAGGGCCGGACCAACTCCGCCGTCGCCAAGCAGCTGGTGGTCAGTGACGGGGCGGTCGAGAAGCACGTCAGCAACATCTTCCTCAAGCTGGGGCTGTCCCCCAGCGAGGGAGATCACCGCCGGGTCCTCGCCGTGCTGACCTATCTGAATTCCTGAGTTCCAGAGGTCATGAGTTCTCGAAGTACTCGAAGTACTCGAAGTTCTGGATCTGGAAGTTCTGGAGGTTCTGGAAGTTTCTACCGGCTCCAGAGGTTGTAGAAGTTCTAAAGTTGTAGAAGTTCTAGAACGCCTCGAAGTTCTGGAAGCCGTCCGGCCCGCTTGCCTCTTCCCCACACCGCTCGGTGCGTCCGAACGGGAGGGGCGGAGGGCTACTCGGGCAGGTAGTCATCATGCAAATGGCCGAGGGATGGCGAGCCGTGCAGTCGTAGGGTTGGTCCTGGGAGGACCCTGTGGGGTCGGTCCCGACAGCCGCCTCGAAGGAGGTCCAGTTCAGTGACGAGCCAGGTCAGTAGCCCAGCGGAGCACGCCGACGGAGCGGTCGTGGGAGAGCAGCGCAAAGCGGCCGGCGTCAAGGACGTCCGCCGTCTGGAGCGGGTGATCATCAGGTTCGCGGGGGACTCGGGTGACGGTATGCAGCTCACCGGTGACCGTTTCACCTCGGAGACCGCGTCGTTCGG
>NZ_JBIDCW010000006.1:218698-332359 GCF_043204795.1 Streptomyces sp. NPDC047706 | reverse complement strand
CAACGGCAACGCCCCGGAAGCGGTCACCAACTCCCGCAGCGGATACCGCGCGAGCACCGCGTCCACCTCCGGCGTCAACGCCGCGGCGAGGCGGGAGGCGGCGGCCCGGGAGCCGTCGCGCAGGGCGGCGACGGCGCTGAGGAGCACGGACCGGTCGCCGGCGCGCGTCCCTTCGGCGGCGCGCTCGTGCAGCCGCGCGCCCTCCTCCAGGACCAGGTCCGTGTCGATCCCCGCAGGGATCTTGATCTGGGCGTGGTGGCGCCAGGTGCTGACCGGGTCATCCCACGCCTCGACGGTGTACGTCCACAGGCCGGGCCGGCCGGCGGTGACGGTGGCTCCCCATCGGTCGGTTCCGGGGGCGAGTTCGCGCATCGGCGTCCAGGGGCCGGGCAGGCCGTCCGGATCCCTCAGCACGAGGTTGGCCGCGACCGCGTCATGGCCCTCGCGGAACACGGTGGCAGAGATCTCGAACGTCTCGCCGGTCACCGCCTTCGCGGGCCGGCGCCCGTGCTGGACGACGGGCCGGACGTCGAGGACCGGTATGCGCCCGACGGCCGTGCCGTCTCCCGCGGCGGTTGGCTCCGGGGCGGGCGGTCCGGCGTCGGCCGGGCGCACAGGTGGTGCTTCCGTGCTGTCGGTACTGGTGGTCGGAGGTGCTGACGAGTGGTGCGTTGCGGGCATCACCGCTCCGTTCCGCGTCAACTGGGTGGGCGGATGGCTGTGGGGAGGTGGGGTCGTACCGGGTGTGCCGGTGGGGCGTACCGCTGGAGCCTTCCCACCCTGTTCGGGTGGGCAATCCGGCACTTTGTTAACTACCCACGCGTATGTCTACGCACAAGACCGGCCCCGTTCCGGACGAACGGGGCCGATGCTGGCACGAGGTCTGGAATGCGCCGCTACGACCGCGGGACCTGGAGAAGTTCGTTCGGTGAACCGGGGCCCCGTCCGGAGACCTTGCCGGTGGCCGCGCCGGCCACCAGCGCCCTGGAGACCTGCGCCGGCGTGGCCTTCGGACGATCCGCCAGATACAGCGCGGCGGCGCCCGCCACGTGCGGAGACGCCATCGAGGTGCCGGAGAGGACCGCCCTGCCGGCGTCGCCGCGGTGGCTCGCGGAGGTGATCGACACGCCCGGTGCGAACAGGTCCAGCGCCGGGCCGTGGTTGGAGAAGGAGGGCCGGATGCCGGTGCGGCCGGTGGCCCCGGCGGTGATCGCCTCGCGGACGCCGGCCGGGGACCAGCGCCCCGCCGCGGAGCCGTTGTTGCCCGCGGCGACGGTGTACGTGACTCCGGAGGCGACGGACCTGCGTACGGCGGCGTCCAGTTGGGCGTTGCGCGGGCCGCCCAGGCTGAGGTTGGCGACGGCCGGCTTGCGGGCGTGCCTGGTCACCCAGTCGATCCCGGCGATGACCCGGGAGGTCGTACCGCGGCCGGCGTTGTCGAGAACACGGACGGACACGACCCTGGCCCTCCTGGCCACGCCGAGGCTGCGGCCGGCGACGGTGGCGGCGACGTGCGTGCCGTGCCCGTTGCCGTCACCTGCGGACTTGTCCCTGCCGACGAAGTCCCAGCCGTAGCCGGCCCGCCCGCCGAACTCCTCGTGGGTGATGCGGATCCCGGTGTCGATCACGTACACCGTGACACCGCTCCCGGCCGAGTCCGGCGAGGTGTAGCGCCGGTCGAGCCGCGGATGCTGCTGGTCGACGCGGTCCAGTCCCCAGGACGACGGATCGCGCAGGGTGTGTCCGGCGGCCACCGGGCTGTCCGGCGCCACGGCGGCGACCCGCGGATCGGCCGCGAGCCGTCGCGCCTGTCCCTCGTCGGCCCGGACGGCGAACCCGTTGAGCACGGTGCCGTAAATATGGCCGATTCTCACCCCGTACTCGTCGGCGATCCTCCTTCCCTCCGGCGAGGCGGCCGTCGTACCCCCCTTGAGCGTCACCACGTAAGCGCCGCCGACGGAGCCGGGTACCGCGGCCCCGGCCGTCCGTCCCTCGGGTGCCGCCTGCGCGGGTGGGGCCCCGGCCGAGAGGACCACGGCACACGCCACCGCGGTCAGGCCCCCCACCCGGCGCAGACGCCATGATCGCGTCCATGCCATGCTCTGCGTCCCCCTCCTGGACTCGTTGCCCACCGCCACGCCGGTGCGCCGCGGCGGTATGCCGTCCGGCAGCTTCTCGTGCGGTGTGAACCACCACAAGGACGTGTGTGCGTGCGGAATCGGCCATATCACCCATCAGGGGCGGATGAAGGTCATTCCAGGGGCGCGCCCGGAGTCGGCCACGGCGACGCCGGGAAGCCACTACCGTCGATAGCGATGACGGGACGCACACCGCGGTGCGTCCTTCGACGCATGCTGACGAGGTGGAATGTGAAGGCGATCCGTCGATTCACCGTCCGACCCGTTCTCCCCGAACCCCTCCGGCCGCTCAGCGATCTCGCGCGGAACCTGCGCTGGTCCTGGCACCCGGAGACGCGCGAGCTGTTGAAGTCCGTCGATCCGCAGCGGTGGGCCGCCTCGGGCGGTGACCCGGTGCGGCTGCTGGGCAGCGTCCCGCCCGCGCGGCTCGCCGAGCTGGCCGAGGACCGCCGCTTCCTCCGCCGGCTGACCACCGTCGCCGGCGACCTGGGCGACTACGTCACCGGCGACCGCTGGTACCAGGCGCAGCCCGGTGACCTGCCCGCCGCCGTCGCCTACTTCTCCCCGGAGTTCGGCATCACGGCGGCCCTGCCGCAGTACTCCGGCGGCCTCGGCATCCTCGCCGGCGACCACCTCAAGGCGGCCAGCGACCTCGGCGTACCGCTGATCGGGGTGGGGCTGCTCTACCGGCACGGCTACTTCCGCCAGACCCTCTCGCGCGACGGCTGGCAGCAGGAGCACTACCCCGTACTCGACCCCAACGAGCTGCCCGTCGCCCTGCTCAACGAGGAGGACGGCACGCCCGCCCAGGTCAGCCTCGCCCTCCCCGGCGGCCGGCAGCTGCGCGCCCGGATCTGGCTGGCCCAGGTCGGCCGGGTCCCGCTGCTGATGCTCGACTCGGACGTCGAGGAGAACGACCTCGGCGAGCGCGGCGTGACGGACCGGCTGTACGGCGGCGGCAGTGAGCACCGGCTGCTGCAGGAGATGCTGCTGGGCATAGGGGGTGTGCGGGCCGTGCGGACGTACTGCCGGCTCACCGGGCATCCCGGGCCCGAGGTCTTCCACACCAACGAGGGGCACGCGGGGTTCCTGGGGCTGGAGCGGATCGCCGAACTGTGCGACGCGGGCCTCGACTTCGACTCCGGGCTGGAGGCCGTGCGCGCCGGTACCGTCTTCACCACCCACACGCCCGTCCCGGCCGGCATCGACCGCTTCGACCGCGAGCTGGTCGCGCGGCACTTCGGGCCCGACGCCGAGCTTCCCCGTATCGACGTCGAGCGGATCCTGCGGCTCGGCATGGAGACGTACCCGGGCGGCGAGCCCAACCTCTTCAACATGGCCGTGATGGGCCTGCGCCTGGCCCAGCGCGCCAACGGCGTCTCCCTGCTGCACGGCAACGTCAGCCGCGGGATGTTCTCCGGGCTCTGGTCCGGGTTCGACGCCGACGAGGTGCCGATCACCTCCGTCACCAACGGGGTGCACGCGCCGACCTGGGTCGCCCCCGAGGTCTTGCGGCTCGGCGCCCGGCAGGTGGGCGCACAGCGCGCCGAGGACGCCTTCACGGGCGCCGGCGAGGACCGCTGGGACGCCGTCGCCGACATCCCCGCCCAGGACATCTGGGAACTCCGCCGCGAGCTGCGCGAACAGCTGGTGACCGAGGTGCGGGAGCGGCTGCGGGCCTCCTGGCGGCAGCGCGGGGCGGGCACGGCCGAGCTGGGCTGGATCGACGGCGTGCTCGACCCGGACGTCCTCACCATCGGGTTCGCGCGGCGCGTCCCGTCGTACAAGCGCCTGACGCTGATGCTGCGTGACCGCGACCGGCTGATGGAGCTGATGCTGCACCCCGAACGGCCGATCCAGATCGTCGTCGCCGGCAAGGCGCACCCGGCCGACGACGGCGGCAAGCGGCTGATCCAGGAGCTGGTCCGGTTCGCCGACGACCCGCGGGTGCGGCACCGGATCGTCTTCCTGCCCGACTACGGCATGGCGATGGCGCAGAAGCTCTACCCCGGCTGCGACATCTGGCTGAACAACCCGCTGCGCCCCCTGGAGGCCTGCGGCACCAGCGGCATGAAGGCGGCGCTCAACGGCTGCCTCAACCTGTCCGTCATGGACGGCTGGTGGGACGAGTGGTTCCAGCCCGACTTCGGCTGGGCGATCCCTACCGCCGACGGCGCGGGCACGGACCCCGACCGCCGCGACGCCATCGAGGCGGCGGCCCTGTACGACCTGCTGGAGCAGCGGATCACCCCCCGCTTCTACGAGCACGGCCCCGGCGGCCTGCCCGACCGGTGGATCGAGATGGTCCGCCGGACGCTGATGCTGCTCGGCCCGAAGGTGCTGGCGGGCCGTATGGTCGGCGAGTACGTCGAGCGGCTGTACGCTCCCGCGGCCCGCGCCCACCGCGCGATGGAGCCGGACGCGGCCCGCGAACTGGCCGAGTGGAAGGCCCGGGTGCGCCGGTCCTGGCACGGCGTACGGGTCGACCACGTCGAGACCTCCGCGACCACTGCGACGGCCGAACTCGGCTCGACCCTCACCCTCCGCGTCCGGGTGGCCCTCGGTGACCTCGCCCCCGACGACGTGGAGGTCCAGGCGGTCTCCGGCCGGGTGGACCCCGAGGACCGCATCGCCGACGCCACGGCGGTCCCGCTGAAACCGGCGGGCGGAGGGGACCTCGAAGGACGCTGGGTCTACGAGGGACCGCTGTCGCTGGACCGGACGGGGCCGTACGGCTACACGGTGCGGATCCTGCCCGCGCACCGGCTGCTGGCGACCAGCGCGGAGCTGGGGCTGGTGGCGGTCCCGCCGGAGGAGGTGGTGGAGGGGGCGGGGGTGCTGATGCGCTGAACGTGGCGCGCCCCCAGGGTCCACGGGGACCCCGGGGAGTCAGTACTCGTTCTCCGGCTCGCACAGCTGGCGGAGTACCTTCCCGCACCGCCTCGCGTACGCCGCCTGAAGCCCCCGGTTCGCCGGCCCGCCCGCGCGGGCGTACCACTTCGCGGGCCGGCTGAACGCCGACACGGTGAGCCACACCGTGCCGTCCCCCGTCCGTTCCACCACGAACGCCTCCTCGCCGCACTCGGGGTGGCCGCTCAGCGTGCCGTAGGCCCAGCCTGCGCGGCGGTGTTCGGAGACCGTCCAGACGACCCGGCAGGGCGCCTTGACCAGGCCGGCGAGGGTGACGGTGACGTCGACGCCGGGGGCGGCGCGGTCGGCGCCGGCCTCGATGCCCATGCCGGTCGCGCGGTGCACCTCCCAGGTGCACAGGGCCTCGGCGGCCCGGCGGAACACCCGCTCGCCCTCGCCGATCCGGGTGCGCACGTGCAGGGGGTGGAAGCCGGGTGGGCAGAACCCGGCCTCGCGGGTCGCGCCGACATCCTCGTACGTGAACGACATGCGGCCAAGAGTAGGGCGGCACCCGGCGTCGGCCGCCCGCCGGGTGCCGCCCTCACGAAGGGTCTACGGGAACGTCAGCTTCCAGCTGTTGATGTAGCCGGTGTCCCGTGCCGCCCGGTCCTGCACCCGCAGCCGCCAGGTGCCGTTGGCGACCTCGGAGGAGGCGTTGACGGTGTAGGTGGTCCGGACGTCGTCCGCCGAGTCCGAGGAGCTGAAGTTCTTCAGACGGTACGCCGTCCCGTCCGGGGCCAGCAGGTCGATCACCAGGTCACCGCGCCAGGTGTGCACGATGTCCACGCCGACCTGGAGGTCGGCCGGGGCGTTGCCCGTCCGCCCGGACACGGAGACCGAGGAGGTCACGGCCGCCCCGTTGTCCGGTATCGGCACGTCGGCGGTGTTCTCGAAGGAGGTGCCGCCGCCCGGGCCGCCCGGACGCGAACCGACCGCGACGCCCGCCCACGCGTCCTGCACCGCCTTGTACTCGGCGCTCGTCGTGCCGTACAGCTCACCGGCGACCGCGAGCGTGCCGGTGCGGGCGCCCGCGTAGTTGGTGGTGGACGTGAACTTCGTGGTGAGCGCCCTGAACCAGATCTGCTCGGCCTTGGCCCGGCCGATGCCGGTCACCGGCAGCCCGTCCGCGGTGGGCGAGTCGTAGCTGACGCCGTTGACGACCTTGGCGCCGCTGCCCTCGCTCAGCAGGTAGAAGAAGTGGTTCGCGGGGCCCGAGGAGTAGTGCACGTCGATCGAGCCGATGCCCGAGTACCAGTTGTCCTTGGACGCGCCGTCCTTGCTCGGCTTGTCCATGTAGCGCAGCGGGGTGCCGTCGCCGTTGATGTCGATCTCCTCGCCGACGAGGTAGTCGCCGGGGTCGGAGGCGTTGTTCGCGTCGAACTCGACGCCCGCCGCGAGGATGTCGGAGGTCGCCTCGTTCAGACCGCCGGACTCGCCGCTGTAGATCAGCCTCGCGGTCGCCGACGTCAGGCCGTGCGTCATCTCGTGCGCGGCCACGTCGATCGAGGTGAGCGGGTTGGCGTTGCCGGCCCCGTCGCCGTAGGTCATGCAGAAGCAGCTGTCCTGCCAGAACGCGTTGACGTAGTTGTTGCCGTAGTGGACCCGTGAGTAGGCGCCGACGCCGTCGCCGCGGATGCCGTTGCGGCCGTGCACGTTCTTGTAGTAGTCCCAGGTCAGCGCGGCCCCGTAGTGGACGTCGGCGCCGGCCGACTCCAGGTTGGAGGGGCTGCCGTCGCCCCAGACGTCGTCCGGGCCGGAGAAGAGCGTGCCGGTGCCGGAGGTGCCGCGGTTGAGGTTGTAGGTGCGGTGGTTGCCGCGTGCCCCGTCCGTGAGGTTGTACGTCGAACCGGACTGGGTCGTGGTGAGCGGGACCGTGCCGCTGTACACCGTGTGCCCGGTGCCGCTCTTGACGGCCTCCCACTCGTACAGCTTCTCGCCGGTGGTGGCGTCGGTGACGACGTGCAGTTCCTGCGGGGTGCCGTCGTGCTGGAGGCCGCCGACGACGGTCTCGTAGGCGAGGACCGGTGTGCCGCTCGCCGCCCAGACGACCTTGCGCGGCTCACCGCTGACCTCGGGGCTCCTGGCGTCCTCGGCGCGGGCGGCGGCCAGCGCCTGCCGCTCCGCCTGCGCCCCGGCGATCGCGGGCTTGAGCGAGGGCACCGCGACGGTGGCGCGGGTGGCCTTGGTGACGCTCTCGGTCGCGCCGGCCTTCGACGTCGCGACGACCAGATCACCACCGAGGACCGGCAGACCGGCGTACGTCCGCTCGTAGCGGGTGTGGACCGTGCCGTCGGCGTCCTTGACGACATCCCGGACCAGGAGCTTCTCCTGGCTGCCCAGGCCGAGTTCGCGGGTTGTGTCCGCCGTGCCGGCGTCGGCCTCGCGGATCAGCGCCGCGCGCTGGGCGGGAGTGAGCTTCACGGGCAGGGAGCCGGGGTCGGCCTTCGCCGCCGCCGAGGGCGCCTTGTCCGGGGCTGCCGCGGCGCCGGACTGCACGGCGGCGGCGAGGAACGCGGCGACGCCGACGAGGGCGACGGCCGCGACGCGGGGGGTGCGTCTGTGGGAGGAACCGTTGCTCGACGAGTAACTGCTTCTCAACACTGACTCCTTCTGCGTGGCCGCGGGTCACGCGGCCAGGGGAGATCCGGGCGGCGAGTGAGCCGTCCGGGCAGAACGCGAAACCAGGTGCGCAGGGCCACGGGAACAACACAGCGGCAGGGAGGTGGGGTTGCTGTGGAGTGGCCGTGAGAAGCGTGACACCCGGCGCGTGACATGTCAGGAGCGCGTCAAAAGTATGGCCGGAAACGGTTCGTTGTCCGGGAGTTCGCGTTCGGTATACGAACAGGACGGTTCGCGCCGGCCGGTGGTGCCCCCGCGGCTCCCCTACCCGGCGGGCTCCCCGTGCCAGGTCCGCCACAGCCGCGCATAGGCCCCGTGCGCCGCCACCAGCTCCTCGTGCGTGCCGAGTTCGGTGATCCGCCCCGCCTCCATCACCGCCACCCGGTCCGCGTCGTGCGCGGTGTGCAGCCGGTGTGCGACGGCGATGACCGTACGGCCCCGGAGCACGGCGGCCAGGGCGCGCTCGGTGTGCCGGGCGGTCGCCGGGTCGAGCAGGGCGGTGGCCTCGTCGAGGATCAGGGTGTGCGGGTCGGCCAGCACGACCCGGGCGAGGGCGAGTTGCTGGGCCTGTGGGCCGTCGGTGAGGAACGCTCCGGTGCCCAGCTCGGCGCCGAGCCCGCCGGGCAGCTCGCGCACCCAGTCGTCGGCGCCGACCGCGCCGAGCGCGGCCCACAACCGGGCGTCCGTGGCGGCCGGTTCGGCGATCAGCAGGTTGTCGCGGACCGTGCCCAGGAACACGTGGTGCTCCTGCGTCACCAGCACGACCTGGCGGCGCAGCCGATCCGGCCCCAGACCGGCGACCGGCACCCCGCCGACCGTCACACTGCCCGCGTCCGGCGCGTCGACGCCGGCCAGCAGCCGGCTCAGCGTGGACTTCCCCGCGCCGGACGGGCCGACGACCGCCAGCCGCTCCCCGGGCCGGATCGTCAGGTCGACACCGCGCAGGACCTCGCCGCCCCGGTCGTAGGAGTAGCGCACCCCGGTCACGTCGATCCGGTCGCCGTCCGGGTCGGGGCAGTCGGCCGGAGCCGTCCGGGGCGCCAGCGCCAGGCCCTCGACGCGGGCGAAGGAGGCGTTGCTCATCTGCAGTTGCTCGACCCGGATCAGGATCGTGTCCAGCGGCTCGGTGACCTGCCGCAGGTACAGCGCGGCCGCCACCACCGCGCCCAGGCTCACCGCGCCCCGCTCCTGCAGGAAGCCCCCCACCAGCAGCACGCCCACCACCGGGAAGGCGTACGCGAAGTCCGCCGCCGGGAAGAACACACTGCGCAGCCGGAGCGTGTACAGGCGGGTGCGCCGCGCCTGAGCCAGCGCGTCCCGGCTCGCCGCGATCCGCCGCCCGTGGAGCCCGAACGCCTCGACGGTGCGGGCGCCGGCCGCCGTGGCCGCGAGGACCTCGGCGACGTCCGAGGTGGCCGCTCCCTCGTCGAGGTAGGCGGAGCGCGCCCGGCGCAGGTACCAGCGCAGCGGGAACCAGATGCCGAGCCAGCTCAGCAGCGCGCAGCAGCCCAGCAGCGGGTCCAGCGCGACGACCGCGCCGAGCAGGAACAGCACCTGCAACGAGGCGATCAGCAGCGCGGGGCCGGCGTCCCGCAGCGTGGTGCCGACGGTCGTGACGTCGGCGGTGCCGCGGGCCGTCAGATCGCCGGCGCCGGCCCGCTCCACCACCGAGGCGGGCAGCGACAGCGCCCGGTCCACGAACCGCTCCCGGATCCGGGCCAGCGTCCGCTCCCCGAACCGGTGCCCGGCGTACCGCGCCCACCGGGACAGCAGCAACTGCGCGAGCGCGCACCCGAGCAGGGCGAGCGCCAGCCGGTCGACGACGTCCACGCCGCCGCCCGCCCGCACCTCGTCGACGATCAGCCCCAGCAGCCACGGTCCGGCCAGCCCGGCGCCGGCCGCCAGCGCGTTGAGCGCCAGCACGGCGGCGAACGCCCGACCGTCGGCCCGGACCAGCCCCGCCAGCGCCCGCCGCACCTCGGCGGGCCCGGCGACGGGCAGCCGGCCCGTGGGGTCCGCCGTGGCGGCGGACGAGTGTCCGGACGTCATCGCACGGCCTCCCCGGCGTCCACGCCGGCCCCGGCCCCGGTGCCGGGACCGGCCTCCGCGTCCCGCGCCACCAGCGCCCGGTACCCGGGCTCGTACGCGAGCAGCCCCTGGTGGGTCCCACTGGCCGCGACCTTGCCGTCGACCAGGAAGTACACGGTGTCCGCCCGGTCGAGCACCAGCGGCGAGGTGGTCGTGACGACGGTCGTACGGCCCGCGCGGGCATCCCGCAGCCGCTCGGCCACCGCCGCCTCGGTGTGCGCGTCCAGCGCGGACGTCGGCTCCACGGCGAGCAGCACCTCGGGGTCGGCCAGCAGCGCCCTCACCAGCCGCACCCGCTGCTGCTGTCCACCGGAGAGATTGCGGCCCCGGGCGTCGATCCGGGAGTCGAGCCCGTGGGGCAGTCCGCGCACGACGTCCTCGGCCACGCCGGCCCGCACGGCCCGTACGACGGCCTCGTCACCGGCGTCCGTCCGCCGCCCGAGGAGCACTTCACGCAGCGTCCCCGCGAACAGGCCGGCCTCGTGGTCCGCGACCAGGATCCGCTCCCGCACCTGGGCGAGCGTGATCCCGTCCAGCCGTACGCCGCCCCAGGTCGCGTCCGACGGCGTGTACCGCCCGAGCCGGTCGACGATCTCCGCCGCGTCGGCGGGCCGCTCGCAGGCGAGGCCGGTCAGCCGCCCCGGCAGCACCCGCACGCCCGACTCCGGGTCGTGCAGCACGGACGGCTCGGCGGGGGCGTCGCGCGCCCCGCCGTCGTCCAGAGGGTCGAGCCGCAGGAACCGTACGACCCGGCGCGCGGCCACCAGCCCCCGGCTGACCTGCTGGCCGAACTCCAGGAAGTACGCCACCGGCACCACCAGCACCGCGACATAGCCGTACACCGACACCAACTCGCCCACCGTGATCTGCCCCTGGGCCACCAGCCGGGCCGCCAGCCAGGTCACCACGGCCAGGAACACCGTGGGCAGGCCGAGGCCGAGCGCCTGGATCCAGCTGGTCACCGCGCCGACCCGGTACCCCTCGTCGCGCAGTCGCAGCGAGTCCCGGCGGAAGGCCGTGGCGACCAGGTCCTTGCCGCCGAGTCCGCCCAGCACACGCAGCCCCCCGGCCAGGTCGCCGATGCGCGCGGTCAGCGCGCCCTGCCCTTCCCGGTACGCCGTCTCGGCGCCCTGCAGGCGGCCCATCAGCGGCCCGACCAGGACGCCGATCACCGGCACGCCCAGCAGGACGACCGCGGCCAGCAGCGGGGAGACCGTGAGCAGCAGCGCGGCGACGACGCCGTACCCGACCACCGCGCCCACACCGGGGCCGATCACGGTCAGGGAGCCGGCGATGGTCTGCACGTCACCCACGCCGATCGTCACGACCTCACCGGCGGCGACCTGCCGGCGCAGCGAGGCGCCGAGCCGGACGGAATGCCCGACCACGACCTTGACCGTGCGGAAGTTGGCGTCCATCCGGACCCGGGTCATCGTGCGGTGCCGGGCGATGTTCAGCCAGGCGTCGAGCGCCCCGGCCGCCAGCACCGCGCCCGACCAGCCGAGCAGCGCGGCCCGGTCACCGGGCTGCAGCCCGTCGTCGATCGCGCGGGCCAGCAGATACGGCACCACCGCGGGCAGCGCGAGCGACACGATCCCGAGCAGCGCCGCCGCCACCGAACGGCGCGACTGGCGGCGTACCAGCCACCACAGGTACCGGGCCGGGCCCCGGCTGTCGGGCGTGCCGGGGTCCTCGTACGCGTCGATCACCACCGCCCGTTCCCCCCTGATCACGCCAGGCTGTCCTGCCATGCCCGGTGCAGCCCCGCGAACCGCCCCGTCCCCGCCACGAGTTCGGCCGGGCTGCCGTCCTCCACGATCCCGCCGTGTTCCATGACGAGCACCCGGTCCGCGATCTCCACCGTGGACAGCCGGTGCGCGATCACGACGGCGGTACGGCCCTTCAGCACGGTCGCCATCGCCCGCTGCACCGCCCGCTCACCCGGGATGTCCAGCGAACTGGTCGCCTCGTCGAGGATCAGCACCGCCGGGTCGGCGAGCAACGCCCTCGCGAACGCCACGAGCTGGCGCTGACCGGCCGAGATACGGCCGCCCCGCTTGCGGACGTCCGTGTCGTACCCGTCGGGCAGCGCGGCGATGAAGTCGTGCGCGCCGATCGCCTTGGCGGCGCCCTCGATCTCCGCACGGCTCGCGTCGGGCCGCCCGATGGCGATGTTCTCGGCGACCGTGCCGGAGAACAGGAACGACTCCTGCGTCACCATCACCACCCCGCGCCGCAGCTCCGGCACGGCCAGCTCGCGCAGGTCGACCCCGTCGAGCAGCACCCGCCCGTCGGCCGGGTCGTAGAACCGGGCCAGCAGCTTGGCCAGCGTCGACTTTCCCGCCCCCGTGGAGCCGACCACCGCGACCGTCTGCCCGGCCGGGATCGTCAGGTCGAAGCGGGGCAGCACCTCGCCACCGGTGCGGTAGGCGAACCGCACGCCGTCGAAGACGACCTCGCGGCCGGGGTGCTCGCTCGCCAGGGGCGGCAGTTTCCTGGGTACGGACGGTTCCGGCACCGAGGGCGCCTGGGCCAGCAGCCCGGCGATCTTCTCCAGCGAGGCCGCCGCCGACTGGTAGGAGTTGAGGAACATGCCGAACCGGTCGATCGGGTCGTACATCCGGCGCAGATACAGCACCGCCGCCGCGAGCACGCCGAGCGCCAGCGTGCCGTCCGCGACGCGGTAGGCGCCCCACAGGACGATCAGCGCGACCGCCGTGTTGCCGACGACCCGCGACCCGACGACGTAACGCGCCATCTCCAGCAGCGCGTCGCCGTTGGTCCGCTCGTGCCGACGGTTCAGGACCCGGAACTCGGCGTCGTTGGCGGCCTCCCGGCGGAACGCGCGCACCGGGCGGATGCCGTTCATCGTCTCCACGAACTTCACGATCACCGCCGCGATCGCCGTCGACCGGGTCGTGTACACCCGGCGCGCCCGCCGCTGGTACAGCCGTACCAGCCACCACAGCGGGCCGAACGACGCCACCGCCACGGCGCCGAGCCCCAGGTCGAGCCAGAGCAGGATGGCCGCGACGTACACACAGGACAGGATCACCGTCACCAGCTCCTGGAGCCCCTCCTCCAGCAGCTCGCGCAGTGACTCGACGTCGGTGGTCGAGCGGGAGATGAGCCGGCCCGAGGTGTAGCGCTCGTGGAAGTCGACGCTGAGCGCCTGGGCATGGCGGAAGATCCGGCCTCGCAGATCGAGGAGCACGTCCTGGCTGACCCGGGCGGAGGTGACGACGAAGGCGTACTGGAGCCCGCCGGAGGCGGCCGCGCACAGCAGATAGCCGACCGCCACCGCGATCAGCGGCCCCTGGTCGTGGGCGCGGAACGCGGGCACGGCGCGGTCGATGGCGTACGCCACCAGCAGCGGGCCCGACTGCACGGCCGCCTGTTGCAGCAGCAGCAGGAGCGTGGTCAGGGCGACCCGGGCCTTCATCGGCGCGAGCAGGGACCGCAGCAGCGAGCCGGTGGCGCCGGGCGGGGCGGGCAGGACGTCCTTGTCGAAGGGGTCCTTGGCCTCGGCGGGTTGCTGCGGCTCGTCGCCGGTGACGGGGGCGGGGGTGGATGTGGACGCGGTCACCGGGCTGCCTCCAGTTCCGTCCCGGACATCAGATGGGCGTACTCGGCGTTGCCGCGCAGCAGTTCGTGGTGGGTGCCGACGGCCGTGATACGGCCGCCGGACAGCAGGGCGACCCGGTCGGCGAGCAGCACCGTGGACGGGCGGTGCGCCACGATCAGGGCCGTCGTGCCCGCCAGCACCTCGCGCAGCGCCGCCTCCACGGCGGCCTCGGTGTGCACGTCCAGCGCCGACAGCGGGTCGTCCAGGACCAGGAACTCCGGGCGTCCCACGACCGCCCTGGCCAGGGCGAGGCGTTGCCGCTGCCCGCCGGACAGGCTCAGCCCCTGCTCACCGACCTGGGTGTCCGTGCCCTCGGGCAACGCGTGCGCGAACTCGGCCTGGGCGACGGCGAGGGCGCGCTTCAGCTCGGCGGCTCCGGCCTCGTGGGCGGCGCCCATGAGGACGTTCTCCCCGACGCTCGCCGAGAAGAGGGTGGGCTCCTCGAACGCGACGGCCACCTTGGCGCGCAGCTCCTCGCGGGACATGGCCGCGATGTCGGCGCCGTCGAGCGTGATCCGGCCCGAGGTCACCTCGTGCAGCCGGGGGATCAGCGCGGTCAGGGTGGTCTTGCCGCTGCCGGTCGCGCCGACCAGGGCCATCGACTCGCCGGGGCGGATGTGCAGGTCGACGCGGTCGAGGACCGGCTGGGCGCCGGCGGGGGCGTCGGGGTAGCCAAAGCCGACGGCGTGGAAGCGGAGCCCCTGGTCCGTGGGGTCCTTCACGGTGCTCACCGCCGGCGTGGCCGTCTCCGGTGGCGCGTCCATCACCTCGAAGTACCGCTCGGTCGCCGTCGCCGCCTCCTGGCTCATCGCCAGCAGGAAGCCGATCGAGTCGACCGGCCACCGCAGGGCCAGCGCCGTCGACAGGAAGGCCACCAGCGTCCCGGCCGACAGGGTCCCGTCCGCCACCTGCACGGCCCCCAGCACCAGCGCCGCCCCGACGGCCACCTCCGGAAGCGTCACGATGACACTCAGGATCGCCGCCAGCAGCCGGGCCTTGCGCAGCTCGGTGCCCCGCAGCGTCCGCGCGAGCTCACGGAACGCCCGCGCCTGACTGCGATGCCGCCCGAACCCCTTGATGACGCGGATGCCGAGGACGCCCTCCTCGACGACCGTGGTGAGATCACCGACCTGGTCCTGCGCGCGCCGCGCCACCTCGGCGTACCGCTTCTCGAAGATCGCGCAACTGACGACCACGGGTACGGCGGGCCCGAGAACCACCAGCCCCAGCGTCAGGTCCTGCACCAGCATGATGATCACGCCGACGAGAATCGTCACCCCGTTGACCAGCAGGAAGGTGAGCGGGAAGGCCAGGAACATGCGCAGCAGCATCAGATCGGTCGTGCCCCGCGACAGCAACTGCCCCGAGGCCCACCGGTCGTGGAAGGCGACCGGCAGCCGCTGGAGGTGCCCGTACAGGTCCGCCCGCATCGCGGCCTCGACCCCCGCCAGCGGGCGGGCCACGAGCCACCGCCGCAGCCCGAACAGCACTGCCTCGCCCAGCCCGAGCAGCAGCAGGAACAGCGCGCCGAGCCACACGCCCGCCGGGTCGCGCCCGGCCACCGGGCCGTCCACGAGCCACTTCAGCACGAGGGGGATCACCAGCCCGACGCAGGACGCGACGATCGCGACGAACGCGGCGGTGAACAGACGGGCCCGCACCGGCCTGACATAGGGCCACAGGCGCAGCAGCGAGCGGACGGCGGAGCGGTCGCGGGGCGAGGTGGCACGTGTCGTGGGCATCAGGAGCGAGCCTACGGATCGGCACTGACAACGCCCACCGAGTTTTGGCCGGGCGGGCGTCCGCCGTTGGTCCTACGACCTGCGCGGAAGAGAGCCGGCGGGGCGCCTCACCCGACCTTCAGCAGCAGCACCGACCGGGCCGGCACCGAGATCGCCCGCCCCGCGGGGTACGCCGTCCCGGGCGCCGCCGCCTGCTCCTCCTGCGAGGTGTCGACGACCACCTCGTACCGCTCCGCCCACGGCGGCCCCGGCAGCACGAAGCTCACCGGCCGTTCCCCCGCGTGCAGCACGGCGAGGAAGCTGTCGTCCACGATCGGCGCCCCCCGCTCGTCCCGCCCCGGGATGTCCCGCCCGGACAGATACATGCCGAGCGTGGCCGCCGGGGCGTACCAGTCCCGTTCCGTCATCTCCGTGCCCCGCGCGGTGAACCACGCCAGGTCCCGCAGCCCGTCCGCCGAGTGCGCCCGCCCGGAGAAGAACGCCCGGCGCCGCAGCACCGGGTGCCGGTGCCGCAGCTCGATCAGCCTCGACGTCAGGTCGTACAGGGCCTTCCAGCCCGGTTCCCGCAGCAGCTCCCAGTCCAGCCAGCTGATCTCGTTGTCCTGGCAGTAGGCGTTGTTGTTGCCCCGCTGGGTGCGCCCCAGTTCGTCGCCCGCGACCAGCATCGGCACACCCGTCGACAACAGCAGCGTGGTCAGCAGGTTGCGCAGCTGCCGCCGCCGCAGCGCCCGTACCCGCTCCTCGCCGGTCTCGCCCTCCGCCCCGCAGTTCCACGCCCGGTTGTCGTTCGTGCCGTCCCGGTTGCCCTCGCCGTTCGCCTCGTTGTGCTTGCGCTCGTACGACACGAGGTCCCGCATCGTGAAACCGTCGTGCGCGGTGATGAAGTTGACCGACGCGTACGGCCGCCGGCCGCCCCAGGCGTACAGGTCGCTGGACCCGGACAGCCGGTACCCCATCTCCCGTACGTCGGGCAGCGCGTGCCGCCAGAAGTCCCGCACGGCGTCGCGGTAGCGGTCGTTCCATTCCGTCCACAGCGGCGGGAAGGCGCCCACCTGGTAGCCGCCGGAGCCGACGTCCCAGGGCTCGGCGATCAGCTTCACGCGCCGCAGTACCGGGTCCTGCGCGATGACGGCGAGAAACGGGGACAGCATGTCCACGTCGTGCATGGACCGCGCCAGCGCCGCGGCCAGGTCGAAGCGGAAGCCGTCCACGCCCATCTCCGTCACCCAGTAGCGCAGCGAGTCGGTGATGAGGCGCAGCACGTGCGGCTGGACGACGTGCAGCGTGTTCCCGCAGCCGGTGTAGTCGGCGTACCGGCGGGCGTCGGACTGGAGGCGGTAGTAGCCGCGGTTGTCGATGCCCTTCAGGGACAGCGTCGGGCCCAGTTCGCCCGCCTCCGCGGTGTGGTTGTAGACGACGTCGAGAATGACCTCGATCCCGGCCGCGTGCAGCGCGCGCACCATCCGCTTGAACTCGCCGACCTGCTGCCCGCGCGTACCGGACGCGGCGTACGTGGCGTGCGGGGCGAAGTAGCCGATGGAGTTGTACCCCCAGTAGTTCCTCAGGCCCCGCCGCAGCAGATGGTCCTCGTGCGCGAACTGGTGCACGGGCAGCAGCTCGACGGCCGTGATGCCGAGCCGCGTGAGGTGCTCGACCGCCGCCGGGTGGGCCAGGCCCGCGTAGGTACCGCGCAGCTCCTCGGGAATCCCCGGGTGCAGCTTGGTGAAGCCGCGCACGTGCAGCTCGTAGATCACCGAGTCGGCCCAGGGCGTCTTCGGGCGGTGGTCGTCCGACCAGTCGTCGTCGTCGTGGACGACGACGCCCCTCGGCACGTACGGCGCCGAGTCCCGCTCGTCGCGCACGGTGTCCGCGACCTGCTGCTGCGGCCAGTCCCGGACGTGCCCGTAGACCTCCGGCGGCAGGCCGAAGTCGCCGTCCACCGCGCGCGCGTACGGGTCGAGCAGCAGCTTCGCCGGGTTCCACCGGGCGCCGGTCCAGGGATCCCAGCGGCCGTGCACCCGGTAGCCGTAGCGCTGACCGGGCAGCACCCCCGGCACGAAGCCGTGCCAGATCTCATGGGTCAGCTCGCTCAGACGATGCCGGTGTTCCGTGCCCTCCTCGTCGAACAGGCACAGCTCCACCGCCTCCGCCCCGCCCGCCCACAGCGCGAAGTTCGTGCCCGCCACCCCGTCCGGGCCGACCCGGAACCGGGCCCCCAGTGGTGTCGGCGCACCCGGCCACACCGGCACCGCGGCGGGTGCCGCGCGCGGCGCGCCGTTCAACGCGGCGGCCGGGCGTCCGCCCTGCCCGGCCACCGTCTCCTGCTCGGCTGCGCTGGACACCTGTCAGCCTCCCGCGGCTCGTGTCGACGACGTCGGCCGGGGCCGCGGCGTCCCTTCCGCGGAGCCCGGCCCGTCGTCCTCCCCACTGTTCTGCCCAGAGCTTGCCTCGCACTCACGTTTCCCCAGGGCGGGCCCGGTCGTTGGACACGGTTGTGAGGCACGTACATGGGCGCGCGCGGCGCGCGGGGGCCGCACTGGCCGCCGTACTGACATGGGCAGGGCTGCTGGCCGGGGCCGCCGGCTGCACCGCGGACGGGGCGAGCGGGCTCGGCTCGCCCGGCAGACCCGGGGCCCCCGGGAACGTCATCGAGGTCTCGCCCGACGACGGCGACAAGGGCGTCCGCCCCGGCCGGACGCTGTCCGTACAAGTGTCCAGCGGGCGCCTGGAATCGGTGCGGGTCGTCCGCTCCCAGGACGCCCAGGAACAGCCGGTCCCGGGCAGGATCTCCGCGGACGGCCGGCGCTGGCAGCCCGACGACGGCAAGCTCGCGCTGGCCGCCAGATACGCGGTGGACGCGGTGGCCGTGGACGGCGACGGCCGCCGCTCCGCCCGGCACACCACCTTCACCACGTACGTCCCCGACGAGCGCTTCATCGCGTACATCACCCCCGAACACCGCTCGGTGGTCGGCACCGGAATGATCGTCAGCCTGGGCTTCAACCGGGAGATCACCGACCGCGCCGCGGTCGAACGGGCCGTGCGCGTCTCCTCCGAGCCCGCCGTCGAGATCCGCCCGCACTGGTTCGGCCGCGACCGCCTCGACCTCCGCCCCGAGAAGTACTGGGAGCCCGGCACCGAGGTCACCGTCGACCTGCGGCTCAGGGACGTCGAGGGCGCGCCGGGCGTCTACGGGCTCCAGCACCGGACCGTCACCTTCACCGTCGGCCGCAGCCAGGTCTCGCTGGTCGACGCGGCGAAGCACACCATGCAGGTGCGCCGGGACGGCGAGCTGCTCGGCACGGTGCCGATCACCGCGGGCGCGCCCAAGACCCCGACGTACAACGGGAAGATGGTGGTCACCGAGATGTACGAGGTGACCCGGATGAACGGCAGCACGGTCGGATTCGGCGGCGAGTACGACATCAAGGACGTCCCGCACGCCATGCGCCTCACCGAATCCGGCACCTTCCTGCACGGCAACTACTGGGCGTCGGCCGGCACCTTCGGCGAGTCGAACGTCAGCCACGGGTGCGTCGGACTGCGGGACGAGAAGGGCGGCAGCTCGCAGACTCCGGCGGGCTGGTTCTTCGACCGGAGCCTGGTCGGGGACGTCATCGAGATCGTCAACAGCGACGACAAGAAGGTCGCTCCCGACAACGGGCTCGGAGGCTGGAACATGGGGTGGAACGAGTGGAAAGCGGGCAGTGCTGCGAAGTGAGCCCGCCGGGGGGGCGGGGTGGCCCGTGGCGGCCGGTCGATGTTGGGACTGAACGGTGACAATCACGCGGCCGCGACCGCGCCGACCTTGTGGTTACTATGCGCCGAACGCGCGGGGACGCGCAGGGGAGCGGGCCCACGGGGCCCGGTGAGGGTCCGGTCCGGGGCCCGTTGAGGGGAGACAAGTTGAACGTGCGACCGATATCGGGGGCGTCGGTTGACGCGCGCGGGGGGCGCGGACGCAAGGGCCTGGCGATGGTCGCCGGGGTACTGCTGCTGACCGTCACGGCGTGTGGCGGCGGCTCGGACTCCGGGGGCCCGGGAGCCGGGTCCGGGGACGGCAAGGACAAGGGTTCGGCGACGACGCAGAGCAAGCAGTCCGAGGCGGCCGTGACCATAGCCCCCAAGGACGGCGCGAACTCCGTGGACACCAGCGGGGCCCTGAAGGTCACCGCCGCCAAGGGCAAGCTGACCGAGGTCGTCGTCAAGGACGCCAAGGGCACCGAGATAGCCGGCGAGATATCCGAGGACGGCGCGAGCTGGACGCCGTCCATCCACCTGGCCGCCGCCACCAAGTACCAGGTGCACGCGGTCGCCAAGGACTCCGCGGGCCGCGAGGCCGCCGAGTCCTCCAGCTTCACCACCCTGACGCCGCAGAACACGTTCATCGGTCACTTCACCCCCGAGGACGGCTCCACGGTCGGCGTCGGAATGCCCTTCTCCCTCAACTTCACCCGGGGTATCACCCACCCCGACGAGGTCGAGAAGGCCATCGAGATCAAGACCGAGCCCGCCGTCGACGTCGAGGGCCACTGGTTCGGCAACGACCGGCTCGACTTCCGGCCCGAGAAGTACTGGAAGGCCGGTACCAAGGTCACCGTCAAGCTCAACCTCGACGGCGTCGAGGGCCGCCCCGGGGTCTACGGGGAGCAGTCGAAGACCGTCTCCTTCACCATCGGCCGGGACCAGGTCTCCGTCGTCGACGTCAAGAAGCTGACGATGAAGGTCATGCGGGACGGCAAGGTCGTCAAGACCATCCCGGTCACCACCGGCAAGGCCGGCATGGAGACCTGGAACGGCCAGATGGTCATCAGCGAGAAGCACGTGGTGACGCGGATGAACGGCGAGACCGTCGGTTACGGCGGCGAGTACGACATCAAGGACGTCCCGCACGCCATGCGCCTGACCACCTCCGGCACCTTCCTGCACGGCAACTACTGGGCCGGCGGCGCCTTCGGCAACTACAACGCCAGCCACGGCTGCATCGGCCTGCGCGACGCGCGCGGCGGCTGGGACAAGGGCGCACCGGGCGCGTGGTTCTTCGAGAACTCGATGATCGGTGACGTGGTCGTGGTGAAGAACTCCAACGACCGGATCGTGGACCCGGACAACGGACTCAACGGCTGGAACATGCCGTGGGAGGAGTGGAAGGCGTGAGCCTCCGAGGAGCACGGCGCGGGAGTGGTCCCGGTGCGCCCGACCGCACCGGGCCCGTGCTGTGAGCGACGGCACCGGCCCGGCCGCCGTTGGTCCCCGTGCCGTGCCCGTCCGGGGGCAACCCCCGGGACCTCCGGCCGGGTGTGAGCGACGGCACCGGCCCGGTCGCCGTTAGTCCCCGTTAACCTGCTGGCATGACCGTGAATCTCGAAGTCGCCGAGGGCGTCGGCACCCTCCGCCTCGACCGCCCGCCCATGAACGCGCTGGACGTCGCCACGCAGGACCGGCTCAAGGAACTCGCCGAGGAGGCAACACGCCGCGACGACGTGCGCGCGGTCGTCGTGTACGGCGGGGAGAAGGTGTTCGCGGCCGGCGCGGACATCAAGGAGATGCAGGACATGGACCACACGGCCATGGTCCTGCGCGCCCGCGGCCTGCAGGACGCCTTCACGGCCGTGGCCCGCATCCCCAAGCCGGTCGTCGCCGCCGTCACCGGGTACGCCCTCGGCGGCGGTTGTGAGCTGGCGCTGTGCGCGGACTACCGCGTCGCCGCGGACGACGCCAAGCTGGGCCAGCCCGAGATCCTGCTCGGCCTGATCCCGGGCGCGGGCGGCACCCAGCGGCTGGCCCGGCTGGTCGGCCCGTCCAAGGCCAAGGACCTGATCTTCACGGGCCGTATGGTCAAGGCCGACGAGGCGCTCAGCCTGGGCCTGGTCGACCGGGTGGTCCCGGCCGCCGAGGTGTACGGCACCGCACACGCGTGGGCGGCGAAGCTGGCGCAGGGCCCGGCGCTGGCGCTGCGCGCGGCGAAGGAGTCGATCGACACGGGCCTGGAGACGGACATCGACACGGGGCTCACCGTCGAACGGAACTGGTTCGCGGGCCTGTTCGCCACGGAGGACCGCGTGCGGGGGATGCGCAGCTTCGTGGAAGAGGGGCCGGGCAAGGCCAAGTTTCTCTGAAATCACCGTGTCAGGACTTGCAGTTGACGCGGTGTCTGATCCGGGTCCCTCGATGGGGCGGTTTATGGAAGCCTTAAGGCAGCCTTAAGCCTGTCTTGTCGAGGGAGTCCGTCCTTTGCCGCCAGTCGACCCATCTCCGCAGGTCAAAGGGGCCGTTGACGCCTCCGAACTGCCCACGGCATATGCCGGACGGCGGGTACGGAAGGACGCCCCGAGGGGGGCGTATTCGCCAGGAACGGCCCCGCGTGGCGCACCGGGCGGCCATGATGGGGGCATGGCGGGGCTGGAGGGCATCGAACAGCCGCAAGGACGCGGCGGTGCGACCGCGGCGCGCTGGTCGCCGGCGGCCGAGGACGAACGGGCGCTCAGGGCCCTGGAGTTGTTCGGCAACCCGACGGAGGCGGAAGTTGCGCTGCCGTCCCGCCCCGAGTCCGCGGCCACGGCGCGCCGGCTCGCCCAGGTCGTCGTCCTGCGCCAATGGGGCCTGTCCGCCAGGATGACCGAGGACGCCGTGTTACTGGTCTCGGAGCTGGTCGGCAACGCCGTGCGGCACACCGGCGCCCGCGTCTTCGGCCTGCGGATGCACCGCCGCCGGGGCTGGATCCGCATCGAGGTCCGTGACCCCTCCCGCGGGCTGCCCTGCCTCATGCCGGTCCAGGAGCTGGACGTCAGCGGCCGGGGCCTGTACCTGGTCGACAAGCTCTCGGACCGCTGGGGCGTGGACCTCTTGCCGCGCGGCAAGACGACCTGGTTCGAGATGCGGGTGGCGGACCGCTGAGCGGCGCAGGCACCCCCACCCGGCACACGGCCGTACGGGTGACCGTTCGACCGGACCCTCGGTGACACCCACAAGTGGGCCGACCAGGTCGAGGTGGCCTTCCCGGGCGGCATCGACCGCGCGTACGTGAGCGGTGTCTGCTCGGTGGACAGGACCACCAAGGCCGAGATCATGAGCGACTGCGAGAGCAATCCCCACTACGAGGCCTGGCACTGAGCAGCGCCTCCGACCCCACCGGCCGGTAGCCCGCCGCCTGGAACGCCCGCAGACTGCGGGCGTTCCCCGGGGAGATCTGCGCCCACACCGGCTCGCCCCCGCCCAGGTGCCGCGCCGCCACCGCCAGGGCCCGCCCCAGCCCCCGGTGCCGTACCGCCTCCGCCACCTCCACCGCGGCCTCCAGCCGCCCCGCGACGCCGCGCCCCAGTACCAGCACACCGCCCTCGGTGGCCCACACCCGCACGTCGTCCCGGCGCCGGCGGGAACGGTCGACCCTCGGATGCCCGGGGTCGCGGATCTCGCTCAGCGCGAGGGGTGGCTCGCCCGCCAGCGGCGCTCCCACCGTCAGCACGTCGACCGTGTCCGTGGTGCGTCCCGTCCGTTCCATGAAGGCGGCGAGGAAGCGGGGGTTCATCGTCGCCGCGAGCGCGTCGCAGTCCAGAATGCGCAGGGTCTCGTGGACCCAGCCGGGGTCCTCGTCGGTGAAGACGACGGAGTGGCCGGTGAAGGCGATCACGCCCGCGTCCCTGGACGAGGGCTGGGGCACGACCGTCGTACCGCCGTCCGCCGGCGGGAAGACGCCGTGCGCGGCGGCGTCCAGAACGTCCCTCAAGGTCTCCAACGCGGTCGCTCCTCGCATCGCTGCCCGTCGCCCCTTGAGTCTGTCCCCCACTGGAAGGCACGGGGACGGCGACCCCGCCGACGTACCGCAACGGCTGCGCACCGGCGCCGACGACCGTCTCACCCGTTACCGCGAGTTGCTCGCCGCGGTGAAGCGGTCAGGAACCGGCCGCCGCGCACCGCGGAGAGTTCGCGTGGGTGGTCGCCGCACGGGAGGCTCGGGTCGCCGGATAATCTGACCTGCGTCAGTACGACGGCACAGCACGAGACAGAGGGGCGGATCGGTGGCGGACATCGAGGAAGCGCGCAAGCAGTTCGAGCGGATCGACACGGACGGTGACGGCCGGATCACCGCCAAGGAGTTCAAGACCGCTCTGGCGCAGGGGGGCGACTGGAACGTCACCGAGGCGGTCGCCGAGGCCATCATCGCCAGCCGCGACCTGGACGGCGACAAGCTCCTTTCCTTCGACGAGTTCTGGGCCCACATGAACAAGTGACGGGCCCCTGGGGGCGCCCGCCTTCCCCGGGGGGAGACGGGCGCCCCTTCGTCGTACCGGGCCGTCACCGGGAAACCGGCGGCGGGACACGGACTCACGCCGAGTGTCCCGGCACGCACGCCGTCAGGCGCTCGTGGCCCACTCCCGCAGCGCGGACCTGCTCGTGAAGTCCGCGACATTCTTGTCGACCGGGTCGTCCGTGTACTGGTGGAAGCGTCACTTCGCCCTGATGCGGGGCTTTCCCGCGGTGACGTAGTCCGCGATCCACAGGCCGTCCCCGGCGTAGGACGTGGTGTCGACGTTCAGCCAGTAGTGGCGGTTGCGGTGGAGAAGCACCCGGTTGTCCGGCCGCAGTTGCTTCACCGTGCGGATGAACCTGTCCTTCTCCGCGTTGCTCGCGTGCGTCCCGGCGCCCGTGGTTTCCCAGTCGACGGCGAGTATGTCGCCGGCCCGCTCGGGGGCCCTGCCCACGAAGTGCTCCGCCTGGGCGGCGAGGTTGCCCGGCCGGAGGAAGTGGTAGAGGCCGACGACCAGGCCCGCGACACGGCCGTGCCTGGGCTGGGCGGCCAGTCTGGGGTTCACGTACGAACGGCCCTCCGTCGCCTTGACGAAGACGAAGGAGAGGCCGTCGGTGTCGTAGGTGCTGGACTGGTAGGAGCTGACGCCGATGCCACGCAGCACGGGGGCTCCCGGATGTGGCTGTGGGGGACGGGAGTCGATGATTCCCCGCAGCGGCTCGGGCGAACGCCCTCAGCACTCGATGATGTTCACCGCCAGCCCGCCCCGGGCCGTCTCCTTGTACTTCACGGACATGTCGGCGCCCTGGCGCGCTATGCCATTGACCTGCACGTTCCAGAGCATGCGAGGGGCGATCCACGCCCGTAGGGACTTCTCAGGGACTTTCGGCTGGTACTGCCGATCACGTAGGGCCGGTCCATGCGCTCTCCCGAGGTGTCAGACGGTCTGCGGCGTTTGTGCGCAACCGACGATCCTTGTTCACGTCGGTCGTCCACGGCCGAGCTGTGGGGGGGGCACGGGCCGTTGAGGTACCGGCGCTCGAAGCGAATCAGGACGAGATGCACTCATCACGTCGGCCCTGCGCCTCCTCCGGGATGGTGTCCTCGTGCTCGTTGGCGGTGGCCGGCGCGCGGAACCCGGCCGAGCGCGCGTCGACGGCCGCTTCGAGGGCGGCTTCCGCACCGGTCTGCTCATCGGCTGCGGCGTGGCCGCGGTCTCGGCCGCCGTCGCCTTGCTCATCCCCGCGGTGCGCACCGCATGCGGTGACGATGAGAAGGCGGGGCCCCGGCGGGACCAGGCACCGGCCCGGGCATGACCGGCCCGTTCGTTCCTGGCGTTTCACCACAGGGTGCGCGCCCTCTCGTCAGTCGTGGCAGCTGCGGACGGTCAGCCCGGTCCGCAGCGGTCGAGCGAGGCACGGACCAGGGCGAGTCCCTCCGCCCTCCAGTGGTCCCGGTCGGGCATCTGGTCGGCTCGGCGCCAGCGCCAGGCCGAGAACATGGCCCAGTCCACGGCACGGCACCGGTTCAGGAGATCCGGGTCGGCCCCCGCGTAATGCTCCGCCACGCCGTCGGGAGCGTGGGCGAGGTCGAACTCGACCGGCCCCCGGCAGCACGTGGCGAGGTCCACGAAGAGCGGCCCCCGCTCCGTGGCGAGGAGGTTGCCCTCGTGCGGCTCGCCGTGCAGCAACTGGTCGCCGGACCGGTCGGCGCCGATCGCCGCGCTCACCTCGCCCAGGGTGCGGGCGAGCAGTTCCCGGTCGTCGTCGGACAGGTCGGGGGACTGCTCCCGATCGGTCACCTCGCGCAGCGCCCGGGCGGCCCGGTCCGTGAAATGGGGCGCGTCCAGCTCGACCCGGCGCAGGGCGGCGTGCTGGCGCATGAGCACGTCCGCGTACGCGGCCGGCGTGATCTCCTTCGCCCCCGGTGCGTAATAGGTCCACAGCGAGACGGCGAAACCGTCCCGCACGTACAGACGCGGCTCGACCCGGGGGTCCAGCCCGGCCACCGGGGCGTCGACGGCGGCGAGCCGGCGGGCCACCTCGACCTCGAACGCGGAGTCGTCCCGCTGCCCCGGCGGAGCGACCCGGACCAGCACGTCGCACGGGAGCAGGCGCAGCGCGACGCGGTCCGAGTCGTGGACGACGACCACGTCGTCCACGCGCAGGCCCAGCTCCGTCGCGGTCGCCCGTGCCGCTTCGACCGCGCGGCGCAATTCAGCAGACTCCATGTCGCTCTCCTCATCGTCGGCTACGCATACACACCCGGGGACGGCGACGGAACCCGCACGTCGTCGAGGACATCATCCGGCACCTCGAATCCCGGGAAGATCCGCGTCCGGTCGGCCCAGCGCTCCGGCGACGACGGCCACGGCCCGCCGCCTCCGGTTCAGCCAGGCGCATAGGCCTTCGCCTGGATGCCGTACAACTCCGCGTAGCGTCCGCCGGCCGCGAGCAGTTCCCCGTGCGTGCCGGACTCGGCGATTCGTCCGGCGTGCAGCACGAGGATCAGATCCGCGTCGGTGACCGTCGAGAAGCGGTGCGAGACGATGACGGTGACGCTCCCGGTCCGTGCGCTCAGTTCCCGCGCGCGAGCCATGTAGCGCTCGAAGATGGCGTGTTCGCTGGGCGCGTCCAGCGAGGCGGTGGGCTCGTCCAGCACGAAGAGCAGCGGCGCCCACCGCATCGAGGCACGGGCCAGCGCCGTCTTCTGCCACTGCCCCTCGGACAGGTCCACGCCGCCGAAGCGGCGTCCGAGCTGACTCTCCATGCCGTCGGGCAGACGGCCGAGCAGAGGCTCCGCGTCGGCCGCGCGGACGGCCGCCAGGACCGCGTCGCGGTCGTCGAGCCGCCCTACGTCGCCCAGTCCGACGGTCTGGCCGAAGCGGATCTGGAAGCGGCCGAAATCCTGGAACGCCGCGCTGGTGCGGGCGTACCAGTCCGCGGTCGCCAGGTCGGCGAGGTCGGCCCCGTCGACCCGGATCGTGCCGGCGTCCGGCTGGTACAGCTTGCACAGCAGCTTGACCAGGGAGGTCTTGCCGGAGCCGTACTCCCCGACGACGGCGACCACGCTGCCGGCCGGCAGATGGCAGTCCAGGCCGTCCAGCGTGGGGCGGCCGGCGCCGGGGTACGTGAAACGCACCCCCTCCAGGGTGATGCCGCGGCGCAGGGTGGCGGGCACGGGCAGGGCGCCGGCGTCCGCCTCCCGCCGGCCGGCGGCGTACGCCCGCAGCCACAGGTAGGCGTCGACCACGCCCGCGCTGCCCGTCGTGCGGCTCACACGGGCCACGGTCAGCTGGACCGAGTCCCGCAGGGTCACGGCGACCGTGATGGCCAGCACCACGTCGCCGACGCCTCCCTGACCGCGCGCGGCCCGGTCCAGCAGCAGGACCAGCCCGCCGACGAAGCCCGCCGTGAACAGCACCCAGCCCACGACCTTGTAGCCCGCCGCCCGCAGGCGTGCCCGCATCCGTCCGCGTACCGCCTCGTCCCAGGCGCGGGTCTGCGCCTCGCTGACCGCGTGGCCCGCGCCGGAGACCCGGATCTCCTTGCCGCCGGCCGCCTCGGTGGCCAGGTTGAACAGATGGCGCTGCAACCGGAACGCCTCCGCCGTGTCCGTCTCCGCCGTGGCGACCGCGCGCTGGCCGCGCCGGTCCAACCACAGGGGCACCGCCGCGAACAGCAGCAGGAGCAGCAGCCACGGGCTCACCGTGCCCAGGAGCAGCAGAGTGAGCCCCAGCCGGATCGCGCCCGCCACCACGTCCACCACCGTCCACGCGCCGTAGACGAGGTTCCATCCGCCGGTCTGGACCACGGTGACGCGGTCCAGGACCTCGGTGCGTTCCAGGTGGCCCAGCCCGTCGAGGCCGAGGATCACCTCGTTGATCCGCCGGGTCATGTCCAGTGCGCCGACCGAGTCGACCATCAGGATCGTCAACGTGAAGTCCAGGTTGAGCAGGTACGCGGACAGGGCCTGCGTGGCGGCCGCGGCGGCCCCCGCGACCGCCGCGGCCGGTACGTCGCCGCGCACGATGCCGTCGACCGTCGCCTGCAGGGCCAGCGCCGTGGCCGCCACGTTGACCGACGCCACGAGCTTGATGCCGAGCAGACCCGCGGTCCGCCAGGGGTGTGCCCGTCGGCACAGCCCGATCAGCTCCAGCCAGAGACGGAGGTAGCGCGACCACCCGCCCGGGACGGTCGCCGTCGCGCTCATATGAGTTCATCCTCCTCGATGCGGTCGTCGTACCCCCGGTTGAACCGGTCGGCCTGGATCGCGAACATCTCCGCGTACCGGCCGCCGGCCGCCATCAGCCGCTCGTGGGTGCCGGACTCCACCACCCGCCCGCCCTCCAGCAGCACGATGCGGTCCGCCCGGCGCACCGTGGACAGCCGGTGGGAGATGAGGACGACACTCGCGTCCCCCTTGTGCGCCGCCAGCCGCTCGAACACCTCGAACTCGGTGCGCACGTCCAGGTGAGCGGTCGGCTCGTCCAGCACCAGCAGCCGCGCGCCCGTCCGCACGGCGTACAGGGCCCGTGCCAGGACCACCTGCTGCCACTGACCACCGGACAGGTCCACCCCGCCGGTGCGGGTCCGCGCCAGGGGCGTGTCCCAGCCGTCCGGCAGTCGCTCCACGACCTCCGTCAGCCCCGCGTCGCGTGCCGCCTCACGGACCATCGCCCGGTCCACCGGCACCGCCGCGTTGCCGAGAGCCACGTTCTCCGCCGCCGACAGGTGGTAGCGCACGAAGTCCTGGAACACCACCGCGATGCGCCGTCGCCACGCCACGGGACCCAGTGCGGCGATGTCGACCCCGCCCGCCGTGATCCTGCCGCGGTCCGGCTCGTACAGCCCCGCCAACAACTTGATCAGGGTCGACTTGCCGGCGCCGTTCAGTCCGACGACCGCCACCAGCTCGCCCGGCCGGATCTCCAGGTCCAGCCCGTCCAGCACCTGCCTCGACGTTTCCGGATAGGTGAACCCCACACCCTCGAAACGCACCGTGACGGCGCCCGGCGCCGAGTCCGTCCTCGCGGGGTCCGAGGCCCGGGCACTCGACCCCAGCAGCGCCCGCAGCCGGTCGACCGCGTGCAGGCTCGCGATCCCGCCGATCATGTCCCGGGGTTCACCGCCGACGGCCCGGTACACCGCCGCGCCGGCCGACAGCACCGCCATGGCGACCGCGAGCGACCGGTGTCCCCGTGCCGCGGCCAGCGACACCGCGAGGAAGGCGACCGTCATCGGAATCAGCAGCACCGCCAACTGCCTCCACTGCGAGCGGAGCTGGTGGCGTGCTACGGCGAAGACCGGATCGTAGAGGGTGTGGATGTGCTCCTCGGAGCGGTCCAGCGCCCACCCGCCCAGGCCGAAGAGGCGAATGTCCTTCCCCTCGCTCGGCGACACGATCGCCTCGTACCAGAGACCGGCGCGCAGCGCGGCGCCGCTGTTGCCGCGCCAGGCGCGGTACCACCGCATCGAGTCCCGGCGGTTGAGCTGCTGGTACAGCAGGGCCGGCAGCACCAGGACGGGGATCAGCCACCACGCGTACGCGGCCAGCACCACGGAGGAGCTGAGCAGGGTGACGGCCCGTCCGAACTCGGCGAGCTGAGCCACCGCCCCGGCACCCGGCGTGCGTTCGGTCCAGTTCTCCGGGTCGGCCCGTGACAGCCGGATCAGCCGCTGCACCTCCGGCCGTTCCAGGGCGTCGATGGTGTGGCTGGTGGCGGCGAGCCGGGCGACCTCGGCCCGGTGCCTGCCGTCGATGCGGGCCTGCACCGCGTAGGCGATCGGATCGCGCACGGCCTCCAGCCCGTGGCCGAGCAGCAGCACCCCCGCGAAGAGGAGCAGCGGCACCGCGGCGGCGGCCAGGGACCCCGCACGCACCTCCTGCACCCGGTCCAGGAGGTGGGCCAAGGTGATCGCCGTGGCGGGCGGCACCAGGCCGACCAGAAGGATCTGGCAGCAGAGCGAGGTGAGCAGGACAGGGCCGGCTGCCCGCAGCAGGGCCAGCAGCCGCAGACGGTCACGTACGGCACCTTTCATCGCCGGGACTACCTCCGCGGCGTCGACGGTGCGGCCCCGTCCAGGCAGCCGGCCCCGTCGGCGTGCACGAGCTCGACGAGATCGCGCACCCCTAGCCCTTCCAACGTCGGCACCACCAGATCCGCTCCCGCCCGCTCCAGCTCGTGCACCCGCGAGGCCCCGGTGGCGACACCGACGCACCGCACGCCCGCCGCCCGCGCGGCGCCGACGTCGCTGGTGGTGTCACCGATGAGGACGATGCCGGCTGCGCCGAGCACCTGGCCCCGGGTGCCGGCGGCGGCGCGGACGGCCTCCACCGCGCCACGGGCGATGTCCGTCCGGGCGCGACAGATGTCGCCGAAGCCGCCGAGGGCCGCCAGTCCGGACAGCCCGGTGGCGCGCATCTTGCAGGTCGCCACCGTGCGCGCGTTGCCGGTGGACAGCCCGGCGATCACCCCGTGCCGCCGCAGTCCGGCGACGAGGTCCGCGGCCCCCGGGAGCAGTTCGTGCGCGCTGTCGAGGTCCTGGGTCGCTGTGATGACTAGGTCGCACATGGCCGCCACGACGGCGGCGTGCAGGCCGGGTGACTTCGCGGCGGGCACGCCTGCTCCGCGCAGGACGAGGTCGATAGTTCCGGCGTCGGTGCAGCCCGCCAGATCGTGGCCGTTGACGAACAGGTCACCGCCCTCGTAGCGGAACTCGGCGGGTGCGCCGGAAATCCGTTCGATCGCGGTCGCCATCGATTCCATGTGCACGCGCTGAAGGAAAGTACCCGGCCGCAGCAGTGTGCCGTCGATATCGAAGACGACGGCGGCTCCCCGGTCGCTGCCCGGCCATGTCGAGTGGTCCATGCTCCCCGTCCGTCCATGGATTTGATTCGCCGCGTCACCGTACCCCAGCTTTCCGTCGCGGCATTACCGGAGGACCGGGCGGATCCCATTGTTCAACTGCTGTCGGGAGGCAGTTGAACACACCTTGACAAAGGTTGCTGAATTTGCTCGGTGCCCGTTCGCGAATAAGACGTCGATTGCTGTTTCCAGTCGTATGCGCACTCGTAGCATGGCGCCGGGACCCCAACCGGAGGAGCCGTTCGGTGTCGCAGAGCCAGCACGGTCACGACCAGGACCAGGACCCGCGCGCGGCCGGCCCCTCCGGCTCCCGCCACCGGCCGGCGCCCGGCGGCGGGAGCGCGGTCCGCTGGCTGGCCGGAGACCACCACGTGCACACCCAGTACAGCGCGGACGGCGTGTACCGGGTGATCGACCAGGCCAGGCACGCACGCGCCTATGGCCTCGACTGGCTCGTGATCACCGATCACGGCGGGCCCCAGCACAGCAGGATCGGCGTCGACGCGGTGCACCCCGACATCGTCGCCGCCCGGGCCCAGCTGCCGGACCTGCTGATCTTCCAGGGGCTCGAATGGAACATACCGAACGCGGAACACGGTACGGTCTTCGTGTCGCCCGGGCCGAACGAGGCAACCGTGCTCAAGGAGTTCGAGAAGCTCTACGACGGGTCGCAGATGCCGGCCACCCACACCGCGGAGGAGAACGAGGCGAGGGCGGTCGCCGGGATCGCCTACCTCGGTGGCCAGGTGCGGCGGCGGCACGTGGACGCGGCGCTCATGCTGGCCAACCATCCCTCCCACCGGGGCCTGGACTCCCCGCACGAACTCCGTGCCTGGCGGGACGCGGACCCGAGCGTGGCCGTCGGCATGGAGGGCGCACCCGGCCACCAGGCGGGAGGCATTCCGAAACCGCACGGATTCGGTGGTGCCCGGGGCTACTACTACCTGAACCCGACCGCGGCGTCGTTCCCGGGATTTCCGCTGGACGCCTACCGGTCGTGGGGGGGATTCGACTGGATGACCTCGACCGTCGGGGGGCTGTGGGACAGCATGCTGGCCGAGGGCCGGCCCTGGTGGATCACCGCCAACTCCGACGCCCACGCCGTCCACCTGGACCACGCCCGGCCGGGCCCCGACAGCGACTTCGCCGCGAACGGGCGCAACGACGATCCGGTGTACAGCCCGCAGCCCGTCATCGACGGCGACTTCTGGCCCGGCTTCTACTCCAGGACCCATGTCGGCGCGACGGAGTTCGGCTACCGCGCCGTCATGGACGGCCTGCGCTCCGGCCGGGTCTGGGTCGACCACGGCGGCCTGGTCGACGCGGTCGATGCGCGGATCCGGGTGGCCGGCGGCCCTCCAGGGTCGGGGACCGTGCTCGGCGGCACTCTCACGGCCCGGCGCGGGACCCCGGTGGAACTGGCTCTGGAGATCACGCTGCCCACGACACCGAACTGGGCCCAGTTCGTTCCGAGGCTGGCCCGCATCGACCTGATCCGGGGAGCGGTCACCGGCCCGGCGGCCGACCGGGACTCCTTCGTCGCCCCGCGGACCCGGGTGATCGCGTCGTTCGAGGTGCGCCCCGGCGACCGGAAGCTCTCGGTGCGCTTCGACCTGGGGCGGGTGGACGAGCCGTACTACGTGCGTCTGCGCGGCACCGACGGCAACCGCTCACGCCCCGGCCTGCTGGGCGCGGACATCGATCCGTGCGGGCCGGCGATGGACGTGGACGGGGATCAGGACCCCTGGACGGATCTGTGGTTCTACGCCAATCCGATCTGGGTGCTCCCGGAATGATCGGCGCGGCTTGCGGCGGCAATGAAAGGACCCGTAAAGTCCCCGCTCGGAAGAAGGAGCAAGAAGCCTTCCACGATGTGCATCGGCCTCGTAGCGACACATTCTCCGACCGTCTGAATGTGCAGGCCGCTGAACCGAGAAGACGTGGGCTGCAATGCGTCGGACATTGTTGAAGAAGGTCCCTTTTCGTCTTCTGCAGAAATCATCCTCTCTCCCTGCTCGGACGGACATTCTTTGGGGGTCCGCGTGGTTTCGAGATGTGTGGTGCGGCAGCAATCGGACGGTGCCCTCAGCCGGGGGCAACGACCCACTCACGGCATAAGGTGGTCGCGATGATCGTGCTCGGCGCCAAGGCGGGGGAGCACGACGCGTGCTTCGCGCTGGTCAAGGACGGGGAGCCGCTGTTCGTCTACGAACAGGAACGGTTCAACCGTGTGAAGCACGGCAGGTCGAGCGATCTGTCGGTCCTGTTCGAGGGCCTGGCGGAGCACGGCCTCGCCCCCGGTGACGTCGATCTGGTGGCGACATGCGGGGACCACGGCCTGGTGCCCGAGAGGCTGCGGCAGGCCCGCGCCTATCTGTCCGGGGAGGCACTGGAGAAGGCCACGAAGAACGTGACGTGGCGGCACCCGACCTTCCACCGGCTGCTGGCCGAGGCCGGGTTCGGCGAGGACCGGGTCGTCGATGTCCGGCACCACGTGAGTCACGTCGCCAGCGTCTTCCACGCGAGCCCCTACAGCGACGCCGCCGTGCTCAGCCTCGACTGCAGCGGGGAAGCCGACACGGCCCTGCTGGCGCACTGCACCCGAGACGACGGCATCGGCATCCTGGAGACCGTCGGTCTTCCGCACTCGCTCGGCCGCTTCTACGAAGCCGTGACGAGCTGGCTCGGCTGGGGCTTCGGCGAAGAGGGGAAGACCATGGCACTCGCGGCCTACGGCGATCCCGAGCGGTTCGCGGCCGACCTCTGTGGCCTGCTCCAGGTAGACGGGGACGGCCTGTTCCGGTTCGACGAAGGGCTGACGGACGGCACCTTCTCCTACTCCACACCGGAGCTGGTGGCCCGGGTCTTCGAAGAGCGGTTCGGGCCGCGCCGGGGACGCGACGACGAGATCGGACAGCTCCACAAGGACGTGGCGGCCGCCGGACAGTACGTGTGCGAACGCGTGATGCTCACCCTGGCCACCACCCTGCGGAAGCGGACCGGGTCGGACGCCCTGCTGGTCACCGGCGGCGTCGCCCTGAATTCGGTCGCCAACGGCCTCATTCGCAAGGAGGGCGTCTTCCCACGGATCGCGGTCTATCCCCAGGTGACCGACGCGGGCGCGGCGCTGGGCGCAGCGCTCCACACCTATCACCAGCGCGTGCGGCCGGCCGAACGCCATCACTGGGAGATGAGCCACCCGTTCCTCGGGCGGGGGATCGACCTGGACCGGGTCGACGAGGCGGCAGCCGCGGCCGGTATCGAGGGGGTCCGGTGCGACGACCCGGCCGCCTTCGCTGCGGAGCGGCTCGCGGCCGGGCAGATCGTCGGATGGATCCAGGGCCGGAGCGAGATAGGTCCGCGGGCCCTGGGCAACCGGTCGATCCTCGGCAATCCGGCCACGCCGGGCATCAGGACCAGGATCAACGCCGAGGTCAAACACCGCGAGAACTGGCGGCCGTTCGCGCCCTCGGTGCTGGAGGAGGATCTGAGCACCTACTTCGAGGCGACCGAGCCGCTGCCGTACATGACCGTCGTCGCGCCGCTGCGCGAGGAGTGGCGACAGACGCTCGAGTCGGTCTGTCACGTCGACGGGACGGCGCGGGTCGGTACGGTCGGCGAGTCGTTCAACCCGCTCTTCTCCCGGCTCATCCGCGCGTTCAAGCAACGGACCGGGATGGGAATGGTCCTGAACACCTCGTTCAACGACAAGGGGGAGCCGATCGTGCAGACCTGCGAGCAGGCGATCCGCCTGTTCGTGTCCTCGGGCATGGACGTCCTGGTCATCGGGGACCGGGTGTTCGAGGACAAGCGCGAGGCGCGGGTGGGCGACCTCGACCCGCTGCGCATCAACTGCCGCGGCCTCCCCGACCGGCCGACGCTCCTGGTGACACTCCCGGAGACGGCCCACGCGCAGCGCACGGTGGACGTCCTCGGCCGCGAGCAGGTCCTGACCACTTCGGCCCTGTGCGCCGTGGGGGAGGCAGAGGCACCGCGTTTCGCCGGTGAGGTGCTGCGGGCGGACGGCGAGGACGCGCTGTTCGAGATCGCCGGAAAGTGGCCGCAGGCCGTCTTCCTGGTGCCGTGGAGCGCGGACAAGTTCGTCTTCGACCCGGAGGTCTATCACTCCGGGACGGCGCAGGTGTCACGTCGGCTCATCGAGGCGGGCACCGACGACCTCTACTGGGTGGACCCGTTGGGGCAGGTCGTGCGAGCCAGGGACGTCCTCTACGTCCACCAGGCGCCCCCACCCGGCGTGCCGGCGGCCTACGCCCGGTACTGGAAGCCGGCCGAAGGGTGACCCCGCGGGCGCCGGAGGGATCCGGCGCCCGCTTCTCACCTCGTGGCCGCCGTCCGCATCAGGGCGCGGCCACGAGCACGTCCGGCAGTGTGCCGGGGGCGGGCCACCGGCCGGCCACGATCCGCCGTACCCGGTGCAGAGCGTGGCCGGGCGGGAGGGAAGCGGCGGGCCCGTCGGGCGGAGCGATGGCCAGTGACCGTACCGAGTAGGCCAGTACGTACAGCCGGACGTGCCGGGCGATGCCCTCGGCGCGGAACAGTTCCGGATACGCCTCGTACAGCAGCCGCAGCACCGACGGATACGTGCCGGCTCCGCCGACCGCGTCGTCGGCGTACTCGCACATGCGCATGAGGTCCAGCGAAGGCGGTGCGATCCGGGTCCACTCGAAGTCGAGCAGCGAGACGGTGCCGTCCGGCGCCCACCACAGGTTGCTCAGATTGAGGTCACCGTGGACCAGCCCATGGTGCCGGGGGGCGTCCACGGCCGGCTCGGGGTCCCCGAGCGCCCTCAGCAGACGCACCGCCGCCGCCATGAGCCCCGTGTCGACGTACGGCATCCGGGCCACGTGCTCCGCGAGGCGCACCGCCCGGGACACGGGCAGGGGCGCGATGTCCGCGCCCACCAGCTCTTCGGCGGTCCCCGCCGCCAGACCCGGGCGGGCGAGCACCACGTCGGCCAGGGCGGCCGGAGGCTCCCAGCCGTGCAGCTCCCGCAGCACCGAGGCCGTCCGGCGGATCGCCGCCCGGCGTTCGGCCGCGGTCAGGGCCGGCCAGGCCTCGGCCAGGGACTGCCCGGTGAGCCGGCGGGTGAGGGAGTACGACAGCGGATGACCGTGCACGGTGAGGTCACCGTGGCCCACCACCTCGGGGTGGCGCACCGTGTGGGGCAGCTGCCGGAGGACCGCGGTCTCCCGGGCCATCCGGCTGACGTCGCCGCGCCAGCAGATGCGCAGCACGACGGGGCCCAGCCGGGCGTCGTCCAGTGCCCAGGTGTCGTTGGACTGGCTCTCGATGAGGCGCGGGGGGCCCTGCGGCATCAGCACCGCCGCGGCGCAGACGTGCTTCAGGCGCTCCGGCAGCGTGGGAAAGGTCATGCCGTCAGGGTAGAGGGGGCCGCCCGGGTCGCCCGGGGTGTTCCCGGCGGCGCTCACGGGGTCAGCCGCATCCGCGCCAGGCGGATCAGGTCCTGGTTCTCCGGACCGGTGCCGAAGGTGGAGACCGCGGCGGTGGCGACAGCCGGGTCGCGGCCGACGGTGGTCCAGGTGTACGCCAGTTCGTTGGCGCCGGCCCGCAGCAGGGAGGGCGGCAGCACGATCCGCTCGTGCCGCCATTCGGCCGTCACCTCACCGGCGTGGCACTGACGGCCGTTGAGGCTCACGTCGAAGCGGCCGCCGCTGATCCCGGGCCCCGCGACGAGGACGACGTCCAGGGTGAGGGGCAGCTCTCCCGAGGTCAGAAAGCCGTAGCGGCTGACAGGTCCGTCCTCGCCGGCGACCACGGTGAACGGGCGGGGCCCACTGTCTCGTTCCCGCCAGAAGGTGTCCAGCAGATTGACCTCGCCGCGCCGCTCGACCCGCAGCTCCTGCCAGAGGGCGTCCAGTTCCTTCCCCAGCCGCTGTCCGCCGTCCTCGGGGAGCGACCGCAGCGCCCGATCGGCGAACCGGGCGTCGAGCACGGGCAGATGGGAGAAGTTCTTCAGGAACCAGTACATGCGGCCCGAGCGGGCCGCGAGCGAGTCCTCCAGCAGCCAGAACTGCGCCTGTGGCAGGGACATGGAGAAGTAGGTGGTCAGATCCTCCACGCAGGTGGGATCGGTCCGCGCGGCACACCGCAGCCAGTGCTCGACGATGTCGGCGGGCTGCCCCCAGTGCTGGTTGTGCAGCGCGGAGAGGAGATAGGCGGTGGCCATCTCCCGGGCGGGCGGGGACACCGCCGGCCCGAGCGGCTCGGGCCGGCCCGGCGTCGGTGCCAGACCGAGTTCGGCGCGGACCTCGGCCACGATGTCGGCGGCGACGTCCCGCAGCGAATCCAGCGTGTGGTGGCAGTAGTCGAGGAAGATCTCCCGGCCCAGCGCGGCGATCCCGTACCGCTCGCGGGCGCGGGCCGGGACATCGACGAGGCGGCAGCCGGGTGCCCGGCCGAGCAGTCGCAGCTCCTCGGCGACCTCGGCCGGACAACGCCGTTCGTAGTTCGCCGGGTCGGCGCCGGTGCTCACGGCCCGGCTCAGCAGGGCGACGCCCTCGCTCTCGCGTCCGAGCCGGACCAGGGAGCGGCCGGCGATCTCCAGGGGCCGTGCCGTGGTGCCGCCGTCCAGGGCCGTCATCCGCTCGGCCAGGGCCAGGCGCTGGGCCGGGTCCTCGGCCGCGTCGGCCGACTCGTCCAGCCGGCGACGCGTCGCCGTCCACTCGGCCAGCCGGTCCTCGGGCAGCCAGGTCGGCATCACCCAGGGGGCGTGCCAGTCGAGCTGGTTGGTGGCCGGGACCACCACGACCAGCGGTATCCCCGCCGCCCGGCACACCTCTTCCACCTCCTGGCAGAAGTCCCGGGCGAACGCGCTGATGGCCTCCCGGCGGGCGGCCAGGTAGTCCGCGTAGCCGCGGCCGGCGAAGGCCTCGGCGGCGACCTGCCGGGTCTCCGGGTCGTCGAGCCACGGAGTGGAGCGCGGGAAGTTGTTGCCCACGTAGAGCACGATCATCGCGCACCGCAGTTCAGCGGCGGCCCGGCACAGCTTGGCCGCGCCCGCGGCCGAGAGCCCGTTGACGGTGAAGTCGAGGAGCTCCAGCCGGTCGTCGAGGTCGGCCTCCCGGAACGCCGCCCGGCACAGGTCGGGCAGCGTGACGACCGGGTCGAGCAGGAAGCCCCGGGCGACCGACTCACCGACGACGGCGACCCGGAACGGCTTGCCCGGCTCGACCGGAATCTGCTCGTCCCGGGACCAGCAGCCGCTCTGCCTCGGGAACTCGCCCGGTGGCCGGTCGTTCCGGCGGACCAGGCAGGTCCCGTCCTCCGAGAGGGCCCAGGGCCCGAAGCCCTCGTCCAGGATCCGGCGGACCGTACCCATCTCTCACACCCTTCGCTGGTCTGTCGAGGTGGTCCCGCGATCCGCCCGGCGCACCGGGAGATCCGCGCCTGATCCGAGCACCCGCTCGCATCAGAAGAAGCTGTACAGTTCCCCGCCCTGCTGGGTCCCCGCGCCGGCCACGAAGCGGTGTTCCTCCACCGCGGCCTCCCGCAGTTTCCCGGGGATCGACTCCGCGTCGACCAGGACGTCCTCCAGGCAGAGCAGGTCGAGCGAGGAGCGCAGGAAGGTGCGCAGCGCGTCGACCGGGGTGCAGACCACGGGCTCGTCGCTCAGGTTGAAGGAGGTGTTGAGCAGCACCGGTACACCGGTCAGTGCCCCGAAGCGCTCCAACAGCCGGTGATAGCGGGGGGCCACGGCGGCGTTCACGGTCTGCACGCGGGCCGTGCCGTCGACATGGGTCACCGCGCCGAGGACGTCCGGCCGCCGCACCGTGAACAGGTCGACCATGAACGGTGATGTGCGACCCATGTCGAAGTACTCCTCCGCCCGTTCCTCCGGCACCGCCGGGGCGAAGGGCCGGAACTCCTCACGCCATTTGATCTTGCTGTTCACCCGGTCGCGCATGTCCTCGTGGCGGGGATCGGCCAGGATCGAGCGTGCGCCCAGCGCCCGGGGCCCGAACTCCATCCGCCCGTGCAGCCAGCCCACGGTGCGGCCGTCGGCGAGGGCCCCGGCCACCGCGTCCACGAGCCCTTCCTCGTCGCCCCTGAAGTCCCGGAAGGGCACTCCGGCGCTGGTCAGCAGCTCGGCGATGGAGTCGCTGCCGCACTGGGGGCCGAGGTAGGCGTGCCGCATCGCCCCGGTGGCGGCCGTCGCACGGGTCGCGGGCGGTTCGGCGCACAGCGCCGCGCCGAGGGCGGTGCCCGCGTCCCCGGCCGCCGGCTGGACGAACATGCGGGTGAAGGGTGACCCCTCGAAGGCGACCGCGTTGGCACGGCAGTTCAGCGCGACGCCGCCGGCGAGGCAGAGGTTGGTGGTGGTCCGCTGCCGGGAGAGCCAGTCGAGGAGGGCGGACACGGCCGACTCCAGGACCGCCTGGCCTGACGCGGCGATGTCCGCGTGCTGCGGCAGCACCGGCTGGCCCGGACGGCGGGCCGGGACGCCGAGCAGTTCGGCGAGGTTGCTCACGTGGCCCTCGGGCTCGCTGATGAAGTCCAGCACCTTCGTGTCCATCGTGAATCCGCCGCCGTCGAGCTTCAGCAGCGACCGCAGGCCGGCCTCGTGCGTGGGCTTCCCGTAGCTCGCCAGGCCCATGACCTTGTACTCGTCGGAGTTCGGGCGGTAACCGAGGTACGAGGTCAGGCAGGAATAGAACAGGCCCAGGGAGTCGGGGAAGCGGACCCCGCCGAGCCGGGTCAGCTCCGGACCCTGCCCGTGCCAGAACGTGGTCGTGTCCCATTCGCCGACAGCGTCGCAGACGAGCACCGCGGCGTCGTCGAAACCGGAGACGTAGTAGGCGCTGGCCGCGTGCGCCCGGTGGTGGTCCACGAAGTGGATCTCGCGGGTCCATTGCAGACCGTCGCGCAGCCGAGCCTCGGTGTCCTGGGCGGTCACCCTGACCTCGGGGCCGGCGGTGCGCCGGGCGGCCTGCCACTCCTGTCGGGACCGCTTGTTCCGTGGGACCTCGTAGAAGGCCAGCCGGTCCACGTCGGCGATGGTGGCCCCGGCCTCTTCCAGGCAGTAGCGGACGGCGTTGACCGGCAGGGCGGAGTCGTACTTCTGGCGGGTGAATCGCTCCTCCTGGGCCGCTCCGACAATGCGGCCGTCGGAGAGGAGGCAAGCGGCGGCGTCGTGGTAATAGGCGGAGATTCCGAGCGTCAGCATGGCAAATGCCCTTCAGTATCGCCCTGCGTGTCAGGCGGGCCCGCCGTGGCGTGCGCCGGTGGACCGGCCATGAGCCCGGCGGCGGCCTGCTCAGAGGATGGAGTGGCAGCGGGGCGGGTCGCCGGCGTTGCCGGCGGCCCGTGGCGCCTCGGCCGGTGTCCCGTCGGCCCCGATGAGCGGTGTCCGCACGGCGGGAGACCGACCGGCGGTACAACCGGCGACTCCCCGCCCGACCGCGAGGACCACATTAGCCCGCCGACGACCGAAGGCAGCACGGCGAACGCCCGGACCCCTGAACACCAGCGACACCCCGCCGTCCGGTCCGTTCAACTGCCCGGCGGCGTCAGTTGAACGTGTCCGTCGCCCGGTGGCCGCCCGCCGGATGACAGGGCGGCCTCGCGGATCGCGTCGGCCGCCTCCAGGAAGACGTCGTTCTCCTCGCGGGTACCGATGGTCATCCGAACGCCCTCGTCGGGCACCACCTTGACCGCGACACCGAACCGTTCGAGGTCCTTCCCGAAGCCCTGACTGGCGGCGCCGAGCCGCAGCCACACGAAGTTCCCCTCGCTCACCGGCACCCGCCACCCCTGGGAGAGCAGGGTGTCGCGCACTCGGCCGCGCTCGCTCACGGTCTCCTCGATCCGTTTGCCCAGCTCCTCCTGGGCGTCGATCGAGGCCAGTGCCGCCGCCTGGGCGAGCCGGCTCACCGAGTACGTCACGTGCGTCTTGTCCACCGCCTCGACGATCTCCCGTCGTGCCACCAGATAGCCCACCCGCAGGGCGGCCAGCCCGTACGCCTTCGAGAAGGTGCGCAGCACGGCGAGGTTGGGATGCTCCCGCAGGAGGGTGAGCCCGTCGGGCACGGTGGGGTCCCGTACGTACTCGAAGTAGGCCTCGTCCAGCAGCACCGTCACGGTCCGGGGGAGCCGTCGGAGGAAGCTCTCCAGCTCCGAGCGGCCGATCGCGGGCCCGGTCGGGTTGTTGGGGTTGCAGACGATCACCACTCGGGTGCGCCCGCCGACGCTCGCCAGCATCGCCTCCAGGTCGTTGCGCTCCTCGTGGAGCGGCACCGGCCGGGGCGTCGCGCCGGCAACGCGGATCAGCTGGGGGTAGACGTCGAACGACCGCCACGGATACACCACCTCGCTGCCCTGGTCGCACAGTGCCTGCATCACTTGCTCCAGCAGACCCAGCGAACCGGCGCCGAGCGCGACCTCGGCGCCCGCCACGCCGAGCCAGTCGGCGAGCGTGTGGCGGAGTCCGACGGCGCCGTCGTCCGGGTACCGGTTCACCTGCCCGATCTCCCGGGCCACCGCCTCCGCCACGGACGGCAGCGGTCCGTAGGCCGCCTCGTTGGCGGCGAGTTGTATCAGGGACGGGTCCGGTGTCCGGACGAACGCAGGGACGAGGTCATGCAGCGTTGCCCGGGTGCGAGGTCCACTCATGGACAGCCCTCTCCGACTCGGTGGGACACGGGAGCCCTGACGCTTCTCGGCCGGCGTCAGCGCGGGATCGGCAGCGCCGGACGGCCCCGTCACCGGACGGGTCGCGTGCTCTCGCGGACCGGCGTCCTCGCAGGAGCGCATGCCGTGGCCGATGATGCAGCACGGTCACCGGCGGGGACAACGGTCACCCCGGGCCACTGGTGCCACCGGCCGGGTGATGCCGCCCATCTCAGACGGGCCCGGGTCAGGCGGGCCGGGTCACCGCGGTCAGCACCAGGCCACGGCGCACCAGCCAGCGGCCCTCGAGGGTGCCGCACGAGGGGGCTCCGGGAAGCAGTCGGACGGTGAAGGCCGGTCCGTCGGCGTCAAGGACGATGTCGGTGCGGTCGTATCCCGGCCATCGCACGGCCAGAGGGGTGCACGCCTTGTAGAAGGACTCCTTGACACTGAAGAGGAGCCGGTCCCAGCGCACTTCCGGCCGCCTGACCAGGAGGTCGGCGACCTGGGCCAGCTCCCGGTCCGTCGCGATCCGCCGCAGGACGGTCACGGGCAGCGGCTCGTTCGGTTCGGCGTCGACACCGAGTGAGGCGAACACCGTCCGTCTCGCCACCACGGCGACGCGGTAGCCGGCGCAGTGCGTGATGCTCCCCACGACCCCCGCCGGCCACCGCGGTGCCCGGCGCGGGCCCGCCGGCAGGGGGGCGGGCGCCACCTCCAGTCGGGAGAGCGCACGACGAGCCAGGTGGCGTGCCGTGGCGAACTCCGCACGTCTCTCCGGCCCCGCCCCCGCGACGGCGGACTCCTCCGCCGGATACAGCCGCGCGCTTGCGAGGTCGCCGAACGCTTCGGCGTGTTCGACACCCGGGGGCAGCAGTTCCTCGATCACGGGCGGCCCCACCGGCGCTGCCCGTCCCCCGTCGAGGACCGGCCACGGTGAGTGTGTCCCCGCCGCCACGGACCGTCGTGGCCGCCCGCTGTGGCGTCCCGTTCCGGAGCGCGGTTCGGGTGGTATACCGGGACATTGCATGTCTCCGGCCGGTCACGCGGGGTGATATGTGTGCGGGGCGCGGCGAATTCCGCTTGGCCGAAGAGCCAGGTGCCGGTGTCCACGGCATCGTCGAATGCTTTCGAATACGCGCCGCGTGTGGCTAGTATCCGACGCGTTTGCGGCTCAGGGATCTTCGGATGCCTGGTTCCGGTCACGGGGAAAGCGGAGAGAAAAATCGGCGTGTCGTCAAGAGTGAACATCGGTGTTCTGTCCCTGAGTTGGCCCATCTTCTTTCAACTCGGTTTCACCTATTGTATGGGACTTGTCGACGTCTGGGCTCTGGGACATATTTCGGATGCCGCGGCGGGGTCCGTGGGTTCGGTGAACACCGTCATGACTTTCGTGCTGATGATGTTCTCTTTCATGGGGCAGGGCGGGAGCCTCGTCTATGCCCGGATGCTGGGGCGGGGGGAGACGAGGAAAGCCGAGCAGTGCTATTTCGTCGCCCTGGTCCTGCATCTCGTGCTGGGTGTGGTGGTGAGCGCCGCGCTCTTCCTGTGGGCCGAGGACGTGGCGGGCCTGCTGGGGTTGGAGCGCGAGCACCTGGCCCACGGCACGACGTTCCTGCGTATCGTCGGCGGCAGTTGTCTGCTGCACTCGCTGGTGGCGATGCTGGGCGGCGTCATGGCCGCGAACGGCCGGACCCGGGCGGCCATGTTCGCCGCGATCTTCACCAACGTGGTCAACGTCGCCGCGATCGGTGTCCTGGTCCTGTCCCCCGCCGGTCCTGAGTGGGGTGTGCGCGGGGTCGCACTGTCCACGGCCCTCGCGACGGCGGCCGGGTTGCTGTTCAGCGTCTGGCTGGTCTTCCGCGGGCTCCGGATCCGCTTCCGGCGGCCCGCCGATGCGCGGCAGGTGAGGGCGCACGGCGCGCTCCTCCTGGCCTTCTCGTTGCCCACCATGCTGGAACCCGCGTTCTGGCAGGCCGCCCAGATCGCCACCACCCGCATCATCGCCGAGGTCGGGGAGCCCGAACTCGCCGCCCGCATGTACACGTTGAGCATCACCAACATGATCGGCATGGTGTCGTCGGCGCTTTCCCAGGGTCTCCAGATCACCGTCGGCCACCTCGTCGGAGCCGGCGAACTCGACCGCATTCGACACATCTCCCGGACGACGCGGTGGTGGGGCGTCGCGGTGGCGTTCGTCCTGGCGCTGGCGGCGGCCCTGTCCGGGGGATGGATCATGGACGGCTTCACCGATTCCCCGGAGGTCGCCGAGGCGGGCCGGCTCCTGCTGTGGTGCGGTCTGCTCTACCTCCCGGCTTCCTCGCTCATCATGACCACGGCGAGCACGCTGCGCGCCGTGGGACACGTCAACTACCCGGCCGCGACGGGCATCCTGGTGCTGTGGGGGGTCTTCATCCCCCTCGCCTACGTCCTGTCGCTGCCGCTCGGCCTGGCCATCCTCGGCGTGATGATCGCTATGGCGGTGGACGAGAACCTGCGGGCCCTGCTGCTCACGGCCCGGTGGCGTTACGTCTCGGCGCCGGGGCGGGCCGGGCGGCTCGTCACGAAGTCGGCGGACATCCCGCCCGTCGGCGTCTGAGCCTCACCCTTCCCCTCCCGGGACTTCGCGCCCCTCGCCGCCGTCCCCCCTGTGCCCCTGTGCTCCTTCCTCTCTAGTTCTGCCTCGGAGAATGCCGTGAAAGCCAGTCTCGTCATCCCCACCTACAACTCGAAGGAACTCCTGGTCCCCTGCCTGGTGTCGTTGAACCACCAGCGGCTGGACGAACCCGACGAGTTCGAGGTCGTCCTGGTCGACGACGGTTCCACCGACGGCACCGGGGAAGCCGTCGACGCGCTGGACCTCAGCTATCCGGTGCGGCGCGTGTACGTGCCACGCACGGAGAGTTCCTGCCGTTCCGCGGCACGCAACGCCGGTATCCGCGCCGCCGAAGGGGACCTGGTCGTCTTCGCGGACGGCGACCAGATCATCGACCCCCTTTTCCTCCAGGAGCACATCCGCTGCCACCGCACGCGCCCCGGCATCGTGGCCATCGGGTTCCGGGACTACCTCGCACCCGGGGCGGTCGACCTGCCCGCCCTCGGGCGCTCCTTCACCCCCGAGGCCCTCCCGCCGGTCGTCGCGGTGGACGAGCGTGCCGAGGTCACGGACACCCTGTCGCAGAACCTGGCCAACCTGGCCACGGGGTGGCACTTCCTGTACGGCTGCAACTTCTCGGTCCGCACCGAGCACCTGCTGGCCGTGGGCGGGTTCGACGAGGACATCAGGAAGTGGAGCTTCGAGGACGTCGAGTTGGGCTACCGGCTCCACCGGATCGGCCTGACCCTCGTCCACAATCCCTTCTCCCGGGTCTACCACCAGCACCACCCCGAGTCCGACGCGGACCGCTACGCGGCCTGGCGGGAGAACCTCGCCCTGCTCACCGCCAAGCACCCCGAGCCGGAGGTCCGGCTGCAGGAGGTCCTCGACGCCTACTTCGACCCCCGGCGCGAGGACCGCTCCAGTTGGTTCGACGCCTACCTGCGCTTCGAGTTCGCCTGCCGGGCGGTCGCCGGCCGGCTGCCGCTCGGGCGGTCGTACGAGGTCCTGGTCGTGGACGAGTCCAACCTGGACGGCGCGGTGCCGGAGATCGAGTCAGCGGGCGCGGTGCAGGACCTCGTCGTGGTCGACACCACCGACGACCGCGACCTGCCCGTCACCGTCCAGACCCTGCGGACCGGCCGCGAACTGCTGTACTTCAAGAACCCCGGCCCCGAACTGCTCAAGCAGGCGGCGAAGTCCTTCGGGTGCGGCGCGCTCCTCACCGTCGGAACGGAGAGCTGAGCACCGTGGTGGACACCTCCTCGAAGCCCCCCTTCACCGGAGACAGCGCCGCCATCAGCCGGCTGGTGGCGGAGGTGCGACGCGGCCGGGTCCCGTCGTACGCCCCCTCCCTCAGCCGTGCGAACCAGGCACTGGCCGATCTCCTCATCCACGACCCGGGGCGCCTCGATCCGGCCGCCCCCGACCCGGTCTTCGCCACGGGGCCCCGGCCGCGGGCCGAAGAGCCGGTGCCGTTCCTGCCCCGGGAGCGGTTGCTGACGCGACAGGAGCAGCGCACCGCGACGGAATGCTTCGCCCGCGCGCTGGCCGACGGCGCGCTGACCAGCGGACCGGCCGTGGCCGAGTTCGAGGACGCCTTGGCCGACTTCCTCGGCCTGCCGCACGTGGTGGGCACCGGCAGCGGCACCGACGCCCTCGTCATCGCGCTGCAAGCGGTCGGGGTCGGCCACGGTGACGAGGTGATCATGCCGGCCAACAGCTTCGCCGCGACCGAGAACGCCGTGTGGGCGCGCGGGGCCACCCCGGTCCTCGTCGACGTCGACCCCGACCGTCACACCCTGGACCCGGACCTGGTCGAGGCCGCGGTCGGTCCGCGTACGCGCGCGATCCTCCCCGTCCACCTCTACGGGCGTCTGGCCGAGGTGCGGGCCCTGGCCCGGGTCGCCCGCCGGCACGGCCTGCGCGTCGTGGAAGACGCCTGCCAGGCCATCGGTGTCACCGGTGTGGGCCGGTACACGGACGCGGCCGTCCTCAGCTTCAACCCCTACAAGAACTTCGGACTGACCGGCAAGGCGGGCGCCGTCGTGACCCGCGACGAAGAGGTCGCCGCGCGGGCCCGGAGGTTCAGCTACCACGGTTTCGACCCGAAGCGCAAGAACGTCAAGGAGGACGGATACGGGCTCAACGCGCGGATGGACAACTCGACCGCCGCGGTCGGTCTCGGCCTGCTGCCGCGCCTGACCCTGAACAACTACCGCCGGGCCTACCTGGCCGGACGCTACCTCGACGACTGCGCGGAGGTGGCGGCGGGCGGCTCGGTCCTGCTGCCCGAATCCGGACCGGACCACGCCTGGCACCTGTTCGGCGTACGCATCCCCGCCGGACGTGCCGCGCGGGACGCGGTCCGGGACCACATGCGGTCCACGGGCCGGGTGGAGACGGACCTCTACTACCCGCTGCTCACCCACCGCCAGCAGACCCCCCTGCACCGCGAGCTGTTCAGCCGGGTGACGCTGCCGCGGACCGAACACCTCCACGACACCGTCCTCCACCTGCCCCTGCACAACAACCTGTCCCTCACCGAGCAGGACCGAGTGATCGAGGCGTTGCATGCCGCCGTCCGTGCCACCCTCCACTGACCTCGGCGTACTGCCGATGCCGCGCACGGTGCGCACCGTGGTGTTCTCCGACTTCGACGAGACCTACCTGGCCCACGCCGGCACCCCGGGGCACGTGCGCTCGCGGCGCCGGCTGGAGAGCTACCTCGCCGAGGCGGCCCAACGGCACGGGATGCTGTTCGGCTGGGTGACCGGCAGTTCCCTCGGCTCCGTGCTGCGCAAGACCGAGACGCACGGGATGCACACCCTGCCGCACTTCCTGGCGTGTTCGCTCGGCACCGAGCTGTACACGGTGCGGGACGGCGCTCTCCATCCGGACCCCGGCTGGCTGCGGGGACTGCCCGGCAGCGCGCACATCGCCGTGCTCGCGGAACAGGTCGTACGGGAACTGCGCCTTCGGGGCATGCCCCTCGTACCGCAGCACAACCGCCCGCCCGGCACCAGGGTGATCAGCCACTACTACTACGCCCAGGACGCGGAGCGCGACGCCCGAAACCTCGCCCTCGTCCGGCAGGTGGCGGAGGCCCTCTCGCTCGGGGTCAGCGTCAGCCGCTGCAGTCCGGCGGCCGGCGACCCCGAGGACTGCTACGACGTCGACTTCCTGCCGCCCGCCTGTGGCAAGCGCCGGATCGTCGACTACGTCTGCCGCGTGCACGGGGTGGACCCCGCGGGCGCCTACGCCTTCGGGGACAGCGGCAACGACCTGGAGATGCTGGCCGCCGTCGGCGCGGGGACGCTGGTCGGCAACTGCACCGAGGAGGCCCGGAGCCGGTACCCGCGCGTGTCCGCGTGGAGCCACACGGACGCGATCTTCTACGAACTGCGGAAGGAACTAGGGGTTTGCGAGTCGGAATAATCGGCGCCGGCGGCATCGGCCGGGTCCACGCCGAGGCGGTACGGGCCGGCACCGGTGTGTCCCTGGCCGGGGTGTACGACGTGGACCGGGACAGAGCGCGGTCGCTGGCCGGCGTCCTCGGCACGCGCGCCTTCGGCTCCCCGCACGAACTGTACGAGTCGTCCACCGGCGTGATCATCGCCGCGCCGAACCGGACCCACGCCGGCTACGCGCGGGAAGCGCTGGAGAACGGCCGCAGCCTGCTCTGCGAGAAGCCCATGGCGGTGTCCCTGGCCGAGGCCGCCGACATGCGTACCCGGGCGGCGGCCTCCGCCGCGGTGTGCGCCATGGGTTTCAACTACCGGTACCTCGGGGTCGTGCAGGAGGCGCGCAGACGGATCGCCGACGGTGCCCTCGGACGTGTTCTGCACGTCGACATCGCCTTCACCCGCTCCAGCGCGCTCACCCGCAAGCACGTCACCTGGCGGGACGGCGAGGCGGAGCGGTGCACCAGCGGCGCGCTCGGCGACCTGGGGGTGCACCTGATCGACCTGCTGCACTTCCTCTCCGACAGCCGGGTCGACCTCACCCGCTGCCGGGTGGGGCTGCAGACCAAGGTCCCGAGGAAGGGCGGTGTGGAGGTGAAGGTCGACGACCACGCCTTCGTCAGCGGCCTTCTGGAGGACGGGCCCTCCTTCACGCTCACCGCTTCCAAGGCGACCCGGCCGGAGCACGCCGGGTTCACCCTGGCCCTGATCGGCAGCCGCGGCGACCTCGTCCACGACTCCAAGGACGGTCCGGTGCTGCACGCGCGGGACGGGGTGGACTGGGAGCCGGTCAAGGTGCTCGGCTCCGGCCGGCTGGCGGACCCGGCCGGTGAGGTGCCCGGCTGGGCGGACTCCTTCGTCGACCAACTCCACGCCTGGGCGGGTGTCGTGGCCGGGGCCCGGCCCCCGGTGCCTGTGGCAGACTTCGACACCGGCTACCGCGCGCAGCGGGTGCTCGAGGAACTGCTGCGGTTGGGAGGACGCGTGTGACCCACCGGCCCGAGGATCAACGCCCCACGCTCGAGGACGTGGCCCTGATGTCCGGGGTGTCGCGCTCCACCGTGTCTCGGGTGATCAACGGCTCGCCACGGGTGAGCGCCACCGTCTTGCGGCGGGTCCGCCAGGCGGTGACCGAGCTGGGCTACGTTCCCAACCAGGCTGCCCGCAAGTTGGTCACCCGACGCAACGACGCGGTCGCGGTCGTCGTGACCGAGCCGCAGAACCGGCTCTTCATCGACCCGTTCTTCGACCTCCATCTGCGCGGTATCCGCGAGGAACTCGCCCGGCACGGCGCCCAGCCGGTCTTGCTGCTGATCGAGGAACCGGACGACTACGCGCGCGTCGGCAACTTCCTGGGGGGCAGCCATGTCGACGGCGCGCTTCTCTTCTCGCTGCGCGCCGACGACCCGCTGCCGGAGACCTGTGCTCGGATGGGGCTGCCCACCGTCCTCGGCGGCCGTCCGTTTCTCGGCGCCGGGGAGACCGACGCCGGTCACGCGTACGTCGATGCGGACAACCGCGGCGGCGCCGCCGACGCCGTCCGTCATCTGGTGTCCCTGGGCCGCACCCGGATCGCGACCATCACCGGGCCGCTCGACCAGGCGGCCGCGGTGGACCGTCTCGACGGGTACCGGGACGTCCTGCCGGACCGACCCCTTGAGATGATCGTCGAGGGCGACTTCACGCTGCGGGGAGGCGCGGCGGCGATGGCCGTGCTCCTGGAGCGGTCACCCGACCTGGACGCCGTCTTCGTCGCCTCCGACCTGATGGCCGAGGGTGCCCTGCGGGTCCTGCGCGAGCGCGGCCGCAAGGTGCCGGACGACATCGCCCTCGTCGGCTTCGACGACGTGAGGTCGATCGCCGAGGCGATGGACCCGCCGTTGACGACCGTGCGCCAGGACATCGAGGGCATGGGCCGCCTGATGGCCCGGCTGCTGTTCGAACGGGCCGCGGATCCGTCCGCGGACAGCGGGGACCGGCCGCGGTCCTCCCTCATCGTCCCCACTCGGCTGGTGCTGCGGCAGTCGGCCTAGCTGTTCTGTCCCGGGAGGTCGTGGACGGGTGAGCCAGGTCTCGGTTGAGGGATCTTGAACAGGTGAGGGCCTTCCGGTTCGGTGTGGATTGCGACGTCTACACCTGACTGAAAGGCCCTCGTGCCCCACCGTAATGCACCCCTGACCGAGACCGGACGGCTGCGCCTGGCCCGCTGCGTGGTCGAGGACGACTGGCCCCTGCGCCGGGCCGCCGAGCGCTTCCAGGTCTCACCCACCACCGCCCGGCGCTGGGCCGACCGCTACCGGCAGCTCGGCGAGGCCGGCATGTCCGACCGCTCCTCCCGTCCGCGCACCAGCCCGCGCCGGACCCCGACCCGCACCGAACGCCGGATCATCAAGGTCCGCTGCCCGCGCCGCTGGGGCCCGGCCCGCATCGCACACCCGCTGCATCTGGTGCCCTCGACCGTGCACCGGGTCCTGACCCGCTTCGGCCTGGCCCGCCTCACCCAGGACGAGAAGAAGGAGACCGCTACCGGCTTCTGGACCCGGGCCCACACCTTCTTCACCGAGTGCGGGATCACCGTCGAGCGCGTGCTGACCGACAACGGCTCCTGCTACCGATCCTGCGACTGGCGAGACGCTCTGGCGGCGGCCGGGATCACCCACAAACGCACCCGGCCTCACCGCCCGCAGACCAACGGCAAGGTCGAACGCTTCAACCGCACCCTGCTCGACGAATGGGCCTACGCCCGCCCCTACCGCTCAGAAGCCGAGCGCCGCGAAGCGTTCCCGCGGTGGCTGCACACCTACAATCACCACCGCGGACACACCGCGCTCAAGGGCCAACCACCCGCCAGCCGCGTCCCCAACCTCACGGGTCAATACACCTAGCCCGGCCGAGCGGCGCGAACGGCAGGACGGCCCGCCCGGTGAGCAGGGTCAGACCGTGAGCACCGCAGCCGAGCGCGGCGGAGCGCTCGCCGGCCGGCGCGTGGAGGTGCACGTGGTCGAACGGGGTCTCGGCGCCGACCCGGCGGTCGAGCGCACCGTCGCCCGCCAGACTTCCGGTGAAGAGCAGCCGTGCGCGCGGGAGTTCGCTGGCCCAGTTGGCGAGCTGGCCAAGCACGGCGGTCTCGATCTGGGTCTGCGCCCAGCGGGACACGTCCGCGTGGAAGGCGAGGTCGGCCGCGGTGGGGACGGCGAGGGCCGATCGCGCCCGTGCGGGGTCCAAGTGCCCCAGTGCCGAAGCCTCGACGCTGATGCGGCTCCCCTCGGACCGCAGGGCCGCCGCGTCGCTCCATCGGCCGGGGCGCCCCGACGAGGCCAGCGCGGCGAGGCCGCCGGCCCGACCATGGCCGTCCGCGGCCGTCCCGAAGACATAGCGGCACACGTGGCGCCGGAAGTCGAGGACGGTGGAGAGCGCCGACCGGGAGGCGGGAGCGCAATGGCGCAGGCGCAGCGAGAGGTGTCCGTCGGCCAGGTCGTAGAGGCTGTCGGATTCGTACCAGACGCCGGCCTCGCGTGTGTACCGGGCTGTGCCGGGACAGGAGACGACGGCCACTGCCGCGTCCCGGAAGGGGAAGGACGCGGCAGTGGCCCGGGCCAGCGCGTCGTGCCGGCTGACCGTCACCCGGGGTACGCCCTCGGGGACGGCCGACAGCGGATCCCACGGGCGTAAGGGGTGGGGCTCGACAGCGCACTCGACGACCAGCCCGACATCCCGCCACCCGACCCCGGCGGCATCGAGGCAGTCGGCGACAGCGGCACTCCCCGGCGCTCCGCGCCTGTACCGCGACCAGGACAGCACCCGCCCGTCGGCCACCAGACACGCGGTCCCGTCCAGCCCGCCGGAGTAGCCGAGTACCAGTGCCCGAGCCATGGCCGCTCCCCTCAGCCGCCGGTGACGGCGTCGGCCGTGTGCGCGGTCAGTGCGAGGATGGTCAGCGACGGATTCGCGGCACCGGCCGCCGGGAAGACGGCCGGGCCGGTGACGAACAAGCCGTCGGTTGAGCGGGACCGGCCGCCGAAGTCCAGCCGCTGTCCCAGCGGCAGCGTCCCCGCCTCGTGGTCGGCGGTGCCCAGCAGACTGACGTAGTGGTGGGCCGTGCCGGTGGCGAGGGCGGCGCGCGCGGCCGGATCGAAGTCGACGAACTCGCGCTCCTCGGCGACCTCGACGCCCAGTGCTTCCATCAGCTTGCCGGTGATCTCGTCCCGGCGGCGGATCTGCTCCTCGTCCGCGGAGGAGAAGGAGGCGGTCACCTGCCCCTCCCAGGCCGCGGTCCCGCCCGGGGCGGCATCGTCAGGAGGGTCGAAGCGGATCTCGTCGCGGAAGGGGCCCTCCTGCTGCGCCATCCACCACAGGTCCAGCACCGGTTCGGCCAGGCCCGCGGCGTGCACCTCCATGAAGAGGTTCGCGTTCAGCTCGTTCTCGTGGTCGGACCAGAGGAAGCGGTGGTCGGAGCGGGCCCAACGGTCGGCGAGCGCGCGCGGCAGCGGGATCGCGTAGCCGTGGGTGACATGGTCGTTGAGGCCGTGCCACCGGGTGACGAGGTCCCCGGCGGCGGCGAGCGTCTGGGCGTACAGGCGGGTGTTCTCCAGCGTGCCCGCCGCCAGAACCACCACATCGGCGAGGACCTCCCGCGTCCCGCCCGCCGAGTCCGCGAACAGCACGCCGCGCACGCGTCCGGCCTCGACCAGCACCCGGATCGCTCGAAGGCCCGGGACCACGGTCGGCAGTTCCAGGCCGGTGTGCCGGGCGAGCCCGCGGCGTGCCCAGGCCATGAGCGGTGAGTACGCCCAGACGAGGCGGCCTTCGGGACCGTCGACGGACCAGCCGGCCTGCGGGACCGGCCGCAGCGAGAGGTCGGGCCAGACGGTCTTCAACTCCGCACGCGGATCGTCGGGCGTCCGGTCCGGACGAGCATCGCCGAAGGCGCTCCGCCAGTCCAGCAGTTCCCGAGTGACCGCCTGGTAGGAGCCCGGCCCGTCGCCCAGCAGACGGTCCGCCGTGTCCTGCGGCCAGTGCTCCGCGAGCACGCGCGGGCCGACCGGGAGGAGCACGCCGTGCCAGCAGCGCGAGCGACCACCGAGGGGGCCGGTCACGCCGGGGAGGTCCGCGTAGTGCGGGGAGGCGGCACGCCACCAGGGGGGCGCCCCGGGCAGGGGCGTCGTGTGCGGGGTCCGGGAGCGGTGCTCGAAACCCGTGAACGGCCCGGGGTCGACGACATGGACGTCCCGCGCGCCCCGTTCCCGGAGTTCCAGGGCGGTGCTCAATCCGCTCATGCCGCCCCCGACGACCAGGACACCGCACCTTTTCGGTAGGTCCTCTTTACTGTGCAGTCCTTCGGATATCCGCACGTACAGCTCCCGTTTTCGGTGGCTTGGTGGCTGAGCGGCGGCCTCGGAATACCAAGGATCGGGTCCGTCCGGCCGTGATATCGGCGGATACGGACCGCCCCACGCGCCATCGGTGCTTTAGTGGTGCCGAACCCAGCCGCGCCGCACGGCACGGGAATACTGTACGAGGGCGTCGGGCCGGTCAAGAATCCCCGACTCCGCCCCTACTTCGCCGCGTACGTCCCGTTCAACTGGGTCCGGTCGCCAGTTGAACGGCGGTTCTCCTCGGGCATCCTTGCGGCACACCGGGCCAGCCGGACCCGTGACTTTCTTCGGTCTTTCGTGAGAATTCCCGACGTCGGAGGGCACACAATGGGACGTTCAATTCGGCAGATCGACACGGACGGTCACAGTGTGCCCCAGCGGACCTCGGCCGACCGGCTGGCGGTCGACGGGGGCACTCCGGTGCGTCCGGTCGGCCGTCGCTGGCCGGTCTGGCCGGTACCGGCGCCCAACGCCGGGCCGTTCCTGGACACCGTGCTGCACGGGGAACGCTGGGCGATCACCAGCCCGGCGGGCCGGGAGCTGTTCGAGCGCAGGTTCGCCCGTATGTTCGCCGACTATGTCGGGACCCGTCACTGCGTCCCGGTGGACCACGGGTCGAGTGCCCTGGTGGTGGCCCTGGAAGCGCTGGGGCTCGACCACGGCGACCGCGTCCTGGTCCCCGCTCTCACCTGGGTCGCCACGGCCAGTGCGGTCCTGCGGGCCGGGCTCGTGCCCGTGCTGACGGACGTCGATCCGCTGACCGGATGCCTGGCTCCGGAGTACCTGGACTTCGGCGCGCAACCGCGCGCGGTGCTCCCGGTCCACTGGTCCTGTGCGATGGCGGACATCCCCGCGATCTCCGCGGCGGCGGCGGCGCACGGTGCGCGGGTCGTGGAGGACGCGGCGCAGGCGCACGGCGCCGAGTGGCTCGGGCGGCCGGCCGGCTCACTGGCGTTGATCGGCTGTTTCAGCATGCAGCAGTCGAAGGTGCTCGCCGCGGGTGAGGGCGGTGCGGTGGTCACGGACGACGACCGGCTCCTGTCGGTGATGCAGGAGTTGCGCGCCGACTCGCGCCGGTACACCACCGCCGAGAACGCTCCCCAGGGACTGGAACTGGAGGAGAGCGCCACCATGATGGGCGCCAACCTCTGCCTCAGCGAGTTCGGCGCGGCACTCCTGTGCGCCCAACTGGAGTCCCTGGACGCACAGCACGAGATCCGCAATCGCAACTACGCGGTCCTCGCCGGACTCATCGAGGGCGTCCCCGGCGTCCGGCTGCTGCGCCATCGCGCGGAGCAGACCCGGATCTCCGTCTACGAACTGCCGATCGTGTTCGACCCCCTGCCCACGGGGATGTCCAACAGCGAGGTGGCCGAGGCCCTCACCGCCGAACTGGGTGTCCGCTTCTACCCGCCACGGGAACCGCTCAGCCGCAGCAGACTGCTCCGGCCGTGGACCAAGCCGACGCTGGGTCCGCTGGCCGAGCGCTTCGTCGCGGAGAACCGCGGCCGCGCGTTCCCGAACGCCGAGTACCTGGCCGGCCACGCGGTGCTCACCCACCACTCGACGCTGCTCGGCGACGAGCGGGACATGGCGGACATCGCCGACGCTGTCGCGAAGGTGGTGTTCAGCCGCTCATGAGTGCCCCCGTGGGTGCCGACGGGATCACCGTGATCACCGTGACCCGGGGCCGTCCGGACCTGCTGCGCCGCTGTCTGGACACCGTGCGCGCACAGGACTTTGCGGGGCCGGTGACACATCTCGTGGTCGTGGACGACGACGAGCCGGCGTACCGCCCGCTGGCCGAGCGCACGGCACGGCAGGACAGGGGCCCGGACCGGGTGACGGCGTGGCACTTCCAGCCCCGGTCGCCGGGGGACGTCTCGGGCCCCCCGGTGCTGTCCCGGCTCCGTAACGCGGCGGTCGAGCTGGCCGGGACCGCGCTGATCAGCTTCCTCGACGACGACAACCTGCTCGAACCGCACCACCTGTCCAGCCTGTTCCACTGCATGCGGCGCACCGGAAGCCCGGCCGTGCATTCCCAGTGCCGGCTGATCCACCAGGACGGCACGCCCTATCTGGAGGCGCGGCACCCATGGGTCCGCGACGCCGAGGCAGCCCGGTCCCGGTACCTGGAGCTGCGTGAGCCCTGTGTGTACGTGCCCTGGTCCAACGTCCTGCGCGACCAGGTCGAGCCGGGCGCCGGGCCGGGCCGGGTGCGGAACGCCGACACCAGTGAATGGCTCTTCGAGCGGGCGCTGCTGCGGACCGTTCCCTTCCCGGAGACCTATGACATCGACGACTGGCGCAACGTGGTGGGCGAGGACAACAAACTCCTGCGCGCTCTCGTGGCGGCGGACGTGCCCATGGTGAGCACCCACATGCCGACCTTGCTGTACACGCTGGGTGGGTATTCCAATGCCTTTCGCGACAACGCGGTGGAGGGGGAATGGTGACCGGTCCGCCGACGACGGCGAGTGCGGTGTCCGGCACGGAGGTGGCCGACACACTCGCGTGGCTGTCCTCGAAACTCACCCCGATCCGGGTGCTGGACGCGGGCGCGCGAGGATTGCCCGCCTCGTGGGACGCGCTGGACGGTCTCGTCCGCAGCGTCGTCTGCGACCCACTGGCCGACGCCGCGGACGAGCGGGGCGACACCGTGGTCGACACCGTCGCGGTCTCCGTGCACGGGGGCCCCGAGGAACTCAAGGTGACCAGGAACCCCCACCGCTCCTCCTTGCTGGAACCCCACCGTGCCGTGGTGGCCCGGTACGGCGGCGCGGCCGGATTCGAGGTGTGCGAACGACGCCCCGTGGCCTCGATGACGCTCCGCCAGCTCCGGGACCGCCACGACTCGTTCGACGTCCTGCGGCTCACCACCCAGGGGCTGGAATACGCGTTGCTCAGCTCCGACCTGGACGCCGTGCGGGACGCGGTGTGCGTCGACGTGGCGGGCGGCCTGGTCGACAACTACGTGGGGCAGTACCCGCTGGCGGTGGTGGCCCCGCTGCTGCGCGGTCTGGGCTACTCACTGCTCGATCTGAGCACCGGAACGCGCCCGGCCGCGGGGTGGGGGGACACGGTACGGCACCAGCCCCTGGAGTACCGCGGGCTGTGGATGAAGGACGACCTGGTGTGCGGCACCGAGTCGATCCGGCTGGAGCAGGCCGTCAAGCTCCTCGTACTGAGCAAGACCCTCGGCCACCACGCCTTCGGCCACGAGCTCGCGACGACCCTGCGGCAACGGGCACTGCTGCCGCCCGGCCCCGCCCGGGTCCTGGCCAAGGCGGGCTTCTGGGCACTGCCGTGGTCACTCTGAGATTGGATGGAACATGAGGTTGCTCAAGGCATCGGCGGGACAGGCCGTCTATCACGACTTCATCATGGCCGAGCACACATCCGTCCCGGCCAAGCGGCTGTTCAACTGCTTCATCGTCGAGGGGCCGGTCGACCCCGCCCGGCTGGAACGAGCGGTGCGCATCGCGATCGCCACGCACGAGGCGCTGCGCACCTCCCTCGACGACGTCGACGGCGAACCGACCCAGGTGATCCGGGAGCCGGAGGAGATCACCGAGGCGGTCATGACGACGGTGGACTGGGACGGCTCGACCGACTCGGTCGCCGGCGTCGTCCGCGCCCTCGACAACCGGTGGACCGTTCACCGGGAACTGTCCGTGCACGTGGTGCTGGGACGCGGGCCCGGCCCGCGCAGCCTCGTCGCCTGCGTCCTGGACCACGCCTGTGTCGACGGGATGTCCGCGGAGACGGTCACCGACCTGATCAGGGCCGAGTACAACCGGCCCGGCGGCACGCCCCGTCCCGACCGGGTGCCGCAGTTCGCGGACTACTACGCGGCGATGCTCGAGGACGGGCTGGAGATCTACGACGACTGGCTGCGGACTCTTGAGTCCTCCTCGCCCGCGCTGCCGCAGTGGATGCTGGACCTGAAACGGCCCAGCGGCCGGGCGTGGACCAGGGAGCGGGAACTGAGCCTGTCCGACGCCACCAACCAGCGGCTGCGGTCACTCTCCAAGGAGTACGTCTGCACCCCGTACGAGATCGTCACGGCGGCTGTCGGCCTCTACTTCCGCCGGGCGGACGGAGCGCCGGTCCGGGTGGCCGTCACGCACAGCGGCCGTCACCGCCGGCACGGCTTCGACGTGGTGGGACTGCTGCGCAGCCAGGTGGTGGACGTGGTGGACAGCGGCCGGTGCGCGGACGTCCGGTCCTATCTCACCGAGCGGCGCGACGAACTGCGCCGGCGCATGACCCACCTGTCCCGGTTGCCCGTCGAGGAGGTCTGCCTGCGGGCGGGGCTGAGCACGGGTTGGCGGTCCGGCCCGCCCGGCCCGTGGGAGGTCGAGCTGAACGGCATGTACGAGGCCCCGGCACCGGAGGCCATGGACGGCCACGAGGTGGTGCAGGCCCCTGACTTCCTGGAGGACGCCTACTGCGAGAACGGCGGCACCACGTTCCTGCTGAACCTCTTCATGCGCCCCGACCGCGTGGACGCGACCCTGCGCTACGTGGACCCGCCGGTCTCCGAGGAGATGGCCAAGCGGGTCGGGCCGGACCTGGAGTCGGTCGTGGAGTTCCTGGCCGGCGATCCCGCCCGCCCGCTCACGGACGCGCCCGCGTTCTCCGCCCTGGCGGAGGAACTCCGGCCGCCTGCGTCCTGACCGGCCGCGCTGCGCGCCACCCGGCGCCGGACACCGGCCGCGGTGGACGGCCGCCGGGAGCCGCCGACCGCGCGGCAGCGAAGTGAGAAGTGCGACTGGGACAGGAGAACGTCATGCCCACTGGGCCACAACCGCGGTCCTTCGCGGACATCGCCGCACGGTCGGAGGCCGCCGCGCGCGCGGTGCCGGGCGTCACCGCCCTGACGGTCACCGTCGGCAGACGCCCCGGTCCACGCCCGAGGCCGGTTCCCGCCCGTGCGGGCGAGCCGGACCGGGCCGCGCCCGACGAGGCCCACGGCCGACCGCCGGCGCTGCTGGACGGCGGCCCTTGGCAGACCCCGCCCACCGCGCCCGCCACCCTCGTCGAGGCGCTGATCCGGGCGGCCGGCGGTGAGCGCGGCACCACCTTCGTCCTCGGCGACGGCAGCGAGGACCGGCAGAGCTACCGTGAGCTGCTGGCCGACGCCGCCCGGGTACTGACGGGGCTGCGCGCGAGCGGGCTGACCGTGGGTGACTCGGTGCTGCTCCACTGCGACGACAACCGCAACTTCGTCACCGGGTTCTGGGCCTGCGTGCTGGGTGGCTTCGTGCCCACCCCGATCGGGGTGGCGTCGACCTACCGCTGGGACACCGCGGTGAGCCGCAGGCTGCGCGGCGCCTGGGAACTGCTCGACCGGGCACCCGTGCTCACCGACGCCGCCCTGGCCGGCCAGGTGGCCGGGCTGCGTGCCCTGTGGGACACGACGGCCCTGCGGGTCCTCGCGGTGGAGGACCTGGGTGCCGCGGAGGCGGGCGAGCCGCACCGCGCACGGCCGGATGATCCCGCCGTCCACCTGCTCACCTCGGGAAGCACCGGGGTTCCGAAATGCGTCCGCCACACGCACCGCACCGTCGTCACCCGCGCGTACGTCAACGTCGCCGCCAACGGCTTCGGTCCCGAGGAGGTGACCCTCAACTTCATGCCCTTGGACCACGTCGCCGGCATGGTGATGCACAACGTGCGCGACGTCGTCATGGAGTGGGACCACGTCAACGCGCGTACCGACAGCTTCATCGCCGATCCGTTGCGCTGGCTGGACTGGATCGAGCGGTACCGGGTCACCAACAGCTCGGCCCCCAACTTCGTCATCACGCTGATGACCAACCTGGCGGCCGAGATCTCCCGGCGGACCTGGGACCTGTCCAGCCTGCGCGACATCACCAACGGCGGTGAGGCCATCGTCGGCGACACCACCCAGGAGTTCCTGAGGATGCTGGCGCCGCACGGCCTCTCCGGAGAGGTGATGCGGCCCGCGTGGGGGATGTCGGAGGTGTGCGGTGGCATGGTGCACTCCACCCTGCGGGCCGACCGTGAGCCGACCGGCGTCCTGACCGTCGACGCCCGGACTCTGGGAGGCACCCTCGTACCGCTCGACGGACCCGCGCCCGGCCACCCCACCTACGCCGAAGTGGGCGTGCCTGCCCCGGGCACGTCGCTGCGGATCGTCGACGACGCCGGCCGGGTCGTCCCCGAGGACCGCATCGGCCACTTGCAGGTGCGGGGTGTGACCCGGATGGTCGGCTACCACAACAACCCCGAGGCCGACGAGGAGTCGTTCACCGCCGACGGCTGGTTCGTCACCGGTGATCTCGCCTTCGTCCACCGGGGACGACTGGTAATCACCGGGCGCGAGAAGGAAGTCGTCGTCGTACGCAGTGCCAACTACTCCTGTCACGAGATCGAGTCCATCGTCGAGCGGGTCGACGGTGTGCTGCCGACGTTCGCGGCCGCCTGCAGTGAGTACGACCGGGCCACCGGGACGGACGAACTGGTCGTGCTCTGCGTGCTGACCGGTGAGACCGTCCGGGAGCGCGGCGAAGCCGTCTCCCGCATCCGTGCCCGGCTGGCGAAAGAGGTCGGCCTGCTGCCCCGTACCGTCGTCCCGGTGCCGCGGGCGGCGTTCCCCAAGTCGTCGGCGGGGAAGATCGAGCGCAAGCGGCTGCTCGCGGACTACCAGGCCGGCGCCTTCGACGACGCGCTGGCCGAGCTGCCCACCGCCCGCCAGGACCACGATGACGACGAACCGGCGTCCTGGCTTCACACCACCACCTGGGTGCCGGCGGACTCCGCCCCGGGACGGACGCACCCCGACGGCGCCTGGCTGGTGTTCGGCGCGGACGGCCTCGCCGCACGGCTGCGCGCGGCCCGCCCGGACGGGGGCCCGGTCGTCGCGGTCACCTCCGGTGCCGCCTTCGTCCTGACCGACTCGGGGACGTACCGGATCGACCCCCTCGACCCGGCCCACAACGCCGACCTGGTGGCCGCGGTCCGCCGGGAGCACGGCACGGTCGGTGCCGTCATCCACGCCTGGGGAGCCGGCGCCGCTCCCGGTACGGACCTCGGCGGCCACGACCTGTACGCGGGGTCCTTGCACAGCCTGATCAAGGCGCTCGGCGACGAGCGGCCCGTGCTGCACGTGGTCACCGCCGGCGCCCTCGCCACACCGGACGATGCGGTGGAACCGGCGCGCGCCACCGTCACCGGTCTGGTGCGCACGGCCAACGCCGAGGCCGGGGAGCCGTGGGTCCGCCATCTCGACCTGAGCCCGGACGACCCCGATCCGGCCGCGTCCGTCCTGGCCGAACTCGGTGACCGGGGCCGGGACGAGGTGGTGGCCAGGCGCGACGGGCGCCGGCTCGTGCCCCGGCTCGCGCCGCTGCACGACGTGCCACCGGCCCCCGCGCACCGGATCCGCCCCGGCGGCCTGTACCTGCTGACCGGGGGGCTCGGCGCGATCGGCGTACGACTGGCCCGGTTCCTGATGGCCGAGTACGGCGTACGCCTGGTGCTGACCGGCCGGGCCACGCCGACGGGCGAGGGGGCCGGGTCTCTCGCGGAACTGGCCGCCCTCGGCGACGTGGTCCACGTTCGGGCGGACGTGACCGACCTGGCGGCGATGCGGTCCGCGGTCACCGGGGCCGAGCAGCGGTTCGGGCAGCGGCTCGACGGCGTGGTGCACCTGGCGGGCGCCGGCTTCGGGCACTACTGGCAGGACCTGGGCTCCCATCTGCTCACCGCGGAAGACCCGGCGGAGTTCCGGCGGATGTCCCACGCCAAGGTCACCGGCACCTCGGTCATCGCCGAAGTACTGCGGGACCGGCCCGACACGCTCCTGATCCTCTTCTCCTCCGTCAACGGCTACTTCGGCGGTACGGCCTTCGGCGCGTACTCCTCGGCGAGCGGCTACCTGCCGGCGTTCGCCGCGTACTGGCGGCGCCTGGGCAGGCCCGTGCAGTGCCAGTCCTGGAGCAGGTGGGCGACGGAGGAGGACGGGGGCGCCGGGCTGGAAGCCCTGCGGCGCCACGGCTACCGGGAGATCGACCCGCGGCTCGGGGTACAGCTCTTCCGTACCGCGCTGGCAGACCCGGCCGAGCACGTCCTGGTCGGGCTGGACGACCGCAACGAGCACATCGCGCGGGAGCTCGCCCCGGCCTTCCTCGGCCCGTTGCGGGTGACCGTGGCCTATCGCGGTCAGGCGCTGGACGAGCGGGTCCGCCAGGCGGTCGTCTCCGCCGTGGGTCCCGGCGTGGACGTACGGGTGGAGCCGTCGGCGGACACCCGGGACGACGCGGGCCGGGAACCGTTCGGCGAGACCGAGCAGGCGGTCGCCGACATCTGGCGGGCAACCCTGCGGCTGGCCTCGCTGGAGCGGACCGATCACTTCTTCGACCGAGGCGGGAACTCGCTGGCCGCGATGCGCCTGGTGGACCGGCTGAACGTCGCCTTCGATGTCCAGCTCACGGTGCAGCACCTCTACGACCACCCGACGGTCGAGCAGCTGGCCCGGGAGGTCGAACGGCTGCGGGGGCCGGTGTGCGGTGGGGCGGGAACCCGGACACGGCCGTGACCGCACGGAGGATAAAACGACCACTTTCCCGTAAGCGCTTACATAGTCACCGAGCGCAAGAGGAGCGAACCGGCCAACTTGCCTTGGCTGAAAAATTTTCGGCCACCTGGATCTTGCTGACACGTGAAAAGGTGCGGAAACTGGTGGGGCACGTGATCGGGGAATTGCTTCGGCAACATGTGTCCAGAAGTGGACGGCAGGGGGTCTACGTGACAGAGCAGCACTATCACGAATTGGGCGCGAATAGTGGTCCGGTAAGTTCTCTCGCCAGACAACAGGAACTGCTCAGAAATTCCGCAGTGTGCTCGGTGCCGATCGACTCCCTGGTCATTACGGACTCACCCCGGCTGCGGGGTGAAGATTCCGAACATATTCAATCAATGGCCGAATCAGGGGAGAATCTCCCCCCGATCTGGGTTCACCAGCCCTCGCGCAAAGTGATCGACGGCGTGCACCGGGTGCGCGCGGCGCTTGTTCGTGGCAGAACTGACATCGATGTCCGCTTCTTCCACGGGAGCGAGGCGGACGTCTTTCTGCTCTCGGTGTTCGCGAACAGCAAGCACGGTCTGCCGCTGTCCCAGGACGACCGTGTGGCGGCCGCCCGGCGGGTCTTCACCACGCACCCGGAGTGGAGCGATCGCATGGTCGCCTCCCTGACCGGGCTCTCGCCCCGGCGGGTGGCCGCGATGCGCGGCCAGCTCACGCCCGGCACTCCCCAGCCCGCACGCAGGATCGGCAGGGACGGCCGGTCCCGGCCGGTGGACAGTGCGCAGGGGCGGCAGCGTGCCGCGGAGTTGATCCGCGAGAACCCCGCGGCGTCGCTGCGGCAGATCGCGAGGGCCGCCGGTATCTCGCCGGCGACCGTCGCCGATGTGCGCAATCGCCTGGACCGCGGTGACGTCCCCGTGCCCCAGGGCGCCCTGCCCGAGAGGGGGCGCGAGAACGCCTCCGCCGAGGCCTCGGCGGAAAGCCGCTCTCCCGGCCTCGACCGTGAGGCGGACCTTGATCTCGGTTCGATATTCGATCGGCTCAGAAGGGATCCCTCTCTCCGGTTCAGCGATACCGGCCGTTCGTTGCTGCGGATGTTCGACGCCGTACGCGTCGCCTTGCGCGAGCAGGAGGAGGTGTTGCAGAGCCTCCCCCCGCACTGCCGGGCGATCATGGCCGAACTCAGTTGCGGATATGCCCAGGTGCTGCAGACTTTCGGCGAGGAGCTGAAAGTCGCCCAGCAAGCCAGAGTGGAGCTGCCGCGCGCGAGTGCCGGCTGACCGCGCCGGTCGGCCCGGATGGGTGGCATGGTTCCCGGCGGTTCTTCGGGGCCTGAAATGTGTGGCTCCACGGCAACTTCTTCCCTTTCGGGTTGCCCTTTTCTCCCGATCGCTCTCTCTGAAACGGAAAGTCATGTGCGGGATCGCTGGATGGATCGACTGGAACCAGATCGTCACCCACCGCGAGGACGTCATCGCGGCCATGACGGAGACCATGGCCCCTCGCGGCCCCGACGCGCAGGGCGTCTGGCTGTCGGGCCATGCCGCCCTGGGGCACCGACGGCTCGCCGTCATCGACATCGAGGGCGGACAGCAGCCCATGGTGCGCACGGGCCCGGGCGGTCAGGTCGTGGTCACGTTCAGCGGGGAGATCTACAACTTCCGTGAACTGAGGGCGGAACTGCGGTCGCACGGGGCGCACTTCTCGACGCGCTCGGACACCGAAGTCCTCCTCGCCGCCTACCTGCACTGGGGGGCGGACTTCGTCCACCGGCTGAACGGCATGTACGCGTTCGCCCTCTGGGACGAGCGCACCGGGGAACTCCTCCTCGTCCGGGACCGTCTCGGCATCAAGCCGCTCTACTACGCCCCCGTGGGGGACGGCATCGTCTTCGGTTCCGAGCCGAAGGCGCTGCTCGCCCATCCCGGCATGACGGCCGAGGTGGACCGCGAGGGCATCGCCGAACTCCTCGTGCTGCCCCGGGCCAGGACGCCTGGTCACGGCGTCTACCGCACGATGCGCGAGGTACGGCCGGGATGCGTGGTCGTCGCCGGTCGGTCAGGTCGCCGGGAGCACCGGTACTGGCAGCTCGAAGCGCGGCCGCACGGGGACGACTTCGCCACCACGGCGGCCGAGGTGCGCTCGCTGCTGCACGACACGGTCCGGCGGCAGGTCGTCGCCGATGTCCCCGTGGGAACGCTGCTCTCCGGCGGGATCGACTCCAGTGCCATCACCGCCCTGGCGGTGCGGGAACTCGACGCGGAACTGGCGAGCTATTCGGTGAACGTCGGGACCTCCGCGAACCCGGGAGCCGACACCTGGCGGCCCAGCACCGACGAACCCTTCGCCAAGATGGTCGCCGAGCACCTCGGGATCAAGCGCTTCGTGGCCGACGTCGGCGCCGACGACCTCGTCGACGGCATCGACAGCGGACTGCGCGCCCGGGACCTGCCGGGCTGGGGAGACCTGGACACGTCCATGTACCACCTGTTCCACCGGGTCCAGGAACAGTGCACCGTCGCCCTGTCCGGCGAGGCCGCCGACGAGATGTTCGGCGGGTACACCTGGCAGATGGACGGCGGCTACGTCGGACACACGTCCTTCCCGTGGATGTACGAGAAGCGCCAGCCGGCCCTGCTGCTCCGGGACGACGTGCGTGCCGAGATCGAGCCCGCGCGCTACGAGGCGGACCGCTACCACCAGGCGCTGGCGGAGGTGCCGTCGCTGCCGGGCGAGGACGGTGCCCGTCGCCGTGAGCGGGAGGTCTTCCACCTGGGACTGCACCGCTGGCTCGGTGCCCTGCTCGACCGCAAGGACCGGATGAGCATGGCGGTCGGCCTGGAGGTACGCGTGCCCTTCGCCGACCACCGGCTGGCGGAGTACCTGTTCAACGTCCCGCTGGAGCTGAAGGCCCACGGCGGGACCGAGAAGGCCCTGCTCCGCCGGGCCTGCGCCGACCTGCTGCCCCGCGAAGTCGTGGAGCGGCCGAAGAGCGCTTACCCGGCCAGCCGGGACACCGGCTATGTGGAGCGGCTGCGGGCCCTGGTCCTGGACCTGGTGGCAGAACCGAACGCGCCGGTGTTCGACCTCTTGGACCGGACGAAGGTCCGTACGGCGGTCACGTCGGAACTGGACCGCCTGCCGGGCCCGATCACCGCGGTGACACCGGCCATCGGCCTGACTTACCTGCTCCAGCTCAACCGTTGGCTGGAGCTGTACGGCGTCCGCGTCACCGCCTGAGCACATACCACGGTCCTCGCCGCACCCACGGAGCACGGGTGTGGCGAGGACCGTGGGACCCAAGGTGTCCGGGGTCCTCTCCCGCGCTCGGTCGCCGGTTCAGGCGGTGCCCAGGTTCTCCCGTACGAAGGCGAAAAGACGGGGCAGGCCCGCGTCGACGAAGGCCCAGTCGTGACCGCCGGGACGCTCCCGGTACTCGTGGACGACTCCGTGGGCGGTCAGGGCGTCGCGCATGTTCCGGTTCATCGCGATCATGCGTGCGTAGTCGTCCTCGCCGACGTCGAGACAGAAACGCGGCGACGCCGCGGCGTCCAGGGCGGCGAGCAGCCGGTACGGGTCGTAGGCCCGTCGGACCGCGCTGTCCACCGGACCCCAGATTCGTTCGTGGTCCTTCACCGTCGGCATCATCAGCCGCCGGTCCGCACGGTGCGGTGCGTAGGGATCGCCCTCGCGCAGCGGCGCCTCGAAGGCGCCGCCGTGGCTCCCCGCCACCGCGAACAGGTCCGGGTGGCGCAACGTCTGGAACAGCGCGGTGGCTCCCCCCATCGAGAAGCCGGCCACGGCACGCCCCGCACGGGACGCCACGGTGTTGTACCGCTTCTCGACCTGACCGACCACCTCATGGACGAAGTAGTCCTCGTACCGCCGCCCGCCCGCGTCGTTGATGAGCCAGTACCGTCCCGATTCCGGCAGGACCAGGATCATCCGGTGGGCGGCGGCGCAGTCGGCCAGGCTGGGGCAGGTTAGCCAGGTGTTCCGGTTGCCACCGTAGCTGTGCAACAGGTAGAGGACGGGGAAGGGCCTGCCGGTCGCCGCGTAGCCGGGCGGCAGCACGACGCTCACGGACTTCTGCCTCCCGAGGGCCTCGCTCCACCAGGTCTCGGTCACGACGTGCATCGCGTGTCTCCCGCTCTCGTCGTCAGAGGCCGAGTACGGCACGCCGGTCGAGCTTCCCCGACCGTGTCCGGGGCAGCGCGGCCACCAGGTGGAAGCGCTCGGGGACCATGTAGCGGGGAAGGACGTCCAGACAGTGCCGCCGCAGCTCCGACACCTCGCACCCTGCGGCGAACGGCACCACGTACGCCTCGATGTGCCGCTCACCGGAGGCGTCGCCCACGGTGACGCACACCACCTCGCGCACCGCCTCGGAGAGGGCGGACTCGACCTCGCCCAGCTCGACGCGGTGTCCACGGATCTTGACCATGTCGTCGTTGCGGCCCAGGAAGGAGTACGCGCCTCCCTCCTCGACCCGGACCGTGTCCCCGGTCCGATAGGCGTCCACGGACGTGCCGTCCTCTTGGACGACCGACAGGCGCTTCGCGGCCGTGAGCGGGGCGTCCCGCCAGTAGCCGAGCATCACGGACGGGCCGGCGACACAGAGTTCCCCGGTGACACCCGGCTCCTCGCGCAGCCGCTCACCGGACTCGCCGACGACGAACGTCGTCGCGTAGGCGCACGGCCGCCCGATGGGAACGGGTTCCGTCCGCCCTGGCTCCACATCGCTGTCACGCACGTGGTGGAAGGTGCACACGTTCGTCTCCGTGGGACCGTACAGGTTGTACAGGTCGGCGTGCGGGAGGAGTTCGCGCAGCCGGCGCAGCGCTCCCACCGGGAACACCTCCCCCGCGAACAGGACGACGCGCAGCGCGGACGCGCCGAGCAGCGCGCTGTTGCGGGCCGTCAGCATGCGGTTCAGCGCGTTGGGCACCGAGTACCAGACCGTCACCTTGCGCTCGACGACGACCCGGCTGAGCACCCCGCCCAGCCCCAGCTGGCTTTCGGGGAGCAGTACGACGCACGCTCCGGCCAGACAGGTCGCGAACACGTCCAGCACGGACAGATCGAAGTGCAGCGGCGCATGGCTGGACACGCGGTCGTGCGCGGTGATGCGGAACTCGGCCACCGACCACTCGACGAACGCCATGGCGTTCGCGTGGGACAGCACCACGCCCTTGGGGTTGCCCTTGGACCCCGAGGTGTAGAGGACGTACGCGGGGGAGGACGGGTCGGCGCCGGGTCCGGCCGGCGGCGCCGAACTTTCGGCCACGGCGTCGGACCAGGCGATGACCCGCGGGTCGGCCGGGGCGCTGCGCGTGCCACCGACGGCGACGACCGGGCGGTCCGGCGCCTCGGCGGGCGCCCGCTCCAGCAGCCAGGAGACATGCTCGTCCTGGGCGATGACACCGGCCAGGCGGCAGTCGCCGATGATCTTCTCGGCCCGGTCCAGCGGCGCCCCGGGGTCGATCGGGACATAGGCCGCCCCCGCCCGGAGGATGCCGTACAGGCCCACGATCGACTCGGGCGACTTGCGCAGCCAGAGCCCGACGCGGTCGCCGGCGCCGATGCCCTGCCGGAGCAGGGTCCCGGCCAACGCGGTGCTGCGCGCGTGCAGTTCGCCATAGGTCAGGGTCTCGCCCTGGAACTCGACCGCCGGGGCGTCCGGCCGCCCGGCCGCGGCGTCGTCCAGATAGTCGGTGAGCGTGCGCATGCGGCTCCCGTCAGTTCTCTCGGTCCGGCCAGGTGAGCCCCATGCGCGCGGCCACGACGGCGCGCTGCACGTCCGAGGCGCCCGAGGACAGGGTCATGCCGAGGGCGTCCCTGAGGTTCCGTTCGGCGCTCTTGTCGTTGGTGTAGCCCAGTGCGCCGTAGATCTGCAGGGCGCTGGTGAACATCTCGACCGCGGCCTCGCTCGTGTAGAGCTTGCTCAGCTCGGGCTGGACCCCGGGGTCGGACCCGGTGAGTTCCGCCGCGGCGGACCGGGTGATCAGCCGCGCGAGTTCCCACCGCATCCGCATGTCGACCAGCCGGTTGGACACGGACTGGTAGTGACCGATGTGCTTGCCGAACTGTCGCCGCCGGCGGCAGTACCGGACGCACTCCTCCAGTTCGCGCCGCATGACGCCGAGCCAGGGAGCGAGGATGAGGGCCCGCTCGAACGCCATCGTCCGGGCGAAGATCGCCCCACCCTGCTTCTCGGCGCCGAGCCGACGGGACACCGGGACGCGGCAGCCCTCCAGGACGACGTCCCCCCAGGAGGCGGTCCGCAGCCCCAGCTTCTCGCTGCCCGGGGTCACCGTGATCCCCGTGTCCCCCCGCTCGACGAGGAACGCGGTGACGCCGGTGAAGCCGAGACCTGGGTCGATCGTGGCGTAGACGAGGAAGAGGTCGGCGACCGGTGCGTTGGTGATGTAGCGCTTGTGTCCGTCGAGGACGTAGTGGTCGCCGTCGCGCCGGGCGGTCGCGCTCAGCGCCATCGCGTCCGAACCGGTGCCCGGTTCCGTCATCGCGTGCGCTCCGATGGTCCGTCCCGACGCCAGGGCCGGCAGATACGCCGCGCGCTGCGCGTCGTCACCGAACTCCGCTATCGGCAGCTCCACCGCGAGGATGTGCGCTCCCAGCGCCATGAGGAGCCCGTTGTCCGGGCAGTCGAAGCCCAGTTCCTCCATGACGCGGGCGTACCGCGGGGGGTCGTACCCGCGGCCCCCGTACGCGGAGGGCACCAGCAGGCCGAGCACTCCCAGCTCCGCGTAGCGCTTGAAGCCCTCGTGGTCGAAGGTCCCCGACCGGTCGCGCCCGGTGATGCCCTCCCGCAGTTCGGCCCCGAGTTTCCGCAGGCTCTCGAAGAGCTCGGCATGGCTGTCGTTCCACTCGGACGTCATGATTCTCCGTTCGCCCTGACGCGGTCGATGAGTACGGCGGGCCGCCCGGTCGAGATGCGGGGGCACGGATCGTGCGTGAGCCGGTGGCGTGCCGCCGGGGTCGTGGCGGCGGGGCGCACCGCAGCGTAGGCAGCCGGACGCGCAGGGGCAAAGCGAGCGCCGGCGGCCGGACGGACCGTTCAACTGCTGTCCGGTGGCCAGTCGAACACGGCCCACCGGGGGAGCGGCGTACCTGGCGCCCGCGCCGCTGGAGGCCGCGTTGCCTCACGGACGTCCATGAGACATCGTTGGGTGGTCACGAGGCGTCCCGGAGGGCGCCTCACCGGAGGGTCCCGCGCCATGGCGGTGCCTCGGCGTTCCCCCGTTCTCCTCGGTCCCTGCGCACAGCCGAGGATCCACTGTGTTCCCCGTTCCTCCGCAAAGAGAAGGAACATCCTGCCGACCGCGCCGGGCACCGACCGCGAGGCACGCGACGCCCCGGCGAACAGTCGGACTCTCACCAGGGAAAGGACGGCATGAGCACGATCTACGCCTTCATCAACGGCCAGGTGGCCATCACCGTGCAGTACTGGGTGGAGCGGTACGAGGAGGTGGACGCCGGCGCCCGGATCGATGTGCGCCGGGCCGAACCCTACGAGGGGAGCCACCACCGCGACGGAGCCGAGGGGCACCGTGTCCTTCCCGTCGGCGACGGCGGCATCTGGCGCATCGACCTGTCGCACCGGATCGACTCCGAGGTGAAGGAGCAGCGCTTCCACCACCACCCCGACTTCCAGAACGGCGACGTCGGCCCGCGCGCCTTCGACGAGGAGCTGTCCGCGGACCCACTCGACTGGACAGAACGGCGCCTGCTGGACCTGCCCGCGCTGCTCACCGCGAAGGGCCACGAGGACCTGGCGAAGTCCATCGACAGCGAACAACTGGTGAAGTCCATGCCGTTGATCCGGATGGCGATCGAAGCATCGCTCGAAGCGTGAGGCCCCGGTCCGTCGCCGCCACCCGGCATCCGCGGAGCACGGCGGGACCGGGCGCGGCGACGAGCTGGGGGACGACGTGGACGAGGGGACACCTGCGTGGGTGACAAGGCACCGGTGGCGGAACTGGCGGACCGTCTCATCGACGGCGAGGTCAGCACGGAGCACGACGTGCTGGCGGCACGGCGCACGGACGAGGCGTACCTGAAGCCGTCCGGGTGGCCCCTGTGCGCGGTGTACGCGCGCAGCACCGCGGACGTCGTCGAAACTGTGCGCTGGGCGGCCCGGCACAGTGTTCCCATTGTGCCCCGGGGCGCGGGCACCGGCCTGGCCGGCGGGGCGCTGGCCGGGGACGGGTCCGTGTTGCTCTCGCTGGAACGCATGACGGCTGTGAGGGAGTTGTCCGTCGACGACCGGCTGGCCGTGGTCGAACCGGGCGTGATCACCGCGGACCTCGCCCGGGCCGCGGACGAGCGGGGGCTCATGTACCCCGTCGACCCCGGCAGCGCGTCGCGCTCGACGCTGGGCGGGAACCTGGCCACGAACGCGGGCGGGTTCCGCTGTTTCAAGTACGGCGTGACCCGCGAGTCCGTACTCGGCCTCGAAGTCGTCCTGGGCGATGGAAGGGTCGTCACGACGGGCCACCGGACGGCCAAGGGAGTGAGCGGCTACGACCTCACGGGCCTCTTCGTGGGATCGGAGGGCACGCTCGGGGTCATCACCGCCGCGACGCTCCGGCTGCGGTCGAAGGCCGCCGGCCCGCGGGCGACGGTGGCCGCCTGCTTCCCGGATGCCGACGCGGCGGCGCGGGCATCCCTGGAGCTGGCCCGTGCCGGCCTGCTGCCGAGCTTCCTCGAACTGATCGACGAGGTCACACTGCGGGCGGTACGCGCAGGGCAGCCGCTTGATCTGCCCGGCGACGGGGAGGCCCTGCTGCTCGCTGAGTTCGACGGTGTGGACGCGGGCGGCGCGGCGGCGCGGATGGGCCGGCTGTGCGGGACGCTGGACGCGGAGGTGACGGTCACGACCGACGAGGAGGAGTCCGAGCGGTTGCTCGACATCCGCAGACAGGCCCTGGGGGCGCTGGAACGGATGGGCAGGACCATGGTCGAGGACTTCGTCGTACCGCGCTCCCGACTGGGCGACATGTTGGCGGAGATCCGCCGCATCGCCGCCCGGCACGACGTCGTCATCGGGACGGTGGCCCACGCGGGCGACGCCAACCTCCACCCCACCTTGGTGTTCGACCGCGGCGAACCGGAGATACCCGCATGCGTCTGGGCCGCCGCGGACGACATGTTTCGCACCGCCCTGAGCCTGGGCGGCACGCTCACCGGAGAACACGGCATCGGGGTGCTGAAGAGGCGTTGGCTGCGCGACGAACTGGGTGACGACGCGACGGACGTCCACCGGGCGATCAAGATCGCCCTGGACCCGCTCGGGATCATGAATCCGGGCAAGGTCCTGTGAGCGCGCACGTGTCCGCACGGCGCAAGACCGGGAACGAGGAAGGTTCGATGGGACAGTCAAGCAGTGACGAATGGCCGACCAGGGTGAAGCGCGTCATCATCGACGTCCTCGACCTGGGCATCGACCCGGATGAACTCACCGACGATCTCTCGCTGTACTCGTCGACCCTGAGGATGGACTCGATGACGCTCCTGCACCTGCTGGTGACCTTCGAGGGTGAGTTCGGCTTCGAGATCGACGACGAGGACGTCATGAATGCCGACCTCGACACCGTCGGCAGCCTGGTCGGCCTGGTGACGGACGTGGCGCGGGAGAGCCGGAGCGCGATGGCGGCCGGCGGACCCGCGAACGACGGTCTGGGAGGCTGAAACATGTCGGCGACCGGTGACGTGTTCTCCCTCGACAAGGACGACGTGCCCACCCACTGGTACAACGTCCTGGCCGACCTGCCCTTCGAGGTCCCCGCGCCCCGGCCGCCCCTGGTACGGGACAGCGGCGCGCAGGAAGCGCGCTCCCTCCGGCCCCAGCTTCCGCTCTCCCTGTACCGGCAGGGCACCGGCAGCGCGCGGTACATGGAGATCCCCGGGCCGGTCCACACGGAGTACCAGCGCTGGCGGCCCACGCCTCTGCACCGGGCCACCCGGCTGGAGAAGGCGCTCGACACTCCCGCGCACATCTACTTCAAGTTCGAGGGAACCAGTCCGTCGGGCAGCCACAAGATCAACACGGCGCTGCCCCAGGCGTACTACTACAGTCGGTCCGGTGTCGCCGAGATGGTGACGGGGACCGGAGCGGGACAGTGGGGCACCGCCCTGGCCATGGCCTGCCACCCTTACGGCATGGAATGCACCGTCTTCATGGTGCGGTGCAGTTATGAACAGAAGCCCTACCGCGGCACCCTGATGCGGCTCAACGGGGCCCGGATCATCAAGAGTCCGAGCACGCTGACCGAAGTGGGCCGGGCGGCGCTGCGCGAGAATCCCGACGCACCGGGCAGCCTGGGCATCGCCAACGCCGAGGCCATCGAGTACGCCGCCACCCGGTCCGCCGCACGCTTCTCCATCGGCAGCGGTGAGAACCACGTCCTGCTCCACCAAACAGTCATCGGCGAGGAGGCCCTCCTGCAGATGCGACGGGCCGGAGAGTTCCCGGACGTCGTGATCGCCGCGATGGGAGCGGGAAGCAACTTCGCCGGCATCACCTTCCCGTTCTACCGGGAGGCACGGACACACAATCCCGATCTCCGCTTCGTCGCGGTCGAGCCCGAGGCCTGCCCCAAGATGACCAGGGGCACGTACGCGCTGGACTACACCGACTACTCGGGCGTGACCCCGCGGATGAAGATGTACACGCTGGGGCACAAGTTCGCCGCCTACCACATCCACGCCGGCGGACTGCGCTACCACGGCGCCGCCCCCATCGTCAGCGCGATGTACGACAACAAGCTGATCGAGGCGGCGGCCTACGCCCAGACCCGGGTCTTCGAGGCCGGCCGCACTTTCGCCAAGGCCGAGGGGATCGTCCCGGCGCCGGAGTCCGCGCACGCGGTCGCACACGCCATCGAGGAAGCCCTCCAGGCCCGGCGGGAGCGGCGCGAGCGCGTCATCCTCTTCGGCATGAGCGGCCACGGCCTGCTGGACCTCGGAGCCTACGAGCAGTTCCTCTCCGGTGAGATGGTCGACTCCGAGCCCAGCGACGAGGAGATCCAGGTCTCCCTCAGGAGCCTGCGATAGAGAGCGAGGGAGTCGGGAGTGAAGGGAGTCAGGGGGCAACCGTGAACGCGCCACAAGCCGATTCGCGACCGTCGTTGCAGGAGGTGCTGGGTCTGCTGTCCCGGGCCCGTGAGCTGCTCGACGGGGAGGACACGCGGGCCGATCAGCTCGGGCGCGTCGCTCTGCATCTGATCGACTGCGTCGTCGACGTATCGAAGCTGCTGGCCGAGGACCCGGACCTCGACGCCACCCGGGCGGCCCTCGGCTCCGCCCGCTCCGCGGTGGTGGCCGCCACCTGCGCGGTGCGCGATGCCCACGGCCGCGCAAAGGGCCGGGTACCCCGGGATCTGCCCGCCTGTCCGCTCAGCACCCGATGATGTTCACCGCCAGCCCGCCCCGGGTCGTCTCCTTGTATTCGACCGACATGTCGTCCCCCTGACGCACTATGCCCTTGGCCTGCATGTTCGCGGGTAGCCGAGCGGGGTTCCATGCCAGCAGGGACTTCTCAGAGACTTTCGGCCGCGAGGGACTTTCCACCGCGTGAACAAGGAAGGCCCTGACAGCGCTGAAAGATACGAACGCGCTGGTCAGGGCCTGTTTCCCTAGCACTCGATGATGTTCACCGCCAGCCCGCCCCGCGCGGTCTCCTTGTACTTCACGCTCATGTCGGCGCCGGTGTCCTTCATGGTCTTGATGACCTTGTCGAGGGAGACCTTGTGCGAGCCGTCGCCGCGCATCGCCATCCGCGCCGCCGTGACCGCCTTCACCGCGGCCATGCCGTTGCGCTCGATGCAGGGGATCTGCACCAGGCCGCCGACGGGATCGCAGGTGAGGCCGAGGTTGTGCTCCATGCCGATCTCGGCGGCGTTCTCGACCTGTTCGGGGCTGCCGCCGAGCACCTCGGCGAGGGCGCCCGCGGCCATCGAGCAGGCGGAGCCGACCTCGCCCTGGCAGCCGACCTCGGCGCCGGAGATGGAGGCGTTCTCCTTGAACAGCATGCCGATCGCGCCCGCGGCGAGCAGGAAGCGGACCACGCCCTCCTCGTCCGCGCCGGGCACGAAGTTCATGTAGTAGTGCAGGACCGCGGGGATGATGCCGGCCGCGCCGTTGGTGGGCGCGGTGACGACCCGGCCGCCGGCCGCGTTCTCCTCGTTCACCGCCATCGCGTAGAGCGTGATCCACTCCATGGCGAGGGCCTGCGGGTCGCCCTCGGAGCGCAGCTTGCGCGCGGTGTTGGCGGCGCGGCGGCGCACCTTCAGCCCGCCGGGCAGGATGCCCTCCCGGGTCATGCCGCGCCGTACGCACGCCTGCATGACCTGCCAGATGTCCAGCAGCCCGGCGCGGATCTCCTCCTCGGTGCGCCAGGCGCGCTCGTTCTCCAGCATCAGTGCGGAGATCGACAGCCCGGTCTCCCTCGTCAGGCGGAGCAGCTCGTCGCCCGTGCGGAAGGGGTACTTCAGGACCGTGTCGTCCAGCTTGATGCGGTCCGCGCCGACCGCGTCCTCGTCGACGACGAATCCGCCGCCCACCGAGTAGTACGTCTTGGACAGCAGCTCCGCCCCGGAGGCGTCGTACGCCCACAGGGTCATGCCGTTGGCGTGGTAGGGGAGGGCTTTGCGGCGGTGCAGTTTCAGGTCCGCGTCGAAGTCGAAGGCGATGTCGCGTTCGCCGAGGAGCTTCAGCAGGCCGGCGCTCCTGATCGCCTCCACCCGCTCGTCGGCGGACTCGACGTCCACCGTGCGCGGCGACTCGCCCTCCAGGCCGAGCAGCACCGCCTTGGGTGTGCCGTGCCCGTGTCCGGTAGCGCCCAGGGAGCCGTAGAGCTCCACACGCAGCGAGGCCACGGAGTCCAGCAGTTCCTCGCCGCGCAGCCGGCTGGCGAAGATGCGGGCCGCGCGCATGGGGCCGACCGTGTGGGAGCTGGACGGGCCGATGCCGATCGAGAACAGGTCGAAGACCGAGATGGCCACGGGTGACTCCTTGGGACGGGGGTGGTGCGGTGGGCTCCACGTCGGTGTGGAGCCCACGGTCGAGCTGTGTGTTCAGGCCTGTGTTCAGGCCTGTGTGTTCAGATCTGTGTGTTCAGATCTGTGTGTTCAGGACTGCTTGTTCAGGACTGCTTGTTTCAGGACCGCTTGTTCAGGCCCGGGTACAGCGGGTGCTTGTCGGCGAGCGCCTTGACCCGTGCCTTGAGCGCCTGGGCGTCGTACGACGGCTTCAGCGCCTCGGCGATCACGTCCGCGACCTCGGCGAAGTCGTCGGCGGTGAAGCCGCGGGTGGCCAGCGCGGGCGTACCGATCCGCAGCCCGGACGTGACCATCGGCGGGCGCGGGTCGTTCGGGACGGCGTTGCGGTTGACCGTGATGCCGACCTCGTGCAGCCGGTCCTCGGCCTGCTGGCCGTCGAGCTCGGAGTCGCGCAGGTCGACCAGGACCAGATGGACGTCCGTGCCGCCGGAGAGCACGTCCACGCCGACCGCCTTGGCGTCGTCCTTCGTCAGCCGCTCGGCGAGGATGCGCGCGCCCTCCAGCGTACGCCGCTGGCGCTCCTTGAAGTCCTCGGAGGCGGCGACCTTGAAGGCGACGGCCTTGGCGGCGATCACGTGCTCCAGCGGGCCACCCTGCTGACCGGGGAAGACGGCGGAGTTGATCTTCTTGGCCAGTTCGGCCGTGGAGAGGATCACACCACCGCGCGGCCCGCCCAGCGTCTTGTGGGTGGTGGTGGTCACCACGTGGGCGTGCGGCACCGGGTTGGGGTGCAGCCCGGCGGCGACCAGGCCGGCGAAGTGGGCCATGTCGACCATGAGGTACGCGCCGACCTCGTCGGCGATGCGCCGGAAGGCGGCGAAGTCCAGCTGCCGGGGGTACGCCGACCAGCCGGCCACGATCAGCTTCGGCTGCTTCTCCTTGGCGAGGCGCTCCACCTCGTCCATGTCGACCAGGCCGTCCTCGCCGACGTGGTAGGCGACCACGTCGTACAGCTTGCCGGAGAAGTTGATCTTCATGCCGTGGGTCAGGTGCCCGCCGTGGGCGAGGTTCAGACCCATGATCGTGTCGCCGGGCTTGAGTAGCGCGTGCATGGTGGCCGCGTTGGCCTGTGCGCCGGAGTGCGGCTGTACGTTGGCGTGCTCGGCGCCGTACAGCTCCTTGACGCGGTCGATCGCGATCTGCTCGATCACGTCGACGTGCTCGCAGCCGCCGTAGTAGCGACGTCCGGGGTAGCCCTCGGCGTACTTGTTGGTCAGGACCGAGCCCTGCGCCTCCATGACCGCGACCGGGGCGAAGTTCTCCGAGGCGATCATCTCGAGGGTGGACTGCTGACGGTCCAGCTCGGCGTCGACGGCGGCCGCGACGGCCGGGTCGTACTCGTGCAGGGGGGTGTTCAGGACGGACATGTGGCTACGACTCCTCAGCCGGCGGTGTGGGCGGCGTACTCGTCGGCGGAGAGCAGGTCGGCGGGCTCCTGCGCGATCCGCACCTTGAACAGCCAGCCGCCCTCGAAGGGGGCCGAGTTCACCAGCGACGGGTCGTCCACCACGTCCTGGTTGATCTCGGTGATCTCACCGTCGACCGGGGAGTACAGGTCGCTGACGGACTTGGTCGACTCCAGCTCGCCGCAGGTCTCGCCCGCGGCCACCTGGGAGCCCACCTCGGGGAGCTGGGCGTAGACGACGTCACCGAGCGCGTTCGCCGCGAACTCGGTGATGCCGACCGTCGAGACGCCGTCCTCGGCGGCCGACAGCCACTCGTGCTCCTTGCTGTAGCGCAGCTGCTGGGGGTTGCTCATGGCTGGGATTCTCCTGTACGCGCGGGAGTGCTGGTGAGTGGGGGACTGCTGGCGGTGCCTGTGAGCAGGCCGGATGTACGACGGGTCACGTGGACCCGAGCCCAGTGTCTACTTCTGGCGCTTGTAGAAGGGCAGCGCCACGACCTCGTACGGCTCGTGGGTGCCCCGGATGTCCACGCCGACTCCCGGCGTGCCCGGAGCCGCGTGCGCGGCGTCGACGTACGCCATCGCGATCGGCTTGCCCAGGGTGGGGGAGGGGGCGCCGGAGGTGACCTCGCCGATCACCTCGCCGCCGGCGACCACGGGGTACCCGGCGCGCGGCACCCGGCGGCCCTCGGCGACCAGGCCGACCAGGACGCGCGGCGGGCTGGCCTCGGCGCGCGCGGCGGCCTCGGTGAGCGCCTCGCGCCCGACGAAGTCGCCCTCCTTCTCGAACTTCACCACGCGGCCGAGCCCGGCGTCGAAGGGGGTGAGGGAGGTGGTCAGCTCGTGCCCGTACAGCGGCATGCCGGCCTCCAGGCGCAGCGTGTCCCGGCACGACAGACCGCAGGGGATCAGGCCGGCGCCCGCGCCCGCCTCGGTCAGCGCCTCCCACAGGGCGACGGCGTGCTCCGGCTTCACGAACAGCTCGAAGCCGTCCTCGCCGGTGTAGCCGGTGCGCGCGATCAGCGCGGGGACGCCGGCGACGGTGCCGGGCAGCCCGGCGTAGTACTTGAGGCCGTCGAGGTCGGCGTCGGTCAGCTGCTTGAGGATGCCGGGGGACTCGGGCCCCTGGACGGCGAGCAGGGCGTAGGCGTCGCGGTCGTCGCGGACGGCGGCGTCGAACCCTGCCGCGCGCTCGGTGAGCGCGTCCAGGACGATCTGCGCGTTGCCCGCGTTGGCCACGACCATGTACTCGGTCTCGGCGAGCCGGTAGACGATCAGGTCGTCGAGGATGCCGCCGTCCGCCTGGCAGATCATGGTGTAGCGGGCGCGGCCGACGCCGACGGAGGCGATGTTGCCGACCAGCGCGTGGTTCAGCAGCTGTGCGGCCTGGGGGCCGGTGACGGTGATCTCGCCCATGTGCGAGAGGTCGAACAGCCCGGCCCTGGTGCGCACCGCGAGGTGCTCGTCGCGCTCGGAGCCGTAGCGCAGGGGCATGTCCCAGCCGGCGAAGTCGGTCATGGTCGCGCCGAGCGAGCGATGCAGCGCATCGAGCGCGGTACGACGGAGTGCGGTACTGCTCATCGGTCGGTCTCCCAAGGCATGACGGCGAGGTCGTTCCTCCCCATCTGTCATCGGAACCTGAGAGGTTCGCCATGACCGCCCGTGGAGGGGGACCATGGCTTGCACCTTGGGTGGAGCCACTGCGGCAGCGGCCCGCTTTTCAGATGTGCCTCGCCCGCGCGGTAACGGGGCCTGAGAGATTCAAGGGAGGGACTTGCTCCTTCGGCGCCCCGGGCACGGCGTGCCCGGGAACTCTCCCGCGCGGATTCAAGCGGCCGGTATGCAGTTGGCGGGCACATCATTGCATGCATCTCCCGCGCGCGGCAGGGGGACCTTTCAGTGGGGGCACACAGCGTCCAGGACCGGGCACAGTGTGTTGTAGCAGGCTTGTTGCGGGAAGCGGGCGGAAACGCGAGACGCCGCGCATTACCTTCTCTTTACACTCGACGGGGACGGGACTCGTGAACCGCCCCAGGGGAGGACGATCACGGTGAACAGGACCACGGCCTACGCGACGACCGCGGGCCTCGCACTGCCCAAGCAGCCGACCGTCCCGGCCCGGGAGGCGTGCGGCCCGCTGCCGTTCCCCGTGGTCCGCGACCTGCGCGAGCGGGCGGGCCGCAGCCCGCACGCCCTGCTCTTCGGGCCCAGCGACCTCGTCGTCATCACCGGCCTGCCCGGCAGTGGCAAGTCCACCCTCATGCGGCGGGCGGTCCGCGACCGGCGCATCGACTCCCAGGACACCCGCGACCGCTGGGACGGCCGCACGCCCCACTGGCTGCCGTACGCGGTGTACCGCCCGCTCGTGCGCCTCGCCCACTACGCCGGACTGCGCCGCGCCCTGCGCACCGGCGAGGGCGTCGTCGTCCACGACTGCGGCACGCAGGCGTGGGTGCGCGCCTGGCTGGCCCGTGAGGCCCGCCGCCGGGGCGGCACCCTGCATCTGCTGCTGCTCGACGTCACCGCGGAGCAGGCCCTGGCCGGCCAGCGCGAGCGCGGCCGCGGCGTCTCGCGGTACGCGTTCCTGCGCCACCGTCGCGCCGCCGCCCGCCTGCTGCGCCGCTGTGAGCGTGGCGATCTGCCCCGCGGCTGCGGCGCCGCGATCCTGCTCGACCGGGCGGCGGCGAACGCGCTGCGCCGGATCGGCTTCACCGGCTGACGGGGCGGCGGGTTAGCCTTTCCAGCCGGCAGCACTGGTACGGAGCAGGCGGTAGGCAGATGGACTTCCCGGGGGACTTTCCGGCGCAGGCGCACCCGCATCCGCACGGCGGATGGCCCGGCAACGAGCTGGAGGAGGTGCTCTCGGCGTCCCTCGGCGTCCCCTCGGCCGGCGGCCGCATCGTGGAGGTGCTCGGCCGCAGCTTCGTCTGGGTTCCGCTGCCGGGCGGCGGCGGACCGGACAGCGGCACCCTGGACCTGCCGGGCATGGAGATCGACGGCCAGGCCTACGTCCCGGTCTTCAGCTCCGAGGAACAGTTCCGCCAGGTCGTCGGCGTCCACATGTCGTTCACCGTCGCCCCCGCCGTCGAGTTCGCCCGCGGCCTGCCCCCGCAGGCGGGCATCGTGGTGAACCCCGGTGGCGTGGTCGGCATCCCGCTGCCGCCGGCGGCGGTCGCCGAGCTCGGCCGCGCGGGGCGCACCCCGCTGGACGGGCCGGCGAGAGGCGGCCGGGTCCGCCTCCTCGAGCCGGACTGGCAGGACGACCCGGTCGACTTCCTCACGGCGGCGTCCGCGGAGTTCGAGGCCATCGGTGTCGTCACCACGGCCCGCCGCTGCCTGGCGGCGATCGAGACGGGGGAGCCGGTGATGTTCGTGGGCGTCGAACTCTCCCGGTGGGAGGGCGATCCGCGCGCCGCCCCCCTGGACGCGCTCGGCCGCGCCCTGGGCAGGGTCCCGGTGAAGTGGCCCGTCAACCTGGTCCTGATGGACGTGGCCCAGGACCCGGTGGTCACGTGGATGCGGGAGCGGGTGCGCCCCTTCTACCAGCGGGACTTCTGAAACGCCCGCCGGGCCTGCGCCCTTGGCGGGAGCGCGGGGAACCGCGCGACCTGCGCACGCCTGCCCGCGCCCGGGGGACGACACCGGGTCCCGAGTCGGTGGGCGCCCTTAAGCTAGGGTCACGGCTCGAAGAGGGCGTTGCACGAAGGGGCGGTAAACAGTGAGCGCTAGCGGCACGGGCACCGCCGCGGCCGGCCAGGTCGAGCACATGCTGCGCCAGGTGACGCCGGGGCGCTACGACGCCTACGAGGCACTCCTGCGTGCCCTCGCGACCCCCCACTCCGGCCAGATCTGGATGCTGCTGTGGCACGGCCAGGCCGGCAGCCCCGACGCCCAGTACGGGAACATGGAGGTCGACGGCTGCGGCTACGCCCCCTGTGTCACCTCCGCCCAGGAGCTCTCGGCGAGCGGCTGGAACCGTTCGTACGAAGTGGTCGACGGCCTGGACGTGGCCCGCACCCTGTACCCCGACCACTACGGGCTCTGGCTGAACCCGCACGCCCCCGGCGGTGGCATGGGCATCCCGTGGCTGGACCTGCGCCGCATCGCCACCGGCCTCGACCGCCAGCCCGCCGGCCCTCTGCGGCTGTCCGAACCCGGCATCCAGATCCCGCAGTTCTACGCCCAGCTGTCGCAGAACGCCCACCGCACCCCGGCCGTCCGCTCGCTGCGCCGCGCCTGGGTCCAGCCCGCGCTCGGGGCGCCGTACCTCGCCATCGGTCTCGACGTGTACGACACCTCCCCGCCCGCCGTGGACTCGGTACGCGCGATGATGCAGCAGTCCATCGGCGCGGTGCCGGACGGTCTGCCGGTGTCGACGGTCGCGATGTCCGACGGGTACGACCCGGTGGCGATGTGGCTGCGCGCCAACGCCCGCCCGTTCTACGACCGCGAGGCCCACGCCGCCCCGGCCCAGGCGCCGTCCGCGGGCTACGGCTACCCGCCGCCCCGCGGTGCCTTCTAGCCGCAGGGCGGCCCTTCTCCTGCTCCCCGCGACACATCGCATGCGTGGTGTCCGGGGTGCGATGCGAGGCCGATCGCATCCCTCCCGGTGCTCAACTCGCACCCGAACCCCACTTGCTGACGGTTGGAGCGCTCGCTCGGACTGCCGTGCGGCGCGGCTGCCGCATCTCTCCGCAATGCAGCGACCCGCGTTCGGATAACGGAACACCGGAGACAGCATCACGGTTGCGCATACTTTGTGCGGCAGGGCTGGCACGTGATCGCGAATGCGTTGAAGACTCGCCTGTCAGACGCGTGGCCAACGACCCTGTGGACGACAGGTCGAACGGTCGGCACCGTCGGGCCCCAACAGACCGGGCCGGCGGACGGGTAAGTCAGCAGATCCGCCGAAAAGCGGCGCACGTAAGCCGGTTACCACCGGTGAGAGGGGTCAGGTCACTGTGACCGCACCGATCGAGACCACCGGAGCGGCAGCCGAGGCACAGCCGGAAGCCGTGCTTGCCGGTGCCGAGAAGGGGCAGATCGAAGGCCGTTCCCTTGGGCAGATCGCCTGGTCCCGCTTCAAGAAGGACAAGGTCGCCGTGGCCGGCGGCATCGTCGTCATCCTGCTGGTGCTGCTCGCGGTCCTGGCCCGTCCCATCCAGGCCCTCTTCGGCCTCGACCCCAACGCCTTCAACCAGGACCTGCTCGACCCCAACACCTCGCTGCCCAGCGGCGACTGGGGCGGCATGAGCGCGGAGCACCCGCTGGGTGTGGACCCCAAGTTCGGGCGGGACATCGCCACCCGAATCCTGGAGGGCTCCTGGGTGTCCCTGGTCGTGGCGTTCGGGGCCACCCTCCTGTCCAACACGATCGGCACGGTCCTCGGTGTGATGGCGGGCTACTACGGAGGGCGGGTGGACACGATCATCAGCCGTCTGATGGACACCTTCCTCGCCTTCCCGCTGCTGCTGTTCGCCATCGCCATCTCGGCGACGCTGCAGGGTGGTGCCTTCGGCCTGGAGGGTCTGCCGCTGCACATCAGCGTGCTGATCTTCATCATCGGCTTCTTCAACTGGCCGTATCTGGGCCGCATCGTCCGCGGTCAGACCCTGGCCCTCAAGGAGCGCGAGTTCATCGACGCCTCCCGGGGCATGGGAGCCAAGGGACCGTACATCCTCTTCCGGGAGCTGCTCCCGAACCTGGTCGGCCCGATCATCGTCTACTCGACGCTGCTCATCCCGACGAACATCCTTTTCGAGGCCAGCCTGAGCTTCCTCGGCGTCGGCATCCAGCCCCCGCAGGCGTCATGGGGCGGCATGCTCAGCGAGGCGGTCAACTTCTACAAGGTCGATCCGCAGTTCATGATCGTGCCTGGCCTCGCCATCTTCGTCACCGTCCTGGCGTTCAACCTGCTCGGCGACGGACTCCGTGACGCTCTCGACCCGCGCAGTAGCCGCTGACGTGCGGCCGAGTCGAGGGCCCGGCAAGTTTCCAACTATGGAGGGGAAGCAGACCATCATGCGAAGGTCAGCGCTGGCCGCAATCGCGGCTGTAGGCACTGTGAGCCTGGTGCTTTCGGGTTGCAGCAAGGCCGAAGACAACGACAATGGCGACGGCAGCAACAAGTCGGCCGGTGCCAACGCAGCGACCAAGGGTGTCGTCAACGCCGCCGACGCGAAGGGGGGCACGGTCACGTACGAGTACTCGGACGTGCCGGACTCCTTCGACCCGGGCAACACGTACTACGGGTACATGTTCAACCTCAGCCGGCTGTACGCCCGCCCGCTCATGACCTACAAGCCGGGCGCCGGCGAGGCCGGCAACGAGCTCGTCCCGGACCTCGCTTCGGCGCCGGGTGAGCCCAGCGACGGCGGCAAGACCTGGACGTACAAGCTGCGTGAGGGCCTCAAGTACGAGGACGGCACGCCGATCACGTCCAAGGACGTCAAGTACGCCGTAGAGCGCTCCAACTTCGCGCGTGACGTGCTCTCCCTCGGCCCGAACTACTTCCAGCAGTTCCTCGAGGGCGGCGAGAAGTACAAGGGTCCCTACAAGGACAAGAGCGACAAGGGCCTCGCGTCCATCGAGACGCCGGACGACACCACGGTCGTCTTCAAGCTCAACCGCTCCTTCCAGGAGTTCGACTACCTGGTCGCCCAGCCGCAGACGGCTCCCGTGCCGAAGGCCAAGGACACCGGCGTCGACTACGTCAAGAACGTCGTGTCCTCGGGCTCGTACAAGTTCGAGAGCTACGAGGAGGGCAAGGAGGTCGTCCTCGTCCGCAACGAGAACTGGGACGCCGCCACCGACCCGCTGCGCAAGCAGTACGCGGACAAGATCGTCGTCAGGATGAAGGTCAACGCCGAGACGATCGACCAGGACGTCCGCGCCGGCAAGGCGATCGACCTCGGCGGCGGTGGCGTCCAGGCCGCCACGCAGGCGGAGGTCGTGGGCGACCCCGACCTCAAGGCCAACACCGACAACACCTACGGTGGCCGTCTGGTCTACATGGCGATCAACACCAAGCTGGCGCCGTTCGACAAGGTCGAGTGCCGCAAGGCCGTGCAGTACGCGGTCGACAAGAACTCGGTGCAGACCGCCCTCGGCGGCCCGATCCGCGGTGAGATCGCCACCACCGTCCTGCCGCCGGACATCCCGGGCTACAAGCAGTCCGACCTGTACGCCACCACGGACAGCAAGGGTGACGCCGCCAAGGCCAAGGAGCAGCTGAAGGCCTGCGGCAAGAACACGATCAGCACCAACATCTCGGCGCGCAGCGACCGTCCGCAGGAGATCGCCGCGGCGACCGCGATCATCAACTCGCTGAAGGCGGCGGGCATCAACGCCACCCTCAAGCAGTACCCGTCGGGCAAGTACTTCACCGACTCCGCGGGTGTGCCGCAGTTCAACAAGAAGCAGAACATCGGCCTGCACATGATGCAGTGGGGTGCCGACTGGCCCTCCGGCTACGGCTTCCTGCAGCAGATCCTGCACGGTGACGCGATCGGCGAGTCCGGCAACACCAACCTGTCGCAGCTCGACAACGCGGACGTCAACTCGATGCTCGAGAAGGCGATCGCGACCGAGGACGAGACCGAGCGCAACGGCCTCTACGCCGAGATCGACAACAAGACGATGGAGGAGGCGGCCCTCGTTCCGCTGACCTACTTCAAGGTCCTGCTGTACCGCCCGGCCGGCTTCACCAACCTGGTCTCGACGGCGGCCTTCAGCGGTCAGTACGACTACCTCAACATCGGCACGACCAAGAAGTAGCCCCGGAAGGCAGGTGAAGGCATTGATGCCCGCGGGCTTCGCGGCCCGCGGGCATCAGCGCCGATCCCCGTGATCTCGTATATCCTCCGCCGGACGGTCGCGGCAGTGATCCTGCTGCTGGTCGTCACCGCGGTCACCTTCGCGATCTTCTTCCTGCTGCCCCGGCTCGCCGGCCAGACGGCCGACCAGCTGGCCCAGCAGTACATCGGGAAGAGCCCCTCGAAGGCCGACATCGAAGCGGTCAAGCAGAACCTCGGACTCGACCAGCCCGTGTACGTCCAGTACTGGGACTTCATCAAGGGGATCGTCTCCGGCGCCACTTATGACCTCGGCCCCACCACGGCGCAGTGCAACGCGCCCTGCTTCGGCTACTCCTTCAAGACCCACGTCGAGGTCTGGCCGCAGCTCACCAGCCGCCTGCCGGTGACGCTCTCGCTGGCCGCCGGTGCCGCCGTCATGTGGCTGCTGGGCGGTGTCACGGCCGGTGTGATCTCCGCGCTCAAGCCGCGGTCGCTCGCCGACCGGTCGTTCATGGGCGTCGCCCTCGCCGGTGTCTCCCTGCCCATGTTCTTCACGGGCCAGCTCGCGCTGTTCCTCTTCACCTACAAGTGGCCCATCTTCGGCCGCGAGTACGTCCCCTTCACCGAGAACCCCTCGCAGTGGGCCAACACACTGTTCCCCGCCTGGTGTTCGCTGGCCCTGCTCTACTCCGCCATCTACGCCCGGCTCACCCGCTCGGGCATGCTGGAGACGATGAGCGAGGACTTCATCCGCACGGCCCGCGCCAAGGGGCTGCGCGAGCGGAATGTCGTCGCCAAGCACGGGCTGCGGGCCGCGCTGACCCCGATCATCACCGTCTTCGGCATGGACCTCGGGCTGCTGCTCGGTGGCGCGGTGATCACCGAGACGGTCTTCTCCCTGCACGGCATCGGTGAGTACGCGGTGCAGTCCATCCGGGACAACGACCTGCCGCCGATCCTCGGCGTCACCCTCCTCGCCGCCTTCTTCGTCGTTCTCGCAAACTTCCTGGTGGACCTCTTGTACGCCGCCGCCGACCCGCGGGTGAGGATCTCGTGACCGAACTCTCCAAGACCGGTGCAGCCGTGGGGGAGCCCGTGAAGGGACCCTCCGACGCGCCCACCGCGTTCCTCGAAGTCCGAGACCTCAAGGTGCACTTCCCGACCGACGACGGCCTGGTCAAGTCCGTCGACGGGCTGAGCTTCTCGCTGGAGAAGGGCAAGACCCTCTCCATCGTGGGCGAGTCCGGCTCCGGCAAGTCGGTCACCTCACTGGCGATCATGGGCCTGCACCGGCTCGGCGCGCGCGGCAAGAGCGTCCGGATGTCGGGGGAGATCTGGCTCGACGGCAAGGAACTGATCTCCGCCGCCCCGGACGAGGTGCGCCGACTGCGTGGCCGCGAGATGGCGATGATCTTCCAGGACCCGCTGTCCGCGATGCACCCGTACTACACGATCGGCAACCAGATCGTGGAGGCGTACCGCGTCCACCACGACGTCAGCAAGAAGGTCGCGCGCAAGCGGGCCATCGAGATGCTCGACCGGGTCGGCATCCCCGAGCCCGCCAAGCGTGTCGACGGCTACCCGCACGAGTTCTCCGGCGGTATGCGCCAGCGGGCGATGATCGCCATGGCGCTGGTCAACAACCCCGAGCTGCTCATCGCGGACGAGCCGACGACCGCCCTGGACGTGACCGTCCAGGCGCAGATCCTCGACCTGATCCGGGACCTGCAGAAGGAGTTCGGCTCCGCGGTCGTCATCATCACCCACGACCTCGGTGTGGTCGCCGAGATCGCCGACGACGTCCTGGTGATGTACGGCGGCCGGTGCGTGGAGCGCGGTTCGGTCGACGACGTCTTCGAGCGGCCGCAGCACCCCTACACCTGGGGCCTGCTCGGCTCGATGCCGCGCATCGACCGGGAGACCTCCGACCGGCTCATCCCGGTCAAGGGCGCGCCGCCGAGCCTCATCAACGTCCCCTCGGGCTGCGCCTTCCACCCGCGCTGCCCGTACGCGGACGTCCCCAAGGGCGATGTCACCCGCACCGTGCGCCCCGAGCTGACGCAGGTCGGCACCGGACACTTCTCCGCCTGCCACCTCTCGCCCGAGGACCGTACGCGGATCTGGACCGAAGAGATTGCGCCGAAGCTGTGAGCGAAACCAGGAAATCGGACGTGACCGTCCCGGCGCAGGCCTCGGCTCCCGCCGCGGAACGCGAGGTGCTGCTCAAGGTCGAGGGCCTGCAGAAGCACTTCCCGATCCGCAAGGGCCTGCTCCAGCGTCAGGTCGGCGCGGTCAAGGCCGTGGACGGCATCGACTTCGAGGTGCGCAAGGGCGAGACGCTCGGCGTGGTCGGCGAGTCGGGCTGCGGCAAGTCGACCATGGGCCGGGTCATCACCCGGCTCCAGGACCCGACGGGCGGCACGATCCACTTCGAGGGCAAGGACATCACGCGGCTGAACACGGCCGGGATGCGCCCGCTGCGGCGGGACATCCAGATGATCTTCCAGGACCCGTACGGCTCCCTGAACCCCCGGCACACCATCGGCTCGATCGTCTCGGCGCCCTTCCGGCTCCAGGGCGTCGAGCCCGAGGGCGGGGTGAAGAAGGAGGTCCAGCGGCTGCTGCAACTGGTGGGCCTGAGCCCCGAGCACTACAACCGCTACCCGCACGAGTTCTCCGGCGGTCAGCGTCAGCGCATCGGCATCGCGCGGGCGCTCGCCCTGAAGCCGAAGCTGGTCGTGGCGGACGAGCCGGTCTCCGCGCTCGACGTGTCGATCCAGGCTCAGGTCGTGAACCTGATGGACGACCTCCAGCAGGAACTGGGCCTGACGTACGTGATCATCGCGCACGACCTCTCCGTCGTACGCCATGTCTCGGACCGTATCGCGGTGATGTACCTCGGCAAGATCGTCGAACTCTCCGACCGCACCTCGCTGTACGAGGCGCCGATGCACCCGTACACCAAGGCGCTGATGTCCGCCGTGCCGGTGCCGGACCCCAAGCGCCGGGGTGCCAAGAGCGAGCGCATCCTGCTCCGCGGTGACGTCCCCTCGCCGATCGCGCCGCCCAGCGGCTGCCGTTTCCACACGCGGTGCTGGAAGGCGACGGAGATCTGCAGCACGACCGAGCCGCCGCTGATGGAGTTGCGCCCGGGCCGGCAGGTCGCCTGCCACCACCCCGAGAACTTCGAGGACCAGGCCCCCCAGGACACTGTCCTGCTTGCCGACGCCAGGGAGGCGGCGGAGCTGGTCCCGCAGGAGGCGCCGGCGAAATCGGCGGCGACCTCGGCGGCGGTGGCGGCAGAGGTCGAGCCGGCGGCCCCTGCCCCTGGGGCGGCTGAGACCGTGAAGGGCGGGTCCGCGCAGGGCGAGCCGGCGGGTACCGGATCCGCGCAGACCGCCGAGGCCGCGGCGCAGTCCAAGGGGATCTTGTCGGTGGGCGAAAGCGCTGCGGGCACGGAGCCCGCGCCGAGCGAGCCCCCGCATGCGCAGGCCGCGGGGACCGACCCCGCGCAGGCGGAGCTCACCGGGAAGGAGCCCCGGGCCGAGGAGAAGTGACTCCGACCGCGCCGTGGGTCCCCGTCTTCGACCGTGAGAGGGGGGCTCACCGGCAGGTGAGAATGTCAGGGTGCTCCAGCAACTGTTCACCCCGTCCGTCCAGCACACCCTCGACCTGGCCGGCATCTTCGTGTTCGCCATCTCCGGCGCGCTGCTGGCCGTCCGCAAGAACTTCGACGTCTTCGGCATCGCCGTCCTCGCCGAGGCCACCGCGCTGGGCGGTGGGCTGTTCCGGGACCTGATGATCGGCGCCGTGCCGCCGGCGGCGTTCACGGACCTGGGGTACTTCCTCACGCCGCTGCTGGCCGCGCTCCTGGTCTTCTTCCTCCATCCGCACGTGGAGCGCCTCCAGGCCGGTGTGAACGTCTTCGACGCGGCCGGGCTCGGCCTGTTCTGCGTGGCGGGGACCACCAAGGCGTACGAGTACGGGCTCGGCCTGCACGCCTCCGCGGCCCTCGGCCTCGCCACCGCGGTCGGCGGTGGCGTCCTGCGGGACGTGCTCGCCAACGAGGTGCCCTCACTGCTGCGCTGGGACCGCGATCTGTACGCGGTGCCCGCGATCGTCGGCGCCGTGATGGTGGCCCTGTGCATCCGCTATGACGCCCTCAACCCGCTGACCAGCACACTCGCCGCCGCCACCGCCTTCGTGCTGCGGCTGCTGGCGATGCGCTTCCACTGGCGGGCGCCACGGGCGTGGAACCGGCGCTCGACGGTCCGCGAGGAGGAGCCACCGCGGCAGCCGACGACAAAAGCTACCGCTTAGTAGTTTGTTGTTGTACCGTACCGCCATGGCTCAGGCATCCCAGGCGACCATCGGCAACAGTGAGTTCGACCGCGACACCGCCGTCACCCGGCGCTCCGAGGGCGTCTACGACATCGACCTCTCCGCGGGCTGGACCATCATCAGCGCCGTCAACGGTGGCTACCTGCTGGCCGTACTGGGCCGGGCCCTCGCCGACGCGTTGCCGCACCCGGACCCGTTCACGATCTCCGCGCACTACCTGACCGCGTCCCAGCCGGGCCCCGCGGTCGTCCGCACCGACGTGGTCCGCACCGGCCGCACCCTCTCCACCGGCCAGGCCTCGCTCCTCCAGTACGACGACCAGGGCCGCGAGGTCGAACGCATCCGTGTCCTCGCCTCCTACGGCGACCTCGGCACCCTCCCCGACGACGTCCGCACGACCGCGCGGCCCCCGGCGATGCCGCCGATCGAGCAGTGCTTCGGCCCCGAGGACGGGCCCGCCCCCGTCGACGGCAGCTCGGCGATCACCGAGCGGCTGATGCTCAAGCTCGACCCCTCCACCCTGGGCTGGGCGCTGGGCGCACCGTCCGGCAAGGGCGAGATGCGGGCGTGGTTCGGGCTCAAGGACGGCCGCGACGCCGACCCCCTCTCGCTGCTGCTCGCCGTGGACGCCCTGCCGCCCACCGCCTTCGAACTCGGCGTCTCCGGCTGGGTGCCGACGGTCGAGCTGACCGTCCACGTGCGGTGCCGGCCGGCACCGGGTCCGCTCCGGGTGTCCATCACCACGCGTAACCTGGCGGGCGGCTTCCTGGAGGAGGACGCCGAGGTGTGGGACAGCGCGGACCGGCTGGTGGCACAGTCCCGGCAGCTGGCGCGGGTGCGGCTCGCGTCCTGAGCGGAGGGGTTCAATCCGGCCAGTGTTCACGGCCGATGCTGATCAGCCGTAGCCGGCGGGTCGCCACCTGGGCGACCCGCCGTTGCTCGTCCTCGGAGCCGAGTGCCTCCAGCAGGAGCGAGGCCGTGACGAGCATCTGGTCGACGTAGAGTCCCGCGAGCATCAGCAGATCGCCGTCGCTCCAGCCGCCGGAGGCGCGGTCCTTGGCCAGCTCGGCCTTCACCTCCTCGGTGAACAGGGTCAGCTGGCCGCGGATGGCCTCCCGCACCGGCTGCACCCCGCCGTGCTGCTCGCGGGCGATGAAGCGGACATGTGCGGGGTGGGCCTGTACGTGCCCGCTGATCAACTCCACGGCGCGCGCGATGCGTTCGTCGCTGTCTCCCGTGGTGGCCACGATGGTGCGGATGGTCGCGTGCAGGCTGCCCAGCGCCTCTTCGACCAGCGCGACGCCCAGGTCGGCGGTGGAGCGGAAGTGCCGGTAGAAGGCGGTCGGGGCGACACCGACCGCGCGGGTGACCTCGCGCAGGCCCAGGCTGCTCAGGCTCTGCTCCTCCAGCAGCTCCAGCGCGGCGTCGAGGAGCGCCTGCCGGGTCTTCTGCTTCTGTGCCTGCCGGATGCCGAGGGTGTGACTCATACCATGCAGTTAACAACTGTTCTCTGTAATGGGGAAGTCATGGGACGGGCTAGTCTGGGAAGTCAGTGAACAAGTGTAACTACAAGCGTTCACCGAAGCGGAGGGGATCCGTCCCATGCTCTTCCTGGTCGCCGCACTTCTGCTGCTCGGCGTGGCCATGGGCACCGTGGCCCACGCGCCGATCGGCTTCACCCTCGTCACGGCCGTCGTGATCGCCGCCTGGCTCGGCATCTTCGCGCTCCGCGAGCGCCTCGGCCGACGCCGGACGCCGACCCACTGACCGCCGGGAGCCCACCATGCAGCTGATCACACCGGCCGAGCGCCGCACCGGCATCCGCGACACCGACGGCATGGCCGTCGCGTCCTTCGTCCTCGGCCTCCTCGGCCTCCTCGTGCTCAACCTCTTCCTCGGCCCCATCGCCATCACCCTGGCCGCCGTCGCCCTCCGGCGAGGCACCGAACGCCGCTTCCGCGCCTGGCTGGGGCTCGGCCTCGGCATCGCGGACCTCGTGGTGCTGGCGGTGTTCATGCAGGCGGACAGCACGATCTCGTGGAGCTTCTGAGGCGGGGTGCCCCGGACGCGGCCGCCACGGCGGCACGGGGGCGCCCCGCACGCGGGTGCGTCGCCCGGCTCCCGTAGCGGCCCGGACGACGCCCGCCGACGCCGACCCGAATCCCGGGCCACCGCACCCCCGCCCCCGCCCCGCCGCGCCGTAGAATCGGCGTCACCATGGCATACCTCGACCACGCCGCGACCACCCCGATGCTCCCGGAGGCGGCGGAGGCACTCACCGCCCACCTGCGCAGTACGGGCAACGCCTCCTCCCTCCACGCATCCGGCCGCCAGGCCCGCCGCACCGTCGAGGAAGCCCGCGAAACCCTCGCGGAAGCCCTCGGCGCCCGCCCCAGCGAGGTCGTCTTCACCTCCGGCGGCACCGAGGCCGACAACCTCGCGGTCAAGGGCCTGTACTGGTCCCGGCGCGCCCAGGACCCGGCCCGCACCCGGGTCCTGTCCAGCCCCGTCGAGCACCACGCCGTCCTGGACGCCGTCCACTGGCTCGGCGAACACGAGGGCGCCACCGTCGAGTACCTCCCGGTCGACTCCTACGGCCGGGTCGCCCCCGAGGCGCTGCGCGAGGCCATCGCACGCAACCCCGACGACGTCGCGCTGGCCACCGTCATGTGGGCCAACAACGAGATCGGCACGGTGCTGCCGGTCGAGGAACTCGCCCGGACCGCCGCCGAGTTCGGCGTACCGCTGCACTCCGACGCCGTCCAGGCCTTCGGGCAGCTGCCCGTCGGCTTCGCCGCGTCCGGCCTCGCCGCGATGACCGTCTCCGCCCACAAGGTCGGCGGCCCGTACGGCATCGGCGCGCTGCTGCTGGGCCGTGAGTACAGTCCCGTACCCGTCATGCACGGTGGTGGCCAGGAACGGCACGTCCGCTCAGGCACTCTCGACGTCCCCGCCATCGCCTCCTTCGCCGTCGCCGGCCGTCATGCCGCCGAGCACCGCGAGAAGTTCGCCCGCGAGATCGGTGCCCTGCGCGACGACCTGGTCGACGTGGTCCGCAGGGCCGTGCCGGACGCGATCCTGGGCGGTGATCCGGTGCATCGCCTCCCGGCCAACGCCCACTTCACGTTCCCCGGCTGCGAGGGCGACTCCCTGCTGCTGCTCCTGGACGCCCAGGGCATCGAGTGCTCGACCGGCTCCGCCTGCACCGCCGGAGTCGCCCAGCCCAGCCACGTGCTGCTCGCCACCGGCACCGACCCCGACCTGGCCCGCGGCACCCTCCGCTTCTCCCTCGGCCACACCTCCACGGCGGCCGACGTCGCGGCGGTCGCCGGGGCCATCGGCCCGGCCGTGGAACGGGCGCGGGCGGCGGGGCTGACCTGAACCCGCGTCAGGCCGGTGTCACGGGCGTACCCGCCTGCCGTACGAGGCGCATGTAGCGGTCCCAGTCCCAGTGCTCCCCCGGGTCGGTGTGGTCCGTGCCCGGCACCTCCACGTGACCGATGATGTGCTCGCGGTCGACGGGTACGCCGTAGCGCCTGCATATCCCCGCCGTGAGCCGGGCGGAGGCGGCGTACATCTCGTCCGTGAAGTCCTGCGGGCGGTCCACGAAGCCGGCGTGCTCGATGCCGATGCTGCGTTCGTTGTAGTCGCGGTTGCCCGCGTGGTAGGCCACGTCGAGCTCGCGGATCATCTGGGCGATGTGGCCGTCGTCGCGCACGATGTAGTGCGACGCGGCGCCGTGCTCCGGGTCCTGGAAGACCTTCACCGCGCTGTCGAAGCTGCCCTGGGTGACATGGACGATCACCATGTCGATCGTGTAGTCGGCCGGGCGGTCGGCCCGCCGCCAGTTCGCCGACGAGGCCGCCACCCAGCGCGCGCCCGTGAAGTCGACGGCGCCCTCCACCCGCGGTTTCTCCACGCCGGGGACCTGCCACCACAGCCGCGACAACTCGTCACGCGCCAGCACGGCACCCGTGCCCACCACGGCCGCGGCCCCGCCGATGATCAGGGCGCGCCGCCCGATCCGCCCGTCCGGGCCGCCCTTCGTCTGCTCCATGTGATCCAGAACGGATACTCGCGGTCCCCGGTTCCCGCGCCCCCGTACTCTGGAAGGGTTATGACTGACACCCCGCAGCCCTCCCGCCCCCTCCGCGTCCTCGCCGCCATGTCCGGCGGTGTCGACTCCGCCGTCGCCGCCGCCCGCGCGGCCGAGGCCGGGCACGACGTGACCGGCGTCCATCTCGCGCTCTCCGCGAACCCGCAATCCTTCCGCACGGGCGCGCGGGGCTGCTGCACGATCGAGGACTCCCGCGACGCCCGCCGCGCGGCGGACGTGATCGGCATCCCCTTCTACGTCTGGGACCTCGCCGACCGCTTCCGCGAGGACGTCGTCGAGGACTTCGTCGCCGAGTACGAGGCGGGCCGCACGCCCAACCCGTGCCTGCGCTGCAACGAGAAGATCAAGTTCGCCGCGCTGCTGGACAAGGCGCTGGCGCTGGGCTTCGACGCGGTCTGCACGGGCCACTACGCCAAGGTGATCGTGAACGAGGACGGCTCGCGTGAGCTGCACCGCGCCTCCGACATGGCGAAGGACCAGTCGTATGTCCTCGGGGTGCTGGACGACCGGCAGCTCGCCCACGCGATGTTCCCGCTCGGCGACACGCTCACCACGAAGGACGAGATCCGCGCGGAGGCCGAGCGCCGGGGCCTGGCGGTCGCCAAGAAGCCCGACTCGCACGACATCTGCTTCATCGCCGACGGCGACACGCAGGGCTTCCTGGCGGACCGGCTCGGCAGGGCCGAGGGCGACATCGTGGACGAGGCGGGCAACAAGCTCGGCACCCACGAGGGCGCCTACGGCTTCACCATCGGCCAGCGCAAGGGCCTGCGGATCGGCACCCCCGCGTCCGACGGCAAGCCGCGCTACGTCCTCGACATCTCGCCGGTGGACAACACCGTGACCGTGGGCCCCGCGTCCGCCCTGGACGTCGGCGCCCTCACCGCCGTCCGGCCCCGCTGGTGCGGCGCCGCCCCCGCCGGCCCCGGCACCTACACCGCCCAGTTGCGCGCCCACGGCGGCGAGACCGAGGTCACCGCCGAGGTCGTCGACGGCGATCTGCACGTGCGCTTCGGCGAGCCGGTCCGTGGCGTGGCGCCGGGCCAGGCGATCGTGCTGTACGACGGCACGCGCGTGGTCGGCTCGGCGACGATCGCCTCGACCACGCGCGTGACGGCCGGGATGGTCTGAACCGTCCGGTTCAGACCGTCTCCACCTCGTAGAAGCAGAGGTGGTCCTTGATCGCTGCGACCTCCGGCTTGGGGTCCGGGTAGCCCCAGACGACATCCGCCGCGTCCGGCAGCGACCAGTAGGACGCGGTGCCCTTGAAGGGGCAGTAGGTGTGCGTCTCGGAGGGCGTCAGGAGATCGAGCCGGACGTCCTGCGGCGGGATGTAGTAGCGCACGGGACAGCCCGTCTCCCGCAGGACGAGGGGCCGGTCGCTCTCCGCCAGCACCTGCCCGTCGTGGACGGCGCGCACGCGCTGCGTGCCCTGCTCGATGGTGATCGTGTGACCTCGGGTGGTGTTCTGCGTCATGTTCGGACAGCACTCGCGGGGCGCCGGTTCTTCCCGCGTACGGTGGGCGGATGAACATCTGCGTCTTCCTCTCCGCCGCCGACCTCGACGACCGCTACACGCGTCCCGCGCGCGAGTTCGCGAAGCTGCTCGGCAAGGGCGGGCACACGCTGGTGTGGGGCGGCTCGGACGTCGGCCTGATGAAGGTGGTCGCCGACGGCGTGCAGGAGGCGGGCGGACGCCTCGTGGGCGTCTCCGTGCGGTTCCTGGCGGCCAAGGCCCGGCCGGGCGTCGACGAGATGGTCATCGCCGAGGACCTCGCCGCGCGCAAGAAGCTGCTCCTGGAGAAGTCCGACGCCGTGGTGATCATGGTGGGCGGCACCGGCACGCTGGACGAGGCGACCGAGATCCTGGAGCTGAAGAAGCACGGCCACACCGACAAGCCGGTGGTGCTGCTGAACACGGCGGGCTTCTACGACGGCCTCAAGGAGCAGTTCCGCCGCATGGAGGACGAGGGGTTCCTGCCCCGGCCGCTGACCGACCTCGTGTTCTTCGCGGAGGAGCCGGTGGGGGCGCTGGCCTTCCTGGAGGAGAGCCAGGGCGTCGCCTGATGCCGCGATGATGCGAGCATGGCGGGCATGGCTACACATGTGATCACCGGGGCGGGTTCCGGCATCGGCGCCGCCGTGGCCCGCCGTCTGCACGCGCGCGGGGACGAGGTCGTGCTGCACGCGCGCGACGCCGGCCGCGCCAGGGAACTGGCGGCCGAGTTCCCCGGGGCGAAGACCGTCGTCGGCGACCTGGCGGAGCCCGACCGGCTCAGCTGGGCGCTGTCCCACCAGACACTGCCGGACCGGGTGGACTCCCTGCTGCACATCGCCGGCGTGGTCGACCTGGGCCCGGTCGGCGACCTCACCCCCAAGGCCTGGCGCCACCAGCTCAACGTCAACCTCGTCGCCCCCGCCGAGCTCACCCGTCTCTTCCTGCCCCAACTGCGCGCCGCCCACGGCCACGTGGTGTTCGTGAACTCCGGCGCGGGTCTGAACGCCCACGCCGGCTGGTCCGCCTACGCGGCCTCCAAGCACGGGCTGAAGGCCCTCGCGGACTCCCTGCGCCACGAGGAGCACGCGAACGGTGTCCGCGTCACCTCCGTCTACCCCGGCCGCACGGCGAGCCCGATGCAGGCCAAGGTCCACCAGCAGGAGGGCAAGGAGTACGACCCCGCGAAGTGGATCGACCCCGAGTCGGTGGCCACGACCGTCGTGATGGCCCTGGACCTGCCGGGGGACGCCGAGGTGAACGACCTGACCGTGCGACCGGGACGGTGAGCACCTGATGCCGCCGGCCGGCGGCGGCGAGGAGCCCGTCCGGCGTTCACGGACGAGGCGGTTCGGGCCGCGGCGCAGGCACCGGGGCGGCAGCCCCCGGCGGACGGTCACCTGCGTGGCGGGCACGTAGTCTGCTGGGGTGAGTGAGGAAACCCAGTTCAGCTTCGGTGCCGCGACCGGGGTCGGTTCCCTGCCCGGCGAGGACGCCCGGGAAGCCGCCAAGACCGTCACCGGGTCCTTCGAGGACTTCCCGTTCCTGCCCGAGCTGCCCGCCCGGGGGCCCGGGGCGGACATGATCGGGCGGACCGCCGGGATGCTGGTCGAGCTGTACGCGCGCGTGGAACCCAGTGGCTGGCGGCTCGGTGACCGGCCGGGCCGGGACACCAGGCGGGCGTCGTCGTGGCTCGGCGAGGACCTGGACGCGCTGGAGGAGTTCACGCAGGGCTACGAGGGCCCGCTGAAGGTGCAGGCCGTGGGGCCGTGGACGCTCGCCGCGGCCCTGGAGCTGAGGAACGGCGAGGCGGTCCTCTCCGACCCCGGCGCCTGCCGCGACCTCGCCGCCTCCCTCACCGAGGGGCTGCGCCTGCATCTGGCCGAGGTCCGGCGGCGCGTCCCCGGCGCCCACCTCGTGCTCCAGCTCGACGAGCCGTCCCTGACCGCCGTACTGCGCGGCCAGGTCCGCACCGCCAGCGGCTACCGCACCCACCGCGCCGTCGACCGGCAGCTGGTCGAGGCCGCGCTGCGCGATGTCGTCCGGGTGCACGACGGCGGCCCGGTCGTCGTGCACTCCTGCGCCCCCGACGTCCCGTTCGCCCTGCTGCGCCGGGCCGGTGCCGACGCCGTGTCCTTCGACTTCTCGCTGCTCACCGAGCGTGACGACGATGTGATCGGCGAGGCCGTGGAGGGCGGCACCAGGCTGTTCGCCGGTGTCGTGCCGGGCACGGACGGCCCGTTGTCGGACCCTCCCGGTAGCGTCATGGGTGTCAGGACGCTCTGGCGCAGGCTGGGGCTGTCTCCGGAGCTTCTCGCGGAGGCGGTCACGGTCACGCCGGCGTGTGGACTCGCGGGCGCTTCCCCCGAGTACGCGCGCCGGGCCCTCGCCCACTGCGTCCGGGCGGCGAGATCCCTCGCGGACAACCCTGAGTAACGGGAGGACGATACGGTGGCCGGCGACAAGCAAGCGGAGTCCACAGCGGTACCCGCCACGGCACGGGAGCGCCACGCGCGCCTCGCCGAGCAGGTCGAGGAGCACCGCTTCCGGTACTACGTGAAGGACGCTCCCGTCGTCAGCGACGCGGAGTTCGACCAGCTGCTGCGCACCCTGGAGGAGCTGGAGGAGGAGTATCCGGAGCTGCGCACGCCGGACTCGCCGACCCAGAAGGTCGCCGGGTCCTACGAGACGGAGTTCACCGCGGTCGAGCACCGCGAGCGCATGCTCTCCCTCGACAACACCTTCAACGACGACGAACTCGCGGCCTGGTCCGACCGCATCGCCCGCGAACTGGGCGAGCAGGACTACCACTTCCTGTGCGAGCTCAAGGTCGACGGCCTCGCCGTCAACCTCACCTACGAGCACGGCCGCCTCACGCGCGCGGCGACCCGCGGCGACGGCCGCACGGGGGAGGACATCACCCCCAACGTCCGCACCATCGCCGAGATCCCGGACCGGCTGAACGGCGACAAGGTCCCGGACCTGGTCGAGATCCGCGGCGAGGTCTACTTCCCGATGGAGAAGTTCGAGGAGCTCAACCGCCGTCTGGTGGAGGCCGGCGACAAGCCCTTCGCCAACCCGCGTAACGCGGCGGCCGGTTCGCTGCGCCAGAAGGACCCGCGCGTCACGGCCACCCGCCCGCTGCACATGGTGGTGCACGGCATCGGGGCACTGCAGGGCTTCGAGGGCCTCACCCGCCTCTCCCAGGCCTACGACCTGCTGGGGGAGTGGGGCCTGCCCACCTCACGGCACAACAAGGTGGTCGACGACCTCGAAGGCGTACGCGAGTTCATCGCGTACTACGGCGAGAACCGCCACTCCGTGGAGCACGAGATCGACGGCGTGGTGGTCAAGCTCGACGAGATCCGCCTCCAGGGCCGCCTCGGCTCCACGGCCCGCGCCCCGCGCTGGGCGATCGCGTACAAGTACGCACCGGAGGAGGTCAACACCAAGCTCGTCAACATCCGTGTGGGAGTGGGCCGCACCGGCCGCGTCACGCCGTACGCGCAGGTCGAGCCGGTGACGGTGGCCGGTTCGGAGGTCGAGTTCGCCACGTTGCACAACCAGGACGTCGTCAAGGCCAAGGGCGTGCTCATCGGCGACACGGTGGTGCTGCGCAAGGCCGGTGACGTCATCCCGGAGATCCTCGGCCCGGTCGTCGACCTGCGCGACGGCACCGAGCGTGAGTTCGTGATGCCCTCCGAGTGCCCCGAGTGCGGTACGGCGCTGCGGCCGATGAAGGAGGGCGACGTGGACCTGCGCTGCCCGAACTCCCGCACCTGCCCCGCACAACTGCGCGAACGGCTGTTCTATCTGGCGGGCCGCAAGGCGCTGGACATCGAGCACTTCGGCTATGTCGCGGCGGCCGCCCTCACCAAGCCGCTGGAGCCGGCCGAGCCGCCGCTGAAGGACGAGGGCGATCTGTTCGACCTCACGTTCGAGCAGCTGCTGCCCATCAAGGCGTACGTGCTCGACCAGGACAGCGGCCTGCCCAAGCGGGACCCCAGGACCGGCGAGGAGAAGATCGTCACGGTCTTCGCCAACCAGCAGGGCGAGCCGAAGAAGAACGCGCTCGCGATGCTGGAGAACATCGCCGCCGCCAAGCAGCGCCCGCTGGCCCGCGTCCTGACGGGCCTGTCGATCCGTCATGTCGGCCCTGTCGCAGCCGAGGCGCTGGCCCGCGAGTTCCGCTCCGTCGACCGCATCGAGCAGGCCACCGAGGAGGAGCTGGCCACCACCGACGGTGTCGGCCCGATCATCGCCGCCTCGCTCAAGGAGTGGTTCGCCGAGGACTGGCACCGCGAGATCATCCGCAAGTGGATGGCCGCCGGCGTCCGCCTGGAGGAGGAGCGCACCGGCGAGGACGAGGGCCCCCGCCCGCTCGAAGGCCTCACCGTCGTCGTCACCGGCACGCTCGAACGGTTCACGCGGGACGGCGCGAAGGAGGCGTTGCAGACAAGGGGCGCCAAGGTGACCGGTTCGGTTTCGAAGAAGACGTCGTTCGTCGTTGTGGGTGACAACCCCGGGTCGAAGTACGACAAGGCCGTGCAACTCAAGGTGCCGGTCCTGGACGAGGACGGGTTCAGCGTCCTCCTGGAGCAAGGGCCTGAGGCGGCGTCGGAAGTCGCACTTCCGACCGGCGAGTAGCGGTTGAGGAACACCCGATCGGCGCATACCAGATGCATACGGGCGGCCGGGGCGCATTCGGGCAACCGTCGACGACCGCTGCCCGTGGAAGCCTTCTGCGGCCTACTGTTGAGGTGTGCACCTGCCGTGCCCAGCTGCGGTTGGGGCATTCCCTTGACCTTCGTGGGTACGGGGAACGGTTTTCCAGCGCGGGGCCGTTGACGGATGTCGGGCATCGGACCCCGTGGCGTGGGCACCGCCGGCTGTGAGAGGGACGGGAATGGAACCGACCGAGAGCGCCGCCCCGTACTCACGGCTGCGCCGGATGAGCGGCGCCTGGCGAGGGGGACTCCGTTCGGCCTGGCGTGCGAGTGCCGCGGCGACGCGGGACCAGGGCCCCGGACAGCGCATCGTGCTCGACGGCCGCGGCGCCGCCGCCCTCACCGCCGGGCACGCCGCCGGACTGCCGGAAGCCGACGCCGAACGGCACCTGTCCTGGCCCGCGCTGCCCGCGGCGGTCGTCGCGGCAGCCGGGTTCGCTCTCGGCGCCGGGTTCCTGCGCGCGTTCACCGGCAACCACGCGCTGTTCCCCGCCGGCACGGCCGGCTGGTCGCTGGCCGTGCTGACCGGCATCATCGTCGGCCACCTGGTCGCGCTCGGCCGCGCCCGCTGGTGGGGCGGCACCGGCTCCGGAGCCGCCCTGACCCTCGCCGTCCTGCTGCTGTACGGCTGGGTGCCCGCCGGGATGGTCAGCCTCACCGTCGTGGTCCTGGTCGGCATAGCCCGGCGCCACCGCTGGCGGCAGGGCGTGCTGCACGGCGCGGTGGACATCCTCGGCATCGGCGCCGGCGCCGTGCTGCTGGCCGCCTTCGGCCGGGTGCCGTCGGTCGAGGACCCCTGGCACCCCGCCACCTGGACCCTCTACACCGCCACCGAGGTCGTCCTGGTCGCCACCGCCTACCTCGCGGTCTCGCGCACCCTGCTGTGGTATCTGCACGCGCCCCGCGCGGGCGGACTGCCCACCATCGCCCGCACCACCCTGGTCCGGCACGGCCTGGTCGCGGTCGCGCTGCTCGGCATCGCGCCGCTGATCTGCGTGGTCGCCGTCGCCAAGCCGATCCTGCTGCCGCTGTTCGCCATCCCCCTGGTCGCTCTCGACTCCACCCTGTGGATAGCCCGCGCCCGTGCGGAGGAGCAACTGCGCGATCCGCTCACCGGGCTGCCCAACCGCCAGTGGCTCCTGGAGCGCATCTGGACCGCACTGGACGACGCCGAGCGCATCGACGCCCGCGCCGCACTGATGCTGATCGACCTCGACCGGTTCCGGTCGGTCAACGACACCCTCGGTCATCTCGCCGGTGACCGGCTGCTGCTGCAGACCGCCGACCGGCTGCGGATGGCCCTGCCGCGCGGGGCGGAGGCCGCCCGGCTCGGCGGTGACGAGTTCGCCGTCTTACTGCCGGTCGCCGACTCCACGACGTCCGCGACCCGGATCGCCCGCGGCCTGGTGGCCGCGCTGAGCTCCCCCCTCGACCTCGACGGTCTCACCCTCGTGCTGGAGGCCAGCGCGGGCGTCGCCGTCTTCCCCGACCACGCCCTCGACGCCGAGGGACTGCTGCGCCGCGCGGACGTGGCGATGTACCAGGCGAAGCGTGATCGCACGGGCGTCGAGGTCTACGAGTCCAAGCGGGACTCGAACACCCCGGACCGCCTCGGCCTCCTCGCCGACCTGCGCCGGGCGCTGGACGCGCACGAGGTGGAGCTGCACTACCAGCCCAAGGTGCGCTTCGACGGTCAGGTGGCCGGGCTGGAGGCGCTGGTGAGGTGGGTGCACCCGGAGCGCGGGAAGGTGCCGCCGGACGAGTTCATCGCGATCGCCGAGTCGTCGGGCCTGATGCCGCACCTGACGGAGTACGTGCTGGAGACGGCGCTCGCCCAGGTGGCCCAGTGGCGCTCGCAGGGACTTTTCGTGCCGGTCGCGGTGAACGTGTCGCCGCGTGACGTGCACACCCCCGGCTTCGCGGGATCCGTCGCCGCCCGGCTCGCCCGGCACGGAGTCCCGGCGGGAGCGCTCCAACTGGAGATAACGGAGCACGTGCTCCTGGAGGACCCGCAGCGGGCCGCCGACACCCTGGCCGGGCTGACCGGCCACGGCGTGAAGATGTCCCTGGACGACTTCGGCACCGGATACTCCTCACTGGTCCATCTGCGCCGGCTCCCGGTCAGCGAACTGAAGATCGACCGGTCGTTCGTGGCCCGGCTGGCGATCGACACCGAGGACGCGGAGATCGTGCGCTGCACGGTCGACCTCGCGCACTCGCTCGGGCTGCTTGTCGTCGCCGAGGGCGTCGAGGACGACGAGACCTGGGAACGCCTGCGCGACCTGGGCTGTGACGCCGTACAGGGGTGGCTGGTCGCGGCGGCGATGCCGCCCGAGGAGACCACCGCATGGCTGCGGGCCCGGGGCTCCCGCGGGTGGCAGCGCCCGGCGGCGGCCCTGCCGGCGGCGGCCTCGGACGAATAGCGGCAGCCGCCCCGGCGGCCGGGCGCCCCCGCCCCGCGGAAACCGTTTAACAGGTACGAGCCGCCGCCCCATAGGATTGAGGCCAAACCACACACACTCACCCCAGAGGATCGCTGCATGCCTGGCATCACGCGCGAGGAGGTCGCCCACCTCGCCCGGCTGGCGCGTCTGGAGCTGAAGCCCGAAGAACTCGACCACTTCGCGGGACAGCTGGACGACATCATCGGCGCGGTCGCCCGCGTCAGCGAGGTCGCCGACCAAGACGTACCGCCGACCTCGCACCCGCTCCCGCTGACGAACGTCATGCGCCCGGACGAGGTCCGCCCCTCGCTCACCCCCGAGCAGGCGCTCTCCGGCGCCCCGGCCCAGGAGCAGCAGCGTTTCAAGGTGCCGCAGATCCTGGGGGAGGAGTAATCCGCATGACGGACGCAATCATCAAGCTCACCGCGGCCGAGACCGCCGCGAGGATCGCCTCCGGCGAGCTCACGGCGGTCGAGGTCACCGAGGCCCACCTGGCCCGCATCGAGGCCGTCGACGAGAAGGTCAACGCCTTCCTGCACGTCGACCGCGAGGGCGCCCTCGCCCAGGCGCGGGCCGTCGACGCCAAGCGGGAGCGCGGCGAGCGGCTCGGCCCGCTGGCCGGCGTGCCGCTGGCGCTGAAGGACATCTTCACCACCGAGGGCATCCCCACCACGGTCGGCTCCAAGATCCTCGAGGGCTGGATCCCGCCCTACGACGCCACCCTCACCAAGCGGCTGAAGGACGCCGACGTGGTGATCCTCGGCAAGACCAACATGGACGAGTTCGCCATGGGGTCCTCGACCGAGAACAGCGCGTACGGACCCACCGGCAACCCCTGGGACCTCACCCGCATCCCCGGCGGCTCCGGCGGCGGCTCCTCCGCCGCGCTCGCCTCCTACCAGGCCCCGCTCGCCATCGGCACGGACACCGGCGGCTCCATCCGCCAGCCGGCCGCCGTCACCGGCACCGTCGGCGTGAAGCCCACGTACGGGGCCGTCTCCCGCTACGGCATGGTGGCGTTCTCCTCGTCCCTCGACCAGGGCGGGCCCTGCGCCCGTACGGTCCTGGACGCGGCGCTGCTGCACGAGGTGATCGCCGGGCACGACCCGATGGACTCCACCTCGATCGACGCCCCGGTCCCGCCGGTCGTCGAGGCCGCCCGCAACGGCAGTGTCGAGGGCATGCGCGTCGGCGTCGTCAGGCAGTTCCGCGGCGAGGGCTACCAGGCCGGCGTCATCCAGCGCTTCGACGAGTCCGTGGCGCTGCTCAGGGAGCTGGGCGCCGAGATCGTCGAGCTGGACTGCCCGTCCTTCGACCTGGCGCTGTCGGCGTACTACCTGATCGCGCCGTCCGAGTGCTCCTCCAACCTGGCCCGCTTCGACGGTCTGCGCTACGGCCTGCGCACCGGCGACGACGGCAGCCACTCGGCCGAGGAGGTCACCTCCCTGACCCGCGAAGCCGGCTTCGGCCCCGAGGTCAAGCGGCGCATCATGCTCGGCACGTACGCCCTGTCGAGCGGCTACTACGACGCGTACTACGGCTCGGCGCAGAAGGTCCGCACCCTCATCACGCGGGACTTCGAGAAGGCCTTCGAGCAGGTCGACGTGATCGTCTCCCCGACGACCCCGACGACCGCGTTCGCGATCGGCGAGCGCGCCGACGACCCGATGGCGATGTACCTCGCCGACCTGTGCACCATCCCGACCAATCTGGCGGGCAACGCGGCCATGTCGCTGCCCTGCGGTCTCGCACCGGAGGACAACCTGCCGGTCGGGCTCCAGATCATCGCCCCGGCGATGCGGGACGACCGGCTGTACAAGGTGGGCGCCGCCGTCGAGGCCGCCTTCGTGGAAAAGTGGGGGCACCCGCTCCTCGAGGAGGCTCCGTCGCTGTGAGTGCACTGACCAAGGCCAAGGGCTTCAAGAAGTCCAAGTCCGGTACGTACCTGTCCATGGCCGCCACCGCGTTCGGCGCGATCGGCGTCGCCAAGCAGATCAAGAAGGCCCGCGCCGAGAACGACACGCTGCGGCTCGCCGACGCCGTCGTGACCGCCGCCGGCGTCGTCACCGGCCTCGCCATGCTCTACCGCGAGCTGAAGCGGCTGGGCGACGACGACGTCCTGCTGGGCTGAGAGGGAAGTTTTCACCGTGACCACCACGACCGACCTGGTGTCGTACGAGGACGCGCTGGCGTCGTACGACCCCGTCATGGGCCTCGAGGTCCATGTCGAACTCGGCACCAGGACCAAGATGTTCTGCGGCTGTTCGACCGCGCTCGGCGCCGACCCGAACACCCAGACCTGTCCCGTCTGCCTCGGCATGCCCGGCGCGCTCCCGGTCGTCAACGCGACCGGCGTCGAGTCCGCCATCAAGATCGGCCTCGCGCTGAACTGCGAGATCGCCGAGTGGTGCCGCTTCGCCCGGAAGAACTACTTCTATCCGGACATGCCGAAGAACTTCCAGACCTCCCAGTACGACGAGCCGATCGCCTTCGACGGCTATCTCGACGTCCAGCTGGAGGACGGCGAGACCTTCCGCGTGGAGATCGAGCGCGCCCACATGGAGGAGGACACCGGCAAGTCGACGCACGTCGGCGGCGCCACCGGCCGTATCCACGGCGCGTCCCACTCCCTGCTCGACTACAACCGCGCCGGCATCCCGCTGATCGAGATCGTCACCAAGCCGATCGTCGGTGCGGGCGAGCGCGCTCCCGAGGTCGCCCGGGCGTACGTGCGTGAGCTGCGCGAACTGATCCGTGCCCTCGGCGTGTCCGAGGCCCGCATGGAGATGGGCCAGATGCGCTGCGACGTGAACCTGTCGCTGATGCCCAAGGGCGCCGACAAGTTCGGCACCCGCAGCGAGACGAAGAACGTCAACTCGCTGCGGTCCGTGGAGCGCGCGGCCCGTTTCGAGGTGCAGCGGCACGCGGCCGTGCTGTCGTCCGGCGGCACGATCGTGCAGGAGACCCGGCACTTCCACGAGGACACCGGGTCCACCACCTCGGGCCGCGTGAAGGAGGAGGCCGAGGACTACCGGTACTTCCCGGAGCCCGACCTGGTCCCGGTCGCCCCGTCCCGCGAGTGGGTCGAGGAACTGCGCGCGGGGCTTCCCGAACTGCCGCTGGTGCGCCGTAACCGGCTCCGCGAGGAGTGGGGCGTCTCCGCCACCGAGATGCAGGCGATCCTCAACGCCGGTGCGCTGGAGCCGATCGTCGCCACGATCGAGGCCGGTGCCGACGCCGCGTCCGCCCGCAAGTGGTGGATGGGTGAACTGGCCCGCAGCGCCAACGAGTCGGGCAAGGCGCTCGACGAGCTGGCGATCACGCCGGCTCAGGTCGCCCGTGTCACCGAGCTGGTGACCGCCGGTGACCTGAACGACAAGCTGGCCCGGCAGGTCATCGAGGGCGTCCTCGCGGGCGAGGGCACCCCGGACGAGGTCGTCGACAAGCGCGGCCTGAAGGTCGTCTCCGACGAAGGCGCTCTCGGCACCGCCGTCGACGAGGCCATCGCCGGCAACCCCGCCATCGCGGACAAGATCCGCGGCGGCAAGGTGGCCGCGGCCGGCGCCCTGGTCGGCGCGGTCATGAAGGCGACCCGGGGGCAGGCCGACGCGGCCCGCGTCAAGGAGCTGATCCTGCAGCGGCTGGGCGTCGAAGAGGCCTGAGCAACCGCACCCGTGGGGGCGCGCCGTCCCGGCGCGCCCCCATCCGTGCGTCAGGGCGAGCGCCGCCCCACCAGCCGGACATCCCCGGCGTGCGGCCCTGGTCCGCGCGCAGCATCTGCGCAGAATCGCGCGCCCTGCTCGCCCTGAACCCGCTCGGGCACTCCTGCGCGCACACCTCGCTGCCCCGCAGCAGGTGGCCGGCGGGGGCCGCATCCGGATTCCCGGCAGGGAGACGCTACGCTCGCGCGCCATGAGTGGACGCGGTGACTCCGAGGGGCCTTCCGGGATAGCCGAGGTGGAGTGCGAGGCCGAAGCCCCCGCTGCCGGCAGTACGGGCCGTCCGGGAAGCCCGGACGAGCCGGACGGCCCGTACTGCCCGGCGGTCGCGGGAGCCGCCGGGAGCGCGGGGGCCCCGGGGGATCCGGGGGATCCGGGGAGCGGGCAGGAGGCAGGGGAGGCCGGGAGCGCCGGGAGCGCCGGCGACGCGGGGGAGCCGGTCGGGGACGCCGCTGATCCGGCGCCGGAGGCGCGGCGCGCCCGGTGGACCACGGCCGGGACCGGCGGGCTGCTGGCGTTCGCCGGGCTGGCGGCGTCCGCGCTGCGGGCGGCGTCCAGCGAACCGGCGCTCGTTCCGGCCGCCTACGCCCTCGGGGCGGCCGTCTGCGCTGGTGCCGCGGTGCTGGGATCGCGCGGACGTACCCGGCGGGCGGTGTGGCTGCTGGTGGGCGGGGTGATGGTGATGGCGCTCGGAGACCAGTTCGACTGAGGGGCGACAGCGTGCAGCCGCCTGTCCTGTGAGCCATCTCCCAGTCCTGTGAATAACCGCACGAAATGACCTAACGATCATTTCTCCCTGCAAGAGTGGCTACGCATTGCTCATGCGTTCTTTGCGGGCCGTTCAGTGCATGGACGACTGTTCCCGGCCAAAGATCCACAAATCGTCTCTGGGAGCACGTTCGTGGCAGCCCTAGCACGCTGGTGTGTCCGGAACCGTCTGGCAGCGGTTCTCCTGTGGCTCCTCGCCTTCGGCGGGGTGACCGCGGCCGCCGCCGTGGCCGGAACGGCGTACTCGAACGACTACCAGGTCCCCGGCACCGAGTCGGGGAGGGCAGGGCAGCTGCTCGAGGAAGGCTTCCCGGACATGGGCGGCGCCGCCGGAACGGTGGTCTGGCACACCGAGTCCGGGTCGGTCCGCGCCGCCGACGTCGAGCAGACGATGACCCGCACCCTTCATTCGATCGCCCAACTGCCCGGCGTGGCCGCCGTGGTGAGTCCGTACGAAGGCCAGGGCGCGGGCCAGATCAGCGAGGACGGCCGCACCGCCTACGCCTCCGTCGCCTTCCGCGAGCAGCCCGAGAACGTCCGGGAGTCCGAGGTCAGGGCGGTCGTGGACGCCGCCGGCGACGCCGAGGCGGACGGGCTCCAGGTGGAGCTCGGCGGCACCGCCGGGGGGATCACCGACGCTTCCGGCAGCCATGTCGCGGAGGTCGTCGGCGTGGCCGTCGCCGCGGTCGTGCTGTTCGTCGCCTTCGGCTCGCTCGCCGCATCCCTGCTGCCCATCGCCACCGCACTGGTCGGCGTCGGCACCGCGTACGCCGGCATCGGGCTGCTCGGGCACGTCATGACCGTCGCCGACTTCGCGCCGGTGCTGGGCGTGCTGATCGGGCTGGGCGTCGGCATCGACTACGCGCTGTTCATCGTCACCCGGCACCGGCGCGGCCTGAAGCGCGGCCTGAGCGTCGCCGAGGCGGCCACGACGGCGGTGGCCACCACGGGTCGCGCGGTGGTGTTCGCGGGTGCGACCGTTTGCATCGCGCTGCTGGGGATGCTGATACTCCAGCTCGGCTTCCTCAACGGGGTGGCCGTCGCGGCCTCGCTGACCGTGCTGCTCACCGTCGCCGCCTCCGTGACTCTGCTGCCGGCGCTGCTGTCGTTCATCGGGATGCGTGCGCTCAGCCGCCGCGAACGCCGCAGGCTGGAGGAGAACGGCCCCGAGCCCGAAGTGCCCACCGGGTTCGCCGCCCGCTGGTCCGCCTTCGTCGAACGGCACCCCAAGAAGCTCGGTGCCGTCGCGCTCGCCGTCGTCACCCTGCTGGCGCTCCCCACCCTCGGGCTCCGCCTCGGCACCGCCGACCAGGGCAACAACCCCGAGTCGACCACGACCAGGCAGGCGTACGACCTGCTCGCCGACGGCTTCGGACCCGGCGTCAACGGCCCCCTCACGCTCGTCACCGAGATCCACGGCGCCGAGGACCGGCTCGCCGCCGACAGCCTCGCCGGCGCCCTGCGCGGCACCGAGGGCGTCGAGGCCGTGACACCGGTGATGTTCGACTCCGGCGGCCGGATCGCGTACCTCACCGTCGTACCCGAGTCCTCCCCGCAGTCGGCGAGTACCAGCGAGCTCGTCGACCGGCTGCGCACAGAGGCGCTGCCGCGCGCCGAGGCGGGCACCTCGCTCGACGTGCACGTCGGCGGCGTCACGGCGGGCTACGACGACTTCGCCGACGTCATCGTCGGCAAGCTGCCGCTGTTCGTCGGCGTCGTCATCGGCCTCGGCTGTGTGCTGCTCCTGCTCGCCTTCCGGTCCGTCGTCATCCCGCTGAAGGCCGCCGCGATGAACGTGGCCGCCGTCGCCGCCTCGTTCGGGGTGGTCGTCGCGATCTTCCAGTGGGGCTGGGGCAGCGAACTGCTCGGCCTGGGCCGCGCGGGCCCGATCGAGCCCTTCCTGCCCGTGATCATGGTCTCGGTGCTGTTCGGGCTCTCCATGGACTACCAGGTCTTCCTGGTCAGCCGGATGTACGAGGAGTGGCTGGAGACCGGCGACAACCGGCGGGCCGTCCGGATCGGCCTCGCCGAGACCGGCCGCGTGATCAACTCGGCCGCGGTGATCATGATCGCGGTCTTCCTCGCCTTCGTCCTCAGCGGCGACCGCGTGATCGCCATGTTCGGCATCGCGCTCGCCGCCGCCGTCGCCCTGGACGCCTTCGTGCTCCGCACGCTGCTGGTGCCCGCCCTCATGCACCTGCTCGGCGACGCCAACTGGTGGCTGCCGCGCCGGCTCGACAGGTGTCTGCCCCGGATCAGCATCGAGCCGCCCGAGTGCCGGGCCGAGCAGGAAAACCTCGCGGACGTCGAGTCCGAACGTGAGAAGCTCTCGGGCGTCGTGGACGTACTGGAGAAGGAGCGACGTTCGGATGTACGCGATATCCCTCGGTGACGACGGCGCACTGCTGCGCCCCCTGGAGCCCTGGCACGCCGAGCAGTTCCTCGCCCACCTCGACCGCGGGCGGGACTTCATCACCCGGCACATCCCGTTCGGTTCCAAGACCACCGACCTCGACTCCGCGCGGGACCTCCTCCAGTCCTACGCCGACAAGCGCGCCGCCGACAGCGGCTCCCTGCACGGCGTCTGGCTGGACGGCAAGCTCGTCGGCGGTGTCCTCTTCCGCGTCTTCGACACCGCGACCGGGGTCTGCGAGATCGGCTGCTGGCTGGAACCGGCGGCCACCGGACGAGGCCTGGTCACGCGCGCGTCCCGCGTCCTGATCGACTGGGCGTTCGCCGAGCGCGGCATGCACCGGGTGGAGTGGCACGCGGCGTCCGGCAACACGGCCAGCATCGACGTGGCACGGCGGCTGGGCATGACCCGGGAAGGTGTGCTGCGCGAGTGCTACCCCTGGCGGGGCGTGCGGCAGGACTACGAGATCTGGGCGGTGCTGGCACCGGAGTGGACCGGGGCACGCGCGCGTGACGCGTACAGCGATCATTAAGGAACCTCTCAGACAGCGTCCGTACGGTGCGGGCATGGGAACCAAGACTGTGGACGAGACCCCCGCCGAGACCCCCGCGGAAACCGGCGCCGAGACCGGGGCGAAGACCGACGAGGAGCGGGCCGGCACGGCGGACACCACCGCCACGGAGGGCGGCACCACCCCCGTGACCGAGGACGGTGACGGGCAGCCCGAGGCGCCGCGGGTCGGCCGGAGCGAAGCCACCGGCGTCGGGCAGGGTGCCGGAGCCGTCGTCTCCGCCGCCCTCGGCGTCGTCTCGCTCACCGGCAGCTGGGTCGGCACCGTGGCCTCCGCGCGCGAGTCGCTGATCGGCCAGATGCAGACCTCGCAGTCCTCCAGCGTCGCCGCGATGGTCAAGGAGGGCTACGGCGACGCCTGGGCCGCCAACGCCCTGTGGGCCGGCGTGTTCGCGCTGGCCGCGCTGATCGCCGGCGTCGTCGTCCTGGCCCGCCCCGCGTTCGGCGCCCCCGGCGGGCCGCAGGCGCCGTGGATCAGGTCGGTCGCCTGGGGTGGTGTCTCCCTCGGCGTCATCGGCCTGATCCTGGCCGTACTCAAGTACACCGACGTCCTGCTCGGGCTGCCCGCCGCGGGCTGAGACCCCGCAGCTCCCGAGGGGCCCCGGGGCGTGTGTAAGGCACTTACGCACCCCCTGGGGCCCCTCACGCGTTTCTAAGGCCCCCGCCCACCTCGGAAGATGCGGAACTCTCCCGATGTGGCGGACCTCCCTGGGAGACGACAGTGGAGGCATCGCGGCAGGCGATGACGACCACCGGTTCCTCCGGTGACGACCACCGGATCCTCAGGGGAGAGAAGATGTTCGAGTTCGAGATGCACCAGGCGCGTTCCAGCGAACTGATCCGCCGCGCCGAGCAGGAACGACAGGCCCGTGAGGCGGTACGCCTCGCCCGCGCCGCCCGCGACGAAGCCGCGGCACGCACCGCGCAGAGCGAGTCGCATACCCACCGCCCACGCAGTCACCGGTCCCCACGGGCCGCGTGAACGCGGGGCGGTTCCCGGTGAGGGCGGCGGAGCACGGGGGAGCGCCCGCGCGTTGGGCGGCGGGGGAGCGGGCAGCCGGCCTCCGTCGTCCCGCGTCTCCGCCGCGCGAGGCGCTCGGCGCCCGCGAGGAGCGCGCCCGGGTGCCGGGCGCCCTGGCGAAAACCGGTGCCGGGCCGCCGGACCCTCGTGCGATGCTCGGGGGCGTGGAGACCAGGTCCGTCAGTCCGGTGTTCGTCGGCCGTGCCGAGGAGTTGGGCACGCTGAACGACGCGCTCGTCCGTGCCGCTGCCGGCGAGCCGCAGGCGTTGCTGCTGGGCGGTGAGGCCGGCGTCGGCAAGACCCGCCTCGTCGAGGAGTTCGCCACCGCGGCCGCCCGCAAGGGAGCCGTCGTCGCCGTCGGCGGCTGTGTCGAGATCGGCGCCGAGGGGCTGCCGTTCGCCCCGTTCTCCACCGCGCTGCGGGCCCTGCGCCGTGAACTTCCCGCCGAGCTGGCCGCCGCGGCAGCCGGTCAGGAGGAGGAACTTGCCCGGCTGCTGCCCGAGTTGGGGGACGCGGGCGCCGGGCGCCACGACGAGGAGGGCATGGCCCGCCTCTTCGAGCTCACCGCCCGCCTCCTGGAGTGCCTCGCCGCCGACTGCACGGTCGTCGTCGCCCTGGAGGACCTGCACTGGGCCGACGCCTCCACCCGCCATCTGCTCGCCTACCTGTTCCGCACCCTGCGCACCGGCCGCCTCGTCGTCCTCGCCACCTACCGCTCCGACGACATCCACCGCCGCCACCCGCTGCGCCCGCTGCTCGCCGAACTCGACCGGCTGCGCACGGTGCTGCGCATCGAACTGCCCCGCTTCAACCGCGAGGAAGTGACCCGTCAGATCGCCGGAATCCACGCCGCGGAACCGGACCCCGCCCAGGTCGACGCGATCTTCCAGCGCTCCGACGGCAACGCCTTCTTCGTCGAGGAACTCGCCGCCGCCGCATGCGAGGGTTCCTGCACGGGCCTGACGGACTCCCTGCGCGATCTGCTCCTCGTCCGCGCCGAGGCGCTGCCCGAGCGCGCCCAGCGGGTCGCCCGGATCGTCGCCGAGGGCGGCTCCACGGTTGAGTACCGGCTGCTCGCCGCCGTCGCCGGACTCGGCGAGGACGACCTCATCGAGGCGCTGCGCGCCGCCGTGAACGCCAACATCCTGCTCGCCGCCCCGACCGGCGACGGCTACCGCTTCCGGCACTCCCTGGTCCGCGAGGCCGTCGCCGACGACCTGCTGCCGGGCGAGCGCTCCCGCCTCAACCGCCGCTACGCCGAGGCCCTGGAGGCGGACCCGGGACTTGTCCCCGCCGACCAGCGCGTGGCCCGCCTGGCCAGTTACTGGTACCACGCGAACGACGCCGCCAAGGCCCTGCCCGCCGTCCTCGCCGCCTCCGTCGCCGCCCGCCGCCGCGACGCCTACTCCGAGCAACTGCGGCTTCTCGAACGCGCGATGGAACTCTGGGACGCCGCCCCCGCGGACGTGCGCGCCGCGCTGCGCCCCGTCGACTACACCGCGTCCTACCCGCCCTGCGGCTGCGACCCCGCGACCACCCCGCTGCGCTTCCTCGACCTGATGGCCGAGGCCGCCGTCGCCGGCCGCTTCTGCGGCGAACGCGAACGCGCCATGAAGATCATCCGGCGTGCGCTCAGCATCCTGGAGGACGAGGACGACCCCCTGCGCGCCGCCTGGTTCTGGAGCCAGCGCTCCCGGCTGGTCCAGGCCCTGGCCCGGGGCGACGGCTGGCAGGAGCTGGCCACGGCGCAGGAACTCCTGCGCGGCCTGCCGCCCTCCGAGGTGCACGCCGAGGTCCTCACCGACGTCGCCAACTGGTCGATGCTGCACCAGCCCGGTCCCGAGGCCCTCGCCGCCGCCGAGCGAGCCGTGCAGTACGCGCGCATGGTCGGCACCCGTGAGATAGAGCTGAACGCCCGCCTCACCCTCGGTGGCCTCACCGTCGACGCCGGCAACGCCGAAGCGGGACTCGCCGAGATGTACGAGGTCAAGGCACGGGCCCTCGGCGAGGGCTTCGCCTATGCCGCCGGACGCGCGTACGTGAACCTGCCCGCCCAGCTCGAAGCCATCGGCCGCTCCGGGGAGGCCGCGCCGCTGCTGGAGGAAGGCGCGGCCTTCGCCCGGAAGTTCGGCCTCCTCGACACCGAGGCCTGGGTGTGGTCCAACCTGTCCGAGTCGCTGTACAGCCTCGGCCGCTGGCAGGAGGCCGAACAGGCCGCGCTGAACGTGTTCCGGCGCGGACGGAGCGCCAAACCCCAGGGCTCCGGCTGCGTCTGCCTGGCCCATCTCGCCCTCGGCCGCGGCGACGTGGCCGAGGCCGAACGCCAACTGGACGCCGCCCGCGCCGCGTTCGGCTCGCACGACCCCATGCCTCAGCAGTGGCTGCCGGTGGCCGCCATCGCCGTCGGCATCGCCGCATCGGAAGGGCGCATCCTCGACGCCCGCGCCGAACTCCACGCCGCCCTGGACGCCGGCACCCCGCCCGGCACCCAGCAGTACGGCTGGCGGCTGCTGGTGGCCGCCGCCACCGCCGAGGCCGATGCCCGCAGCCTGCCCGCCGCCGCGCAGGGCCGCGCCGAGGCACTCGACCGGATCCTCGCCACCGTCAAGACCCTCACCACCAGGGCACCCATCTGCCTCGCCCATGAGCAGTGGGTCCGCGCCGAACTCCACAGGGCCGAGGGCAGCGACACCGCCGACACCTGGGCCTTGGTCGTCGCATCCTTCGAGCGGCTGGAACGCCCCTACGACCTCGCGTGGGCCCGCCACCGCCTCGCCGAGGCCCTGCTCGCCACGGACGCCACGGACCACCGCGACCGCGTCGTCGAGCTGCTGCGCCTCGCCCACGCCGCCGCCGACCATCTCGGCGCCCGCCCCCTCGCTGACGCCGTCACCCTCCTCGCCCAGCGCGCCCGCCTCAGCCTGGCCCCGGTCCCCGAGCCGCAGCAGGCCGCCGACCCCGTCGAGGCGCTGGGCCTCACCACCCGCGAACGCGATGTCCTGCGCCTGGTCTCCGAGGGACGCACCAACCGCCAGATCGCCGAGGAACTCTTCATCTCCCCGAAGACGGCCAGCGTCCATGTCTCCAACATCCTGGCCAAGCTCGGCGTCTCGGGCCGGGGCGAGGCGGCGGCGGTGGCGCACCGGCTGGGCCTGTTCCCTTCCGGGCGGCTCACGACGCGGACGGCGGGCTGAGGCCTACGCTGGACGGCACCCGGCCGAGGAGGTCGCATGTTCAACGTCTTCGAGGATCTGTTCGCCCCCGGCCGCAAGCACACCCGGGAGGAGCGGAACCGCCTGGAGCTGACCCGGCAGGACGTCGGCGACGGCGACCCGGGCCGCGGCCCGATAGACCTCGCGTCCGGGAAGGTCGTCGTCCGGGCACCGGAACCCGCCGGAGAGGACCCCGGCACCGTGGGATCCGGCCCGGGGCCCGTCGCGCCCGCACCGTGATCCGAACGACGGGCGCTGCTCACCCCCGGCCGCACATGACGGGCGTCAGCTCACCTCCAGCTCCAGAATCCGGTCGTCCCCGGCCTCCGGGGACCCCCTGCCGTCGGTCTCGCTCGTCGTCAGCCACAGCTTGCCGCCGCCCGCCGCGAGGACCGTGCGCAGGCGCCCGTGCTCACCCTCCAGGAAGGCCTGGGGGTCGGCGGAGGTCTTCGTGCCGTCCAGGGGGATGCGCCACAGGCGTTCGCCGCCCAGACCCGCCATCCACAGGGAGCCTTCGGCGTAGGCGATGCCGCTGGGGGAGGCCTCGTCGGTGCTCCACTGGGCCATCGGATCGCGGTAGCGCGAGTCGTCGGCCCTGCCCTCCACCTTTGGCCAGCCGTAGTTGCCGCCGGGCACGATCGCGTTCAGCTCGTCCCAGGTGTTCTGGCCGAACTCCGCGGCGAACAGGCGCTGCTTGCCGTCCCAGGCGAGACCCTGCACGTTGCGGTGGCCGTACGAGTACACCGTCGAGTCGGGGAACGGGTTCCCCGGGGCCGGCTCGCCCTCCGGGGTCATGCGAAGGATCTTGCCGCCGAGCGAGTTCCTGTCCTGGGAGAGGCCCTCCTCTCCGCTCTCGCCCGTGCCCGCGTACAGCATCTTGTCCGGGCCGAAGGCGATGCGGCCGCCGTTGTGGATGAAGCCCTTGGGGATGCCCCGCAATATCGTGTCGAGGGCGCCCAGCTGCTCTCCGGAGGGCTTCTGCCCGTCGTGGAGCATGCGGACGATGCGGTTGTCCGAAGCCGACGTGTAGTACGCGTAGATCATGTGGTCCGAGGCGTAGTCCGGGGAGAGGGCGATGCCCAGCAGGCCGCCCTCGCCCTCCGCCGACACGCCGGGCACCTCGCCCACCTCGGTCTTCTTGCCCGTCCCGGTGTCGACCCGCGTGATGGTGCCCTCGTCGCGGGAGGAGACGAGCAGGTCGCCGTCGGGCAGCTCGGCCAGGCCCCAGGGGCTGGCGAGGCCCTCGGCGACGGTGCGCACCACCTTGACCGTGCCCTTCGCGGGCGGGGTCTGCTCGGCGGGCTGTCCCGAGGGCGACGACTGCGCCGTCGTACGGCCCGGTGCCAGGTCCGGGGGGCCACCTGACCCGTCGTCGGAGGAGCAGCCGGCCGCGAGCAGGAGGGTGGCCGCGGCCAGCACGGCCGTCACAGCTCGACGTTGCACGATCATGGTCCCTTCGACGCGGCGAGTACTACCTGTCATACACCGCTCGCGCCTCACAGGTTCCCGGTCACCGGATCCCGAACCGGCGAGGGCCCCGGCGCATCACGAAACCCCAGCCCAGCCGGTCCTGCCGCAAGAGGCGGTCGGTTCCAGGACTCCTGCGTTCCGGGGGGCCGCGGTCGGTTCCAGGACTCCTGCGTTCCGGGGGGCCGCGGTCGGTTCCAGGACTCCTGC